>JAMOVG010000115.1 GCA_027061725.1 Desulfobacteraceae bacterium
TGGTGGTGGGCGGAAGGGTTTTACGCCCCTACGGGGATCAGGCCTGATTGCACAGCCTGTTATATCCCCCGCTTGAACAGCTGGTCAGGCTCGTTGTAGGTGCCGGGCTTGCGGGTGTACTCGGTGGGCTCGGTGCCCTCCTTGAAGCACTCGAAAAAGGTGTTCTTGGACTGCGCCACCGGCAGCAGCCCTGTGTCGGCGTCGATCTTGGCGAACACCACCCCCTCGGGCACCTGGAAAACGCGCACGGGTTTGCCCTTGAGCACCCGCTGCATGAAACCCAGCCAGATGGGGCTGGCGGCCCGCGAGCCGGTTTCGCCTTTGCCCAGGGAGCGGCTGTTGTCGAAGCCCACCCATACCCCGGTGACGTAACGCGGCGTGTACCCCATGAACCAGGCGTCGTTGAGGTTGTTGGTGGTGCCGGTCTTTCCGGCCGCCGGCCGCTTGAGCGCCTTGACGCGCCAGCCGGTGCCGTGCTTGACGACGCCCTGCAGCAGGTTGGTCATGATGTAGGCCGTACTCTTGTCGATGACCTTCTCCCGCTGGGGGTCGCCCTCTTCCAGGATGTTGCCGTCACGATCCTCGATGCGGGTGATAAACACCGGCTTGACGCGGTAGCCCAGGTTGGCGAAAACCCCGTAGGCCTCCACCAGTTCCAGCAGTGAAACGCCCGAGGAGCCCAGGGCGATGGAGAGGTTGTGGGCCAGGTTGGAGGTGATACCCAGCTTCCGGGCGTAGCCGATGGTGTAGTCGATGCCGATGTCCTTGAGGATTTTGACGGTGACCACGTTGAAGGATTTCTCCAGCGCCCGCCGGAACATGGTGGGGCCGTGAAACTTCTTCTCGTAGTTCTTGGGCTTCCAGGTGCGCTCCATGCCCTTTTCGTAGTAGACGATGGGCGAGTCGATGATCACCGTGGCCGGCGTGTAGCCCTTGTCCAGGGCGGCGGCGTAGATGATGGGCTTAAAGGCCGATCCGGGCTGGCGGCGCGACTGCACGGCGCGGTTGAACTGGCTCTGCCGGAAATCGCGGCCGCCCACCATGGCCTTGATCTGCCCGCTCTCAACCTCCATGCAGACCAGGGCCGCCTGGGCCTTGGGGGTCTGTTCCAGCGTGACCTTCCAGGCATTGCGGCCCTTCATTTTCTCCTTGACCGAAACCAGGATCACGTCGCCGCTGCGCAGCACGTCGGAAGGCCGCCGCGCCCGTGCCCGGTAATAGGCCACGGCCGGGTTGGGCTTGCGCGCCCAGCGCATGGTCTCGAAGGCGATGACGCCGCGGCTGTCGCCCATGCGCACCACCACTTTCCCGCCACGGTCGTCCACGGCCACCACCACGGCCTCCAGCGTGCGCCCGGGGGCCGGCGGATCGGCGGCCAAAGACTGCTGCTGGTGGGCCGCAAAGGCCTCGATCTGCTCTTTTTTCAAGTGCCGCAGCGGACCGCGGTATCCCTGGCGCTTGTCCAGTGCCTTGAGCCCCTTGAGAATCTCCTGGCGGGCGATGTGCTGCATGTCGATGTTGACGGCCGCGTAGATCTTCAGGCCGCCGGTGGTGAGGGCCTCTTCGCCGTATTTCTTGATCACGTACTGGCGAACGTACTCGGTGTAAAAAGGCACTTTTTCGATGTACCAGTTGCGGCGGGACTTGATGTCCAGTTGTCGGGATATGGCATCGTCGGCCTGGGCCCTCGTGATGTAGCCCTCTTCCACCATGCGGTTGAGCACATAGATCTGGCGCTGCTTGGCGCGCTCGGGGTGGGAGAAGGGCGAGTAACGGCTGGGCGCCTGGGGCAGGCCGGCCAACACGGCGCACTCGGCCAGGTTCAACTCATCGGCGTGCTTTCCGAAATAATTTTCCGCCGCAGCCTCCACACCGTAGGCGCCGTGTCCCAGGTAGATCTGGTTGAGGTAGAGGTACAGGATCTCGTCCTTACTCAGGCGCTTGTCGATGCGGTAGGCCAGGATGGCCTCCTTGATCTTGCGCTGGTAGCTGCGTTCGGGGGTCAGGAAAAAGGTCTTGGCCACCTGTTGCGTGATGGTGCTGCCGCCCTGGACGATGGCGCCGGCCTCGACGTTCTTGAAAAAGGCGCGCACGATGCTGATCAGGTCGATGCCCTGGTGCTTGTAAAAGCGCGCATCCTCCGCCGAGATGAAGGCCTGCTTGAGCATGTCGGGCATCCTGGACAGCGGGATGACGATGCGCCGCTCCTTGAAAAATTCGGCGATCTTGCGGCCGTCGTCGGCGTAAACCGTGGTGATCACCGGCGGCTTGTAGTCCTTGAGCGATGCGATGCGCGGCAGGTCGGCGCTCAGATACATGTAGAGCGCCGCCAGCGCTCCGGCCCCCAGCAACACGCCCACCAGGCCGAGGATCGTCATCCATTTGAAAAAAATAAAAAAACCGCCCCTCTTGCGACGGGTCTTCCGGTTTTGATCACTGTTTTTTGCCATACAGCCACACCCGTGTGCAATGTTTCCTCAGGCCACGGCGACGGGCATTGCGGTTTGCATACCCCTGGTCGCCGCGGAAAAACCCCCAAAGGAACCTATCCGCACAATCGTATCAAATCTTTAAATAGAGGAAATCCCGCGGCCGGGAGCCGGCCGCCGATACCCGATGACACAATTCAGACCAATCATAATGCAATAATTACGGTTTGACAACATTGTAATGGTAATATAGATTTATCGTTTTTGAACTGTGAGGGTTGCCATGATTGAACTTGATTTTGAGAAAATGGGGGGCCTGCTGCCGGCCGTGGTGCAGGATTATCGCAGCGGCGAGGTGCTGATGCTGGGTTTCATGAACCGCGAGGCATGGCAGGCCACGCTGGAGACCGGCAGGGCCACTTTTTACAGCCGCACGCGCAATACGCTGTGGGTCAAGGGCATGACGTCCGGCCACGTGCAGCGGGTCATGGAGATCCGGGTGGACTGCGACGACGACACCGTGCTGCTTAAGGTGGATCAGGTAGGCGGCGCCGCCTGCCACACCGGCTACCGCAGCTGCTTTTACCGGCGCGTACGAGACGGCCGCCTGGAGACGGTCGGCGAGCCGGTTTTCGATCCCAGGGAGGTTTACAAGTAGATGAACGACATGCTTAAGCTGGGCATTCCCAAGGGGAGCCTGCAGAATGCCACCATCGCGCTGTTTAAGCGCTCGGGGTGGAAGATCAACGTCAACGGCCGCAGTTACTTTCCGGAGATCAACGACGATCGCATCGAGTGCGCCATCTGCCGCGCCCAGGAGATGTCCCGCTACGTGGAAAACGGCACCCTGGACGCCGGCCTGACCGGCAAGGACTGGATCGCCGAGAACCAGTCAGACGTGCACGTGGTGGAGGACCTGGTCTACTCCAAGGTCAGCGCGCGCCCGGCCCGCTGGGTGCTGGCGGTGCCTTTCGACTCGCCGGTGAAGGACATCTCCGGCCTGCAGGGCAAAAAAATCGCCACCGAGCTGGTCTCCTACACCCGCCGTTACTTCGCCGAGCGCAACATCGATGTGGAAGTCGAGTTTTCCTGGGGCGCCACCGAGGCCAAGGTGGTCTCGGGCCTCGCCGACGCCATCGTGGAGGTCACCGAAACCGGCAGCACCATTAAGGCCCACGGCCTGCGCATCATCCACGAGCTGATGCAGACCAACACCCAGCTGATCGTCAACCACGAGGCCTGGAAAAACCCGGCCAAGCGCGAAAAGATCGAGCAGATCTCGCTGCTGCTCAAGGGCGCCCTGCTGGGCGAAAAACTGGTGGGCCTGAAGATGAACGTGCCCCAGGACAAGCTGGAGACCATTATCGGTCTGCTGCCCAGCTTAAACGCCCCCACCGTGGCGCCGCTCTACAACTCGGACTGGTTCTCGGTGGAAACGGTCTCCGAAACCCACGTGTTGCGGGATCTGATCCCCAGGCTGCTGAAAAACGGCGCCGAGGGCATCATTGAATACCCCTTAAACAAGGTGGTATAAGCCCATGATATCCAAGCGAACACAGGAAATGAGCTCCTTCATCGTCATGGACGTGCTGGAGCGCGCCAGCGAACTGGAGGCCCGGGGGCACCACATCATCCACCTGGAAGTGGGCGAACCGGATTTCGACACGCCGGCCTGCGTCAAGACCGAGGTGTGCCGGGCCCTGGAGCAGGGCTACACCCACTACACCCACAGCCTGGGGATGATCGAGCTGCGCCGCGCCATCTGCGACCACTACCGCGAGCGCTACGGCGCAACGGTGGACCCCGGGCAGGTGGTGGTCACCTCGGGCACCTCGCCGGCCATCTTCCTGCTGTTCTCGACCCTGCTGGAGCCCGGCGACGAGGTCATCATCGCCAACCCCCACTACGCCTGCTACCCCAACTTCATCCGTTTCGTGCAGGGCCGCGTTGTGGAGGTGCCGGTTTACGAAGAAGACGGGTTCCAACTGCGGCCGGAAGACATCGAAAAGAAGATCACGCCCCGCACGCGGGCCATTTTCATCAACTCGCCCTCCAACCCCACCGGCAACCTGCTGTCCGCCGAGCGCATGCGTGCCATCACCGAACTGGGCCCCATGGTCGTTTCCGACGAAATTTACCACGGACTGGTCTACGAGGGCCGCGAGCGCTCGATCCTGGAATTCACCGAGCGCGCCTTCGTTTTAAACGGCTTCTCCAAGCTCTACGCCATGACCGGCCTGCGCCTGGGCTACCTCATTGCGCCGCCGGAATTCATCCGTCCCATCCAGAAGGTGCAGCAGAACTTTTTCATTTCGGCCAATGCCGTCATCCAGCGCGCCGGAATCACCGCCCTGACCCTGGCCCACGACGACGTGCGGCGCATGAAGGAAACCTACGACGAGCGGCGGCGGTTCATGGTCAAGCGCCTGCGCGAGCTGGGGTTGGGCATCACCGTGGAGCCCACCGGGGCCTTTTACGTCTTCGCCAACGTGCGCCACATCTCCGACGACTCCTACAAGCTGGCTTTCGACATCCTGGAAAAGGCCCACCTGGGCGTCACCCCGGGCATCGACTTCGGCAGCAACGGCGAGGGCTACCTGCGCTTTTCCTACGCCAGCTCCATGGACAACATCCGCGAGGGACTGATCCGCCTGGAACGATACCTGGACAGCCGATGATCGTCAAATCCGCCGAGTTTGTCAAAAGCGCCCCCAACGTGGACCAGTGTCCCCCCGGCGACCTGCCGGAAATCGCCTTCGTGGGGCGCTCCAACGTGGGAAAGTCCTCGCTGATCAACGTGCTGGTCAACCGGCGCCGCCTGGCGCGCACCAGCGGCACGCCGGGCCGCACACAGCTGCTCAATTTCTTTCGCATCAACGACCGCTTCCTGTTTGCGGATCTTCCCGGCTACGGCTACGCCAAGGTGCCGGCGGCCGTCAAGAAAACCTGGCAGCCCATGGTGCAGAACTACCTCACGCGGCGCGACAACCTGCGCGGCGTGGTGCTGATCCTGGACATCCGGCGCACGCCGGGTCCCGACGAACGGCGCCTGCTGGACTGGTTCCAACGCCGGCAGCGCCCCTGCATCGCGGTGCTCACCAAGGCCGACAAGCTGTCGCGCGCCAAGGCCGCCGCACGCCACCGCCAGGTGGCCGCCGACCTGGGGCTGGCCCCGGAAGAGCTGCTGCTGTTTTCCTCCAAGACGCGCCAGGGCAAAGACGTGCTGTGGCGCCGCATCGGGGAACTGGTGGGGGAAAACCCGGCCGATGAAAAAGGGGAGGCCGCCCATGACTGAGACACCCGAAACCAAAGCGCCCTTCCGCTCCGGCTTCGTGGCCATCGCCGGCGCGCCCAACGTGGGCAAGTCCACGCTGCTCAACCGCGTGCTGGGCGAAAAGATCTCGATTACCTCCAAGCGGCCCCAGACCACGCGCAACCGCATCCTGGGCATCCTGCACCGCCCCGACGCCCAGTTGGTGTTCATCGACACGCCCGGGGTGCACCGGCCCAGCGGCGAGCTCAACCGGCGCATCGTGGCCACGGCGCTGACGGCCCTGGGCGAGGCCGACCTGGTGCTGGTCATGGTCGACGCCGTCAAACCCGACCCCGAGGCCGAAAAGCTGGTGCTCTCGCACCTGAAAAAATCCGGCCTGCCCGCGGTGCTGGCCATCAACAAGATCGACCGTCTGCCCGACAAGCGGGCCCTGCTGGTGCTCATCGACCAGTGGGCGCAGCGCGGCCGCTTCCGCGAGATTGTGCCCATCAGCGCCCTGGACGGCACCCAAGTGGACCGGCTCGTGGAAGTTATGGTCTCGCTACTGCCGCAGGGGCCGCCTTTTTATCCCGAGGACAGCTTAACCGACCTGCCCCAGCGCTTCATCGTGGCCGAAATGATCCGCGAAAAGGTCTTTCGCCTCACAGGCCAGGAGATCCCCTACGCCAGCGCTGTGACCATCGAGCACTTCGAGCGCTCCGAGACCCGCAACCTGGTGGAGATCCACGCCAAGATCCACGTGGAGCGCGACTCCCAGAAGGGCATCATCATCGGCAAGGGCGGCGCCAAGCTAAAAGAAATCGGCCAGGCCGCACGCCGCGACATCCAGCGCCTGTTGCAGGCCAAAGTATACCTCAAGCTCTTCGTGCGCGTGCAGAAAAACTGGAGCCGCGACACCCGCGCCCTGCGCCGCTTCGGGTACGAATGATCCTCTCCTTTCACCCCTGCGTGGTCACCGACGAAAACCGCATCTGCGCCGGCCGTTCGCCGGACCACCAGGATCTGGCTGCTATCCGGCGTGCGGATGCTGTGGTGCTGCCCCAGGGCTGCACGCCCGATCTCTACCGCATGGCCCGTGAGAACTGCCGGCACGTGTTTCCCGACTACGATGCGCGCTTTGCCTTCCCCGGCAAGATCGGCCAGATCCGCCTGTTCCGCAAACACCGCGCGCCGCACCCGCAAACCGAAATTATCGCCGACGTCCCCGCCTTTCGCTCGCGGCTCGAACAGGACCCCGCCGGTCCGCTGGGGTTTCCCTACCTTATTAAACTGGACTGGGGCGGAGAGGGCCGCACCATCTTCGCACTGCGATCGGCCGCCGATCTTGACCGCAGCCTTTTCGATGTTCTACAATCACCAGGGGTTCAGGAAAGCGGCCTGCTGGTGCAGCGCTTCGTGCCCTGCGGCGGCCGCGTGCTGCGGGTGACCGTCATCGGCCGCCAGCGCCTGACCTACTGGCGTGTGGCCGACGATGACCACCAGCCCCTGGCCGGCCTGGCCCTGGGGGGGCACATTCAGCGGAACCTGGATCCAATTCTTCAGCAGGCGGCCACAGTGGAAATTGACACCTTTTGTGCCAAAACCGGCATCAACCTGGGCGGATTCGACGTCATTTTTCCACAAAACGAGCCCAAACCCCTGCTGCTGGAAATCAACTATTTCTTCGGCCGCGAGGGCTTGGGCGGATCGGCGGCTTTCTACCAGCTGCTCAACGCCGAGATCCGCCGCTGGATTGAAGATCTCCGGCGCTGAATGCACAACAATACCGACATAAACACCGGCCGCGAGCCGTACAAGCCTGTTTTGGAAAGAAAAAACACCTGATGCAACCCTATGCCTACGACCTGGACGATGCCGCCATCCGGCGCGAACGCGCCAAGGCCCGCGAACTGCGCGCCTCCCAGTGGTGGAAGCGCAAGCTCGCCAAGGGCGTCTGCGGCTACTGCGGCCGGCCCACCCCGCCCCGTGAGCTGACCATGGACCACATCGTCCCGCTCTCCCGCGGCGGCCGCAGCACCAAGGGCAATGTCATCCCGGCCTGCAAAACCTGCAACACCAAGAAAAAACAGCTCCTCCCCATGGAGTGGGAAGCCTATCTCAGAGACCGCTTCGAGGGATGAGGCCGGGCCCCATTAATGTCCTCTCCATACCCGTAACAAGCTGCTTGGTTTCACCAGAAGGGAGGTTAATCATGAAGGACTGTATGTTACGTTTGATCGTCGTTGCGATGCTGTTACTGCTTATGCCTTTACCGGCAAATAGCGGCCAAGGTGGCTCAAGCTGGATTCCAAAAGTTGACATTCCAGAGGTTGACATTCCAGAGGTTGATATTCCGAAAGCCATTATCCCAAAGGCCATTATCCCAAAGGCCATCATTCCCAAGGCGCCGGATATCCCAGAAGTCTCCATCCCGGAAATTAGCCATCCGAATACTAGTGTCCGGGAAAACGAACAATGGGTCGTGATCACCTTGGCCTCGGATGTCCTATTCGATTTCGACAAGTCAAACATCCGTCCTGATGCGCAGCGGGCTCTCGAGGAGGTTTACCAGGCATTGACGGGTCGCTATACGGGTATGCCTTTTCAATTGCATGGCCACACGGATGCCAAAGGGACGGATGCCTACAACATGCGGCTTTCCCAACGGCGTGTCAATGCTGTCAAAGCATGGCTTGTCCGGCACGGCATCCCTGAAAAGCGTATCACCACCTATGCCCACGGTGAATCCCAGCCTGTTGCCCCCAACACCCACAAAGACGGGTCGGATAATCCCGAGGGCCGCCAACTCAACCGGCGTGTCGAAATCTATATCCACAAAGTCGTCCACAAAAAACCGAGCGAACCAATCACCGCCGATAGCCCCTCAAAGCCATGACGATGGCCTTCGGGCGTTAGAGCCTGGGGGCAATGCAATATAGCATCGGGCGGATATTGATGCATTTGTTTGGATAGGCCCGAAATGATTCACCGGAAAAATTAATTGCCAAATCTTTCTTGACTTGGCCACGTGGATGGATAAGAAAATTTTTTTGTTTACATGGTGCCCATCCACGGCTGGCCTTTGGGTACCAGCTTGACCGGTTCGCGCGATTGCCGCAACGATAAAAATATCATTTAAATTTTTTATCAGCAAAGGAGGGGTTTTAATGAACAGCAGACGAACGGTTGTCCTGGTGGCACTGATGCTGGCCGTATCCCTGATACTGGCCCCGGCCGGAAATGCGGCCGCCAAGAAGATCAAGGTGGCTTTCGCCCTGTTGTGGACCATCGACGACATGGGGTGGACCACGGCCGCCTACAACGGCATCGAGTACCTCAAGGAGCAGATGGGCGACCAGGTGGAGGTGAGTTACACCGAAAAGGTGCTCGCCGCCGATGCCGAGCGCGTCATTCGCGACTACGCTCGTAAGGGCTACGACATCATCTTCGGCACCACCTTCGAGCATATGGACCCCATGCTGATGGTGGCCAAAGACTTTCCCAAGACGGTCTTCGAGCACTGCTCGGGCTACAAGACGGCCCCCAACATGGGCAACTACTTCGCCCGCATGTACCAGGGTGAATTCCTGTCCGGTTACCTCGCCGGGTTGATGGGCTTTAAAAACGTGGGCACCGTGGCCACCAACCCCATCCCGGAGCCCATCCGCGGCATCAACGCCTTCACCATCGGCCTGATCAAGGGCCTCAAGGAGGCCGGCCACAAGTTCGACCCCAACAACGTCAACACCGTGGTGTGGCTCAAGGCCTGGCGTGACCCCATCAACGAGACCACGCTGGCCGAGACCCTCATCAGCCGCAAGCACGACCTCATCCGCCAGATGGCCGACACCCCGGACAGTAGTCTGGCGGCCTGCGCCAAGGGTGTGCCGGCCATCGGCTACGGGGCCGACGCCGCCAAATACGGCGCCAAGTGCGTGCTGGTGTCGCCCATCTGGAACTGGGGCCCCTACTTCGTGGAAGTGGTCAAGCAGGTTCAGGCCGGCACCTGGAAACCAACCCCCTACTGGGGCGGGTTCGACAAGAACAACATCGCACTGACCGACTTCAACGCCTCGGTGCCCGAAGCGGTGCGCCAGAAGGTGCTGGCCCAGAAAAAGTTGCTGGTGGAGGGAACGGACAACATCTTCGTGGGCCCCATCTACGACCAGAAGGGCAAACTGATGATTCCCGAGGGCAAGAAGGCCACGGACAAGGAGCTGCTGACCATGCGCTGGTTGATCAAGGGCGTCAGCGGGAAGATTCCGGATTAAAGGGAGATTTTACGCTCCAGACATCCCGCCGTTGCGCGTAAGACGTATTTCGGTAAAGCGGTATTGTGCACCCGGGGGAGAAAGCCATTCATCTGAACGGTGTTAACACATTTCAAGCTGTCTGAGGAGCCTGCAACGAATTTTTGAAATGCAACCGGCCGGATGAATGGCACCCCGGATGGACACGGGAGTGAACCGAAACACGTCTTACGCTCCAATCGACATAGGGGTTTCACCCCTTTTTCAAGGTACCCCTGGACAAAGGCAATAACTATATCGGTATGAACAACTACTTACCGGAAAAGATGGAATCGGGGACCAAGCATGTTCTCCATGTACAGGGCCTGGACTACGGTATTCCGTTGCCTTTGGTGGAGCTTACTAGTGGTGGCCGGCGACTGCGCATCGCATCGCTGAACCTGGTGGGTTGCATCCGCCTCAATCACGACTTGGGGCGCATGCTGGCCGCCCGCATTCGGGAACACCTGGCCGATCCCGAGGGTGTGGTGATCCTGACGGCCGTGGAAAAGGCCCTGCAGCTGGTTCAGGTGGTGGCCCGGGAGCTGGGCGTGGAGGCCGTGGCCGTGGCCTACAACCGGGTCAAGCCCCACATGCAGCCCGACCGCCGCCCCCTGGCACAGATCGGCAGCGGATCGATCACCAGCGGGGAAAAGACGCTGGTGATGTACGAGCGCGACATCCACCTGCTGGCAACAGCCCGGCGCGGCGTCGTGATCGTCGACGACGTGGTCAGCACCGGTGAGACGGTGCGCGGCCTGCTGCGGCTGGTGGCGCAGGCCTCCCAACGGGGCGGCTTTGCCGAACCGCCGCTGCTGGGCGTCTTCTGCGCGGCCTGCGAGGGGACGCCCCCGGCGCTGGGGGTGCCGGTGGTGCACCTGGCCGAACTGCCCCCGCCCGAAGAGCTCTCGGACTGACCGCCCATGGAAAACGGCCCGCCTTCCGATCCCGTCCTCCGCCTCTCGGGCATCTGCAAGTCCTTCGGAGCCACCGAGGCCAACCGCGACATCGACCTGGACGTCTTTGCCGGCGAGATCCACGCCATCCTGGGGGAAAACGGCGCCGGCAAGAGCACCCTGATGTCCATCCTGGCCGGCCGCTACCGGCCCGACCGCGGCACCATCCACCTCAAGGGCCGGCCCGTGCACTTCGCCAATCCGGCCCAGGCCCTGGCGGCCGGCATCGGCATGGTCTACCAGCGCTTCATGCTGGTGGAGAGCCTGACGGTCACCGAAAATATCCTGCTGGGATTGGGCCGCGGGCGGCTGCGGCTGGACATGGCCCGCGCCGAGGGTGAAATCCGCGAATTCGCCGGGCGCTACGATCTGCAGATCGACCCCTCGCAGACCGTCTCGCGCCTGTCCATGGGCGAACGCCAGCGGGTGGAGATCCTCAAGCTGCTCTACCGGCGGGCGCAGATCCTGATCTTTGACGAACCCACGGCCGTGCTCTCTCCTCCGGAGATAGAGACCCTCTTCGGCATCCTGCGCCGGCTGCGGGACCTTGGCCACACCATCTTGTTCATCACCCACAAACTGGAAGAAGTCATGACGCTGGCGACGCGCATCTCCATCCTGCGGCGGGGTGAAATGGTGGGCTCTTTCGCCGCCGGACAAGTGCGTTCGCGGCGCGAGCTGGCCCGCCGGATGGTGGGCCGCGAGGTGCTGCTGGAGGTCGAACGCCCGGCGGTGACGCGCGGCGAGACGGTTTACGCCGTACGTGATCTTACGGTGCAGGACGCGGCCGGTCGGCCGCTTTTCGAGGATGTCGCGCTTTCGGTGCGGCGCGGCGAGATCCTGGCGCTTACCGGCGTCGCCGGAAACGGCCAAGGGCCCCTGACGGCCGCCCTGGCCGGGCTGCTGCCGGACGTTTCCGGCCAGGTCGAATTTCTGGGCCGCACCTGGGCGGCTTCGCGCTGGCCGCGGGCGCCCCGCGGCGGGATGGTCTACATTCCCGAGGATCGGCACGCCACCGCCAGCGTGCCCGAGCTCTCGCTGGTGGACAACTTCCTGCTGACCCGCCTGGGGCGCTACCGGCGCGGGCCGCTGCTGGCGCTGTCGCAGGCGCGGCGGGAAACCGTCCGGGCTCTTGCGGCCTTTGACGTACGGGCGCCGGCGGGGCCGGACACCACCGCGCGCCAGTTGTCCGGTGGCAACCTGCAGAAATTCGTCCTCAGCCGCGAACTGGCCGGACGGCCGGCATTGATCATCGCCGAGCAGCCCACCAGCGGCCTGGACATCGGCGCCACCGAGGAGGTCTGGCAGACGCTGCTGGCGCAGCGCCGCCACGCCGCCGTGCTGCTGGTGTCCGGCGATCTGCGCGAGGTGCTTTCCCTGGCCGACCGCGTGGCGGTCATGTTCCGCGGCCGGATCATCGAAACCGTATCGGCCCGCGACCCGCGGCAGGCGGCGCGGGTAGGCCTGCTCATGGCCGGCATCCGGGATTAGGACATGGCGATCACCATTGAGGAAAAAACGTCCGCGCTGCACCCCCTGGCCACCACCGCCCTGGCGGTGGTGCCGGTCTTCCTGGTGGGCGCCGTGCTCTTCGCCCTGCTGGGAACCGACCCGCTGGAGGCCTACCGTGTCATGGTGGTGGGCGCCTTCGGCAGCTGGTTCGACTTTTCCGAGGTGCTGGTCAAGGCCATCCCGCTGATGCTGACGGGCCTCTCCGTGGCGGTGGCGGCGCGCATGCTGCTGTGGAACATCGGCGCCGAGGGACAGCTGGTGTTCGGGGGCATCTTCGCGGCCGGTACGGCCCTTTTTTGGGCCCCGCACATGCCGCCGGCGCTGGTCATCCCGGCCCTGGTGGCGGCCGGTTTCGCCGGCGGCGCCCTGTGGGCCCTGGTGCCGGCGGTGCTCAAGGCGCGCTGGAACGTCAACGAGATCATCACCACCCTGATGTTCAACTACGTGGCCATCATCTTCATGGAGCACCTCTACTTCGGCCCCTGGCGCGACCCCATGGGCATGGGCTTTCCCGGCACGGCCATGTTTAAACAGGTGGCCTGGCTGCCGCGCTTCTTCCAGACCCGCATCCACCTGGGGCTCTTCATCGCCCTGGCGGCCGCCGCGCTGCTGTATTTCGCCCTGAAATACACCCCCTGGGGCTACCGCGTGCGGGTCATCGGGCTGAGCGACCGTGCGGCGCGCTACGCGGGATTCGCTTTCGGCCGCCAGCAGGTGATGGTGATGCTGCTCAGCGGCGGGCTGGCCGGACTGGCCGGCATGGGCGAAGTGTGCGGCATCCACATGCGCCTGCAGCAGGGCCTGGCCGTGGGCTACGGCTACGACGGTATCATCATCGCCTTCCTGGCGCGCCTCAACCCGGCGGCCGTGCCGGTGGCGGCGGTGCTGCTGGCGGGCCTCATCGTGGGCGGCGAGCAGCTGCAGACCGCCACGCACCTGCCGGCCTCCATCAGCCTGGTGCTGGAAGGCGCCCTGCTGCTGGCCATACTGGGGGCTTCCTTTTTCAACCGCTACCGCCTCCGCCGCACCCGGAGCCGCTGACATGGACGACCTGATCTTCATTCTCGCCATTACCCTGAAGTCCAGCATCCCGGTGCTGCTGGCCAGCCTGGGCGAGATCATCACCGAGCGCAGCGGCATCCTCAACCTGGGCGTCGAGGGCATGATGCTGGTGGGGGCGCTGGCCGGCTTCGTGGTGGGCCAGCAGAGCGGGTCGCTGCTGCTGGGCTTCGGCGGTGCCATGGCGGCCGGCATGCTGCTGGCGCTGGTGCACGCCTTTTTCTGCATCCACCTGCGGGCCAGCCAGGTCATCAGCGGGCTGGCCGTCACCATTCTGGCCACCGGCCTGTCCAGTTTCCTGGGACGGCCCTTTATCGGGCGCGTGGGCATCCACCTGGGCAGCCTGCCCGTGGGTCCCCTGGCGGAGGTACCGCTTGTGGGGCCGGTGCTGGCCCAGCAGAACTGGCTCTGCCTGGCGGCCCTGGCGCTGGTGCCGCTGACGGCCTGGGCACTGGCCGGCAGCTGGCCGGGGCTTTCCATCCGTGCCGTGGGCGAAGACCCCGAGGCCGCCGACGCCGCCGGCGTTCCCGTGGCCCCCATCCGCTACGCCTGCACCCTGTTCGGCGGCCTGCTGGCCGGCCTTGGCGGGGCTTACCTCTCGCTGGTGTACACCCCCGGCTGGAAGGAGGGCATGACCGGTGGGCAGGGCTGGATCGCCATCGCCATGGTGATCTTCGCCACCTGGCGCCCGGGCCGGGCGCTGTTGGGGGCGCTGCTCTTCGGGGGGCTCACGGCGCTGCAGTTCTACTTTCAGGCCACGGGCGCCGAACTGGTGCCGGCCTGGATCCTGCGCCTGCTGCCCTACCTGCTGACCGTGGGTATATTGTTTCTGGTAACGGTGCTCAAGCGCACGCGTTTCGGCGCCGCGCCGGCCGCCCTGGGCCAGCCCTTCTTCCGGGGCTAAAATCCTCTTTTACGATTGCCAATTTTTCCGTAATAAGGTATAAGACATTTTATTTTAATAAATTCAGGAGGATAAAATGAAAAAAGTTCTTTCGGTAATGGCGACGGCTCTTCTGCTGGTAACCTTCTGCGGCGGCATGGCGGCCGCCAAGGACTTCCAGGTGGGCTTCGTGTACGTCTCGCCCATCGGGGATGCCGGCTGGTCCTGGGCCCACGACCAGGGCCGGAAGGCGCTGGACAAGATGCCGGGCGTCAAGACCTCCTTCGTCGAATCGGTGCCCGAGGGCCAGGACGCCGAGCGCGTCATCCTCAACATGGCACGCAAAGGCTACCGCATTATCTTCGCCACCAGCTACGGCTACATGGACCCCATGCTCAAGGTGGCCAAGAAGTTCCCCAAGACCGTCTTCATGCACTGTTCGGGTTTCAAGACCGCCAAAAACATGGGCAATTATTTCGGCCGCATGTATCAGGCCCGCTTTCTCACCGGCATGGTGGCCGGCGCCATGACCAAGAGCAACATCATCGGCTACGTGGCGGCCTTCCCCATCCCCGAGGTCATCCGCGGCATTAACGCTTTCGCCCTGGGCGTGCAGAGCGTAAATCCCAAGGCCCAGGTGCGCGTGGTGTGGACCAAGACCTGGTACGACCCGGCCACCGAGAAGGAAGCCGCCAAGAGCCTGCTGGACGTGGGCGCCGATGTCCTCACCCAGCACCAGGATTCCCCAGCCACCCAAGAGGCCGCCCAGGAGAAAGGCGCTTACTCCATCGGCTACAACTCTGACATGTCTAAATTCGCCCCCAAGGCCCACCTGGTGGCCGCGGTCTGGAACTGGAGCCCCTTCTACCGCTACATCGTCGAGCAGGTGGAAAAAGGCACCTGGAAGGCCAAGGCCTACTGGTGGGGAATCGACAAGGGCATCGTGAACATCTCGCCCATGGGGCCCATGGTTCCCCAGGCCGTGAAAGACAAGGTGCTGGCCGCCAAGAAAGACCTGATTTCCGGGAAGCTGAAGGTCTTTGCCGGCCCCGTAGCCGACCAGAAGGGGGATACCAAGATCGCCGACGGCAAGGTGGCCTCGGACAAGGAACTGCTCGGCATGACATGGTTCGTCAAGGGCGTCGTCGGGTCCACCCAGTAAAGCGGCATGCACCGTCACCGGGTACGGCGCGCTGCCGTGGACCCGGTGACGGACACCCCCCGCCACGGCGCCCGCAGGATGGAGCGATCACCGCAGCCGCCGTGGACATTCCTCTGTTCCCCCCGGGGACGATAGCGCGGCAGGGCATCCGGCATGGCCATTTCCCTGAGAATCCGAAAACGACAGACCCCCTTGAAATTGCAGTCGGGACTCGTGCTGGCGGGGGCGCTGGTACTTTCGCTGGCGCTCAGCGCCCTGCTGCTCAAGCTCCAGGGCAAACCGGCCGGGCAGGCCATGCTGGTCATCTTTCAGGGGGCCTTCGGCTCGCTGTGGGCCCTGGAGGACAGCCTCATCAAGGCGGTGCCCATCTTCCTGTGCTCGTTGGGCGTGGCGGTGGCCTTCCGCCTGCAGATCTGGAACATCGGCGCCGAGGGGCAGTACGCCCTGGGGGCCGTGGGCGCCTCGTGGGTGGCGCTGAGCTTTCCATCGCTGCCCTGGTACCTGCTGCAGCCGCTCATGCTGGCAGCCGCATCGGTGACCGGCGGCCTGTGGGGGCTGATCCCGGCGGTGCTCAAGCTGCGCATGCGCACCAACGAGATCATCGTCACCCTGATGCTCAACTACATCGCCATCCTCTTCCTGGACTACCTGGTCTACGGCCCCTGGAAAGATCCGCGCAGCTTCGGTTTTCCCATGACGCGCCAGTTCGACACGGCCGCCGTGGTGTCCAAGATCGGCGAGAGCAACCTGAACTGGGGCATCCTGGTGTGCGTGGCGGCGGGCGTTATTTTCTGGATTTTCTTCCGTTTCACGCGCTATGGCTACGAGATCAAGGCCGGCGGTGAAAACATCCGCGCGGCGCGCTATGCCCGCATCCCCTACGACTACCTGGTGATGCTGGTGATGGTGCTCTCCGGCGCCCTGGCCGGCTGGGCCGGGTTCCTGGAGGTGTCGGCCACGGTCAACCGGCTGGAGCCCTCCATCATGGTGGGCTACGGCTACACCGCCATCGTGGTGGCTTGGCTGGCGCGGCTCAACCCGCTGTTCATCGGGGTGGCCTCGCTGCTGCTGGCCGGGCTGCGGGTGGGCGTCGAGCAGCTGCAGCTGGACTTCCAGGTGCCGGCGGCCTTTGGACAGATCATGGAGGGCCTGATCCTGCTCACCGTACTGGCGGGCGGTTTTTTCGTCAACTACCGATTCTACCTTGGAAAAAAGGACTGATGGACGGCTTCACCATATCCCTTCTGGCAGCCGCGGTGCAGTCCGGTACGCCCATTTTATACGCCACCCTGGGCGAAATCCTAACGGAAAAATCCGGGATTCTCAACCTGGGGGTGGAGGGCATCATGATGGTGGGTGCCCTAGCGGCTTTTCTTACAGCCCTGACCACCGGCAGCCCGGCCCTGGGGTTCGCCGTGGGCGGCCTGGCCGGCGCACTGCTGGCCGGAGTCCACGCCGCCGTGTGCCTCGGTTTCCAGGGCAACCAGGTGGTCTCCGGCCTAGCCTTGACCATCCTCGGAACCGGTCTGGCCAACTTTCTGGGCACACCCTTCGTGGGCAAAAGCGGACCAGGCTTTACGGCTCTGCCCATCCCCGGGCTGGCCGATCTGCCGCTGCTGGGCCCCATCTTTTTCCGCCAGGACGTGCTGGTATACCTCTCCTACTTGGCGGTGCCGCTGCTATGGCTCTTTCTTCGCAACACCCGCTGGGGACTGGACCTGCGCAGCGTGGGCGAAAACCCGGCTGCGGCGGCCGCCAACGGCCTCAACGTGGTGGGCTGGCGCTGGATCGGCACCATGGCCGGCGGGTTCCTGACCGGCCTGGGCGGCGCTTACCTGTCGCTGGCCTACACCCACCTGTGGACCAACGGGCTCTCGGCCGGCCGGGGGTGGATCGCGGTAGCGCTGGTGATTTTCGCTTTCTGGCGGGCGGAGCGCGCCATGCTGGGGGCCTACCTGTTCGGCGGCGTGATGGCCTTCCAGTTGCGGCTGCAGGCCGCCGGAACACACCTGCCTTCGTCGCTGCTGCTCATGCTGCCCTACGCGTTGACCGTCATCGTGCTGGTGCTGGCCTCCTGGCGGCAGATGCGCAGCGCCATGCCCGCTGGCCTGGGCATCAACATCGAACCCCCTGATTAAAGACCTTACGGGAGACCCGGCATGGCCGACAATCGCTACAACAAGACGTACCCGATTTCCTGGGAGCAGCTGCACCGCGACTCCAAGGCCCTGGCCTGGCGGCTGCTGGAGCTGGCCCCCTTCGAAGGCATCGTGGCGGTCACCCGCGGCGGGCTGGTGCCGGCCGCCATCGTGGCCCGTGAACTGGAAATCCGGCTGGTGGACACAGTCTGCATCTCGACCTACGAGTGGCAGGACCAGCAGTCCGAAGCGAAAATCCTGAAACATTTCGATGTCGACAGCCATGGCTGGCTGATCATCGACGACCTGGTGGACACCGGCAAGACGGCCTCTATCGTGCGTGACATGGTGCCCCACGCCCACTTCGCCACGGTCTACGCCAAGCCAGCCGGAAGGCCCCTGGTGGACACCTACATCACCGAAGTCAGCCAAGACACCTGGATTCTGTTTCCGTGGGACTCCGAGTCCCAGTTTGTCCAGCCCCTGGTAGGCCTGCAGCAGGAGAAATGATGAGCAGTCCGCACCCCCCCCTGGTTCGCCTGGAAAAGATCAGCAAGTCTTTCGGGGACGTCCACGCCAACCGCGACATCGTCCTGGACATCCACGCCGGGCGCATCAAGGCCATCCTGGGGGAAAACGGCGCCGGCAAGAGCACCCTGATGGCCATGCTGGCCGGACAGCTGCAGCCCGACGGCGGCCGCATCCTGATCAACGGGCAGCCGGTGCGTTTCACCTCCACCCGACAGGCCATCCAGGCCGGCATCGGCATGGTCTACCAGCACTTCAAGCTGGTGGAAGCCATGACCGTGGCCGAGAACCTGTTCCTCAGCCAGGAAAAGGGGTTCTGGCTGAGCCACCGCCGGATGATGGAAAGAACCCGGCAGCTGGCGGCCCGCTACCACATGACCATCGACCCGGCCGCCAAGATCGACGACCTGTCCATGGGGGAGCGGCAGCGCGTGGAAATCCTCAAGCTGCTGCGCCGCCAGAGCCGCGTACTGATCTTCGACGAACCTACCGCCGTGCTGACCCCACCGGAAATCGAACAGCTCTTTCGCGCCCTGCGCGAGATGTCCCAGCAGGGCAAGGCCATCGTCTTCATCAGCCACAAGCTCGACGAGGTCATGGACGTGGCCGACGAGATCGCCATCCTGCGCAAGGGGCGCATCATCGACCAGCTGGACGTGGCCGAGGTGACCTCCAAAGCCGAACTGGCCCGTCGCATGGTGGGCAAAGAAGTTCTGCTGGAAGTCGACCGCAGGCCCTGCAAAACCGGAAACGTGCTGCTGGAGGCGGAAAACCTGTCGGGCGAGGGACTCGAGGGGGTAAGCCTGCAACTGTGCCGGGGGGAAATCTTGGGCATCGTGGGTGTGGCCGGCAACGGGCAGAAGTCGCTGGCCGAAATCATCTGCGGCCTGCAGCCGCCGGCGTCCGGCCGCGTGCGCATCCTGGGGTCAGACTGGAAGCGTTTCTACGCCACTCGCACCGACAAGAAAACCCTCAGCTATATTCCCGAGGACCGCCAGGGCCTGGCCACCTGCCTGGCCATGAACCTGGTGGAAAACTTCCTCCTGACCACTCGCCTGACCTTCAGCCGCGGCGTTTGGCTGCAGCGGCAGCAGGCCCGCTCCCGCCTCCAGGGCCTGACCGGCGATTTTGACATTCAGCCGCCCAACGTGGACGCCACTGCCGGACAGCTGTCCGGCGGAAACCTGCAGAAACTGGTGCTGGCACGCGAGTTCTTCCGTGAGCCGCGGGTCATCGTGGCCGAACAGCCCACCCAGGGACTGGATGTGGCGGCCACAGAGGAGGTGTGGAAACTGCTACTGGCGGCGCGCCAAAACGCCGGTATCCTGCTGATCACCGGGGACCTGGCCGAGGCGCTGGCGCTGTGCGACCGCGTGGCGGTCATGTTCGGCGGACGTATCGTGGATACCTTCCCCACCACCGACAGTGAAAAGGTGGAGCGCATCGGAATGATGATGGCGGGACTCGAGACGCCCGGGAAAGTCGCCGCAGGGTAGCCGGCAATGGTAAGTTGCGGCCCTCTTTTTCTGCGCCGGAGTGTCTCCCGGCGTGCTTTTCACCTGCTCTGCGAAACCACCTGTCCGTATCCGCAAGCGTCCAGCCACTGCAACGCTTTGGCAACATTTTTATTGACTTAAAAAAAAATAAGCGTAATAGACGGGGTTTGTTTTGCACTTTAAACACAGGAGGGAATCACATTGACCGGGTTGGAAGCCATTTCCCACTACAATGGATGGGCCCAGGCCGTCGCCGGTATCCTAATCGTGATGGCCGGGTTGAGCGGCCTCTCGTTCGCCATTTCCCAACTCCACAAGGTGGCGGCCCTGCTCGAAGGCCGCAACAAAACGGCGAAAACTGGGGAGACCGTCCTGGTGCCCGAGGTGGAAACCATCTCTGAACCGCCCGCCCACGACTTGGAAAAGACCATCGGCGCGTATGAGGAACTTGTCCGCCGGCTGGGGACGCCTTTCCAGCTGTCGGAACTCTACCGTCTATGCCAGGAACAGGGATTCACCCACCCCTATATGAGCATCAAGGCCCTGCAGGAAGCCGGGGTGCTGAAGCCCCTGGGCGACGGCGTCTTTACCTGGCAGGCCTGACCATCATCGAAAATCCGATCTGTCACTTTTCTCAAACCAAGGAATTTTTCGAAAAATGGACCTTCTTTTTCAGTTTTTGACCAACACCGGCTATTACCTCGGCGACTGGCGCAACTGGACCATGATCGTGGTGGGGTGCTTCTTCGTCTACCTGGCCATCTCCAAGGAATACGAACCCCTGCTGCTGCTGCCCATCGGGTTTGGTGTGCTGGTGGGCAACGTTCCGTTTTTTAAGGGGTTCGGGTTGGGCATCTACGAAAACAACAGCGTGCTGCACTACCTGTACTTCGGTGTCGTCAGCGGAGTATACCCCTCCATCATCTTCCTGGGTCTGGGGGCCATGACCGACTTCTCATCGCTGTTGGCGCGGCCCAAGCTGATGCTGCTGGGGGCTGCGGCCCAGGCGGGCATCTTTTTCACCCTGATCAGCGCGCTGGCCCTCGGTTTCCTGCCCAAGGAGGCCGCCTCGGTGGCCATCATCGGCGGCGCCGATGGGCCCACCTCCATCTTTCTGACGGCCAAGCTGGCGCCCCACCTGATCGGACCGGTAGCTATCGCGGCCTACTCCTACATGGCCCTGATTCCCATCATCCAGCCGCCTATCATGCGCCTGCTGACGTCGCGCGAGGAGCGCCTCATCCGCATGTCCGAACCGCGGGAAGTCTCCCGGGTGGAGCTGATGATCTTCCCCATCGTGGGCCTCATCCTGTGCTGCTTTCTGGCGCCGGCATCGATTCCGCTGCTGGGAACCTTCTTCTTCGGCAACATCCTCAAGGTCAGCGGGGTGGTGGACCGGCTGGCCAAGACCGCCAGCAGCGCCATCATCGACACGGCCACCATCTTCGTGGGCTTCTGCGTGGGTGCCAGCACCCAGGGAGATGTCTTCCTCACACCCAAATCGGTGGGCATATTTGCACTGGGGGCCGTGGCTTTCAGCATCGCAACGGCCGCCGGGGTACTGTTCGCCAAGCTGATGAACGTCGTGCTAAAGGAAAAGATCAACCCGCTGCTGGGAGCGGCCGGGGTTTCCGCTGTACCGGGTTCGGCGCGAGAGGTGCACCTGATGGGGCTGAAAGAGGACCCCGCCAACTACCTGCTGATGCACGCCATGGCCTGCAACTCCTCGGGCGTGATCGGTTCGGCCATCGCCGCCGGCGTGCTGTGGAGCTTCAACGTACGCTGAGTACCTTTGCGACCCGGCTGTTTCAGAACATTTCTGAAAGACCCCAATACTTTATATCTAATTGAAAGTATTGGGGTTTTTCTATTTTCAGCGCTTTTTTTTGCTTGACCACAGACCTGCCTTTGTGCCACAATTCAAAGCGTTGGAAACGATTCCCGCCCGCCTGACATACGCTTGCCTTCGCGTGGTTTGCAGCAAACTGGTCGATGCCTTTCCCTGGGCGACCGCAACCTTTTTGCCCGAAAGGAGGCCGTTATGATCGCTAAAATCATCATCAGGCGCAAATTTCTGAAGGGAAACGAGAAGCAGGTCCTGGCCCTGCTCAACAAGATGCGCTCCTTAGCCATGAATCAACCGGCCTACATTTCAGGCGAAACCCTGATCAAGCGCGACCAGCCTCACCACCTCACGGTTATATGCACCTGGCAGAGCATGCAGGCGTGGCAGAAGTGGAAACACGACCCCGAGCGGCTCAAACTGGAAAACATGCTGGCGGTTTTTCAGGAGGAACCGACTGAATACGAAGAGTATTACCTGGGATCCAGTATGCGGCTCTGAAATTTGTACCACAGGTGGATTTTTTTCTCGAAAGCCTTTGACGAGTAAGGAGATGCGAAAACATGGCTTGGAACTGTCCTGTTTGCGGCTTTTCGGAAAAGGGAGACCAGGCACCGGCCAACTGCCCGGTGTGCGGCACGGCGGGGGATCGCTTCACATCCTCCGATAGGCGTGAAGAGCAAACCCCGCCAACGGCCAAAATGGCATCGGGAAAAGCGCCGGCGACAGAATCGTCCGGGCTGTGGAAGTGCCCGGTGTGCGGCTACATCCGAAAAGGGAAAAAGACCGACAAACCGTGCCCCGTGTGCGGTGCGGCCGCCGAACGCTTCTTTTCACCGGACGCGCCGCCGCAAGAGCCCGGGGCCGAGGCCGGGGCGCCAGCCGAAGCCCAGCCGCCAGCGGGTGGGCAGGAACGCAAGTGGCGCTGTACCGTGTGCGGCTACATTCACACCGGTCCGGAGCCGCCGGAAAAATGCCCTGTGTGCGGTTCGCCAAGCAGTGTATTCGTCGAAATAACCCCGGAGCCCGAACCCGCTCCGCAAACCGCCGCAACACCGGCCACGGAGCCGACAGGATTTCGGGACGCCCGCGAACCGTCACCGCCGCCGGCATCGCCCTGGAAGCAGCGCTTCGACCTGCTGCGCGACAAGATGGTCGAGCTGCACGCGCATCCCATTGCGGTACACATCCCCAACGGCCTGCTGCCCGTGGCGGTGCTGTTTCTGGTGCTGTCGATGCTCTTCGGATGCCCCTCGCTTTCGACGGCGTCTTTTTACAACCTCATCGTGGTAGCGCTGGCCATGCCGGTGGTGCTTTTCAGCGGCTACAACGACTGGCAGCGTCGCTTCGGCGGCAACATGACTCCGGTCTTCATGGTCAAGATCGTGTGCGGTGCCGTCATCGCGGCGGGTTCGTTCATCCTGGTGTTGTGGCGCCTTCTGAACCCGGCCGTGACCGCGGCGGGCTCCGGCGGAAGATGGGGGTATCTCCTGGTCCACCTGGTGCTGCTGGCCGCCGCCGGAATGGCCGGCTACCAGGGCGGAAAACTGGTGATCTTCCCGGACGCCTCCGGCGAGCGCTGATTTTTACAACGGCTCCGGGAAAGCCGCATATCCGTTGCAGAAAGGCTTTTTCTACAGTTCCACCTGCACCCCCAGCTCGATGACCTGGCGGGGGGGGATCCCGAAAAAGCGGGTGGCATCGCGGGCCAAACGGGACAAGTGGACGAAGAGCCGCTTGCGCCATGCCGGCATGGCGGCATCACGGCTGACCAGCAGGTTCTCGCGCCCCAGGAAATAGGTTGCCTCGCCGGGATTGATAACATTGCCGCCGATGTTCAGCCCTTTCAGTGCAAGCGGAATATCGGGCTGCTCACTGAAGCCGTAGTGCAGCGTCACGCGAAAGAACCCGCCTCCGAGGTCCTGCACCTCGATGCGCTCGGAAAAAGGCACCCGCGGGATCTCGCGGGTAGCGACATTGAGAAGAATCACCTGCTCGTGGAGAATCTTGTTGTGCCGGAAGTTGCTCACCAACGTTGTGGGCACACCGTTGGGGTTGCCGGTCAGGAATATGGCGGTTCCGGGAACGCGAAGCGGACGGCGCTCGGAGATCTGCCCGAGAAAAACCCGGAGCGGCAGTACACGGGCATCTAGCTTTCTTTTGAGCAGCCTGCGGCCCTGTTTCCAGGTCGCCATGACGGTGAACACGACGGAGGCTACCAGCAACGGGACCCATCCTCCGGAGACCACTTTGGTAATGTTGGAAGCCCAGAAAGCCAGGTCGATTGCCAGCAGAACCGCACAGACGGCCAGGGCGACACCGGGTTTCCATTTCCAGCGCCGATGGGCCACGAAAAACATCAGCACGGTGGTGATCACCATGGTGGCCGACACGGCGATTCCATACGCAGCGGCCAGGTTGCCAGAGTGGCGAAAGCCCAGTACCAGACAAACGGTGCCCACCATCAGGATCCAGTTGATGGACGGCACGTAAATCTGCCCGATCTGATGCGGTGACGTGTGCACGATGGCCAGGCGCGGGCAGTAGCCCAACTGGACCGCCTGGCGCGTTAGGGAAAAAGCGCCCGAAATGACGGCCTGCGAGGCGATGACGGTGGCGCTGGTGGCCAGCGCCACCAGCGGCAGAAGGGCCCAGCCCGGCGCCAGGCGGTAAAACAGATTGTTCACCGCCGCCGGGTTTTCGAGCAGCAGTGCGCCCTGGCCGAAATAGTTGAGCAGCAGTGACGGAAAGACGAAGCCGAACCAGCCCACCTGTATGGGCCCCTTGCCGAAGTGTCCCATGTCGGCATAAAGCGCCTCCCCGCCGGTGACCACCAGGAAAACCGTTCCCAGCACCAGGAAGGTCTGCCATCCGTTCTGCGTGAAGGCAGCCCACGCATATCTCGGGTCGAAGGCCGCCAGGACCCCCGGGTGACGCACAATGGCCGCCAGCCCCAGGATACCGATGACCAAAAACCAGATCAACATGACCGGCCCGAAGACGGCGCCGATCCCGGCCGTACCGTGGTGCTGAAAAGAGAACAGCAGTACCAGTATCAGGAGTGCGATGGGTATCACATAGGGTTCGAACAGGGGGGTGGCGGCATTGAGGCCCTCCACGGCGCTCAGCACGGAAATGGCCGGCGTGATCATGCCATCTCCGTAAAGCAGCGCCGCGCCGAACAGGCCCAGCGTACCCAGCACCAGCAGCATCGCCGGCCGGATCTTGCGAATACCGAGGACCAGGGTGGTCAGGGCCAGAATGCCGCCCTCGCCCCGGTTGTCAGCGACCATGACGAAAAGGAGATACTTCAGCGAGATCACGACCACCAGGGACCAGAAGATAAGCGACAGGATGCCCAGCACGCTAACGGTCGTGACGGCCAGCCCGCCCGTTTCCCGGAAGCATTGCCGCAGGGCGTAGAGCGGGCTGGTTCCGATATCACCGTACACAATACCCAGTGCCGTCAGCACCACCTTGAAAACCGGTGCCGGCGCTGCATCAGAGGTGCTGTTTCGGTTCACGCGCCGCCTCCTGAAACGGTTGGTTATCAATGGCCTGAAATGCCTGCAAAACAAAACCCTTTCACCGTTTCAGGCGATTGTCAAGCACGGGATGGCCAGGTCAATTATGCATGGTTACCGGCTTGCCGTCGGGGTCAGGCTGAAGGAAGTGCTTTCCCTCAAAAATAAGGGCCTTACGATTGCCCAGAGGAATCACGGAGGCGCCGTGTTTTGGAACAGGCACAAAACAAAAATAAAGTAATAATATCAAATGGTTATGTTGAATGCGGCGCGTAGCGCGCCCAAATGATCCTCCCCGGGAAATCCTGGATGAAACGGTCCGGTATGGCAAAGTTTTAACAGGGGCGGCTCAGTGACCCCCGGCCCGCTTGAAGACCACTCCGACACCGATGCCCACCGCGATGGCCACCACAATGGCCAGCAGTCCGTAAAGCGCCGGCCTGTTTCTGGCCAAACGGGAGAGATCGCGAATCAGCCCGTCATCGGCCACGAGGATGCGGTGGTGCGTCCTGTCTTTCACAAGGCCGTTCTCGACCGCCAACACTTTTACCGTGTATTCTCCCGGCGGCGCCTGGTAGGGCCAGTCGATATCCAGATGGTAATGGCCCTTTTCCGCCCTGATGGATTCCGGCCTGACGACGTAAAGCGCTTCCTTTTCCTTGAACCGAAAAAACTCGTTGATCCAGCGATGCCGGTCGAAACCCTTTTTCTGGCTGTGTATGACGGCCTTGGCCTTCAGTGCAGGATAACCGATTTCCTGCTGCGCCTGAACGGCAGGCTCCAGCAACGCGTCCAGTGGCCTGGTGGAAAACAGCATATAAATGGACGGTAGGTTTTCAAAGGTCATGCTGCCCAGTTTCATCCACAGGAAACCGGCCACCTTGCCTTTGTACTTGAGTTCGGTCTTTTCTGGAGGAGAGAGGATCTCCACGATCAGGTCCTGGCCCACGCTGTACTCCCCGTCCAGCGTGATTCGCGCGCCGTGGTAACTGATACCGATGATAACGCGATCGGGCTGTACCCTGCAGGTGAGCGCCCCGGCAAGCGTGGGAGCGCACAACAGAAGCCACGCCACCACGGAGATAGCTATCCAGCCGGATGAAAGGCGTGTCTTGCGTCCCATGATCAGTGTCCTCCCGGCGCCAGCAGCAGAGAGGGTGTCATCACCAGCCCCAGAATCATCTTGACAGTGACCGCCAGCACCAGCATGGCCAGCAGAATCTTCAACTGGTCGCCCTTCAAGCGTCTACCCATTACCGTTCCCAGCTGGGCGCCCAGCGTGGATCCCACCAGCAGCAGAATCGCAAGAATAAAATCCACCGTGTGGTTGGAATAGGCCTGCAGGAAGGTGACCTCCACGCAGGTGAACATGATCTGGAACAGGCTGGTGCCCACCACCACGTGCATGGGCATACGTAGCATGTAGATCATCACCGGCACCATCAGGAAACCGCCGCCGACCCCCATGATAGCCGCCAGGATGCCGACGATGACGCCCAGCCCGATGGGCACCAGGGCTGAATGGGTGACACCCGATTTCTCGAAATAGGTCTGCATCGGCAGGGATTGCCACAGCCCGGTCTTCTCGCGCTTGAGGCGACCAGGGCGCGGTGCGGCAGCGGGTAGGCCTGGTTTTTTGCGAAGGGCATGCAAGCTCTCGAAGAACATGAAGGTGCCCACCAGGCCCAGCATGACCACGTACGTCATCTTGATCAGAAAATCGGCACCACCTGTGGCCCGCAGGAGCTTGATGATGTGCACGCCGAGGGCCCCCCCGGCAAAACCGCCGATCAACAGCATCAGGCCCATCTTGAAGTCCACGTTTCCCAGGCGCCAGTGGGCTAGTGTGCCGGATGCCGAGGCCGCCACGATCTGGTTGGCATCGGAGGCGGCCGCCACCGTCGGCGGTATACCGATCATCATCAAAAGGGGCGTCATTAAAAAACCGCCGCCCACGCCGAACAGCCCCGACAGCAGGCCAACAAAAAACCCAAGGCTGATCACCAGCCAGAGGTTGACACTGGTGAGGGCTATGGGCAGAAAAATATACATGGCCGATCCTTTGATGATCCTGCATAAACCCCGTCTCAAAGGGGTTTGTTACAGGCCGTGTCATCTTTCGTCAACTTGAAAGGGGCTGCTTTCCCACTGCCGCAAGGCTCTTGTTCCATCTTGCAGCATTATTGCATGCCGCCTCTTTCGAAAAAGCCCATCGTACGCCGGAAAACGCCATTTTCCGATGGCTTCATCCTCCATATCTACCGCCGAGAGGGGCTCCTGAAAATCCCGAATTCGGCACATTTTCCATCACGGCCCCACAAATGGCTCTATCCAGGCCATCGGTCCCAATGTCCCGCTTCCCCTGCCATCATCCGCATGAACCCGCTATTCGTGCCCCTCGCTTTTCAACAGCTTGCGGTACCAGCAAGAGAACTCGTACATTCCCCGATAGCGGTCATCGCGATTGACGATGCCCAAAGCGATTTCGAGCACCCCGCCTCTGTAGGCACTGGAAGCCTTCCCGGCCCCCTGGGCCTGCAAAAACTCCTCCACCAGCATGTGAACCGTGCGCCGGCTACGGTCGCGCCGGATATCGATGGGGTCCTTGGGTTCCTGGAAAGGGTCCCAATGCTTGTAGCCCCTTTTCAGAATAAATTTCTGGCGTCGCGGCGACATGGCTTCGAAAACCGCCTTTTTACGCTTTTCAATCTCCTCCTCGGAAAATTCACTCATCACGCTCCTCCGCACCGGATTCCTCACCAATACCCAGATAGGCGTCATCGTAGCGGGTTAACAGCGCCATGGAAAGGGGCACCAGAAGTTCGGACAGCTTTGGGTATCGTGAGCCGATATCGCTAACCAGCCGGGCAGATAAATCGTAGAGCCTTTTCTGTATTTTTTCAAGATGTACCGTTGGATACGGTTCACCCGATTTGAAGCGCGAAAGGCCGCAGGTGTGGGCGCGGCCATTGATGGCCGTGGGAATGCCGTAGAAGCGACAGGTGATGGGACGAAAATCATACAGATCGCACAGATTACGGTCATTCAGCAGAGGGCAGCGGACCTTATGGGCGGCCATGTCCCTCAGGATCTGCTCCTCGTTTCGTCGCCCGTCTCGGAGGTCCTTGTAGGCCTCGCGCTTCAGCTTGTAGGTCTTCCGGTCGGCACGATTCGCTTTCTCCAGCAGATCCGCGCGCCCCTCCTCCGGAAAGTGCTCGCGGAAGCGCCGATTGATGTACAGCGCCTCAATGAGTGTCAGGTCGAACAGCGCGTGGCAGCAATCCGCGCACCCCGTGTGGCAGGTGACGCAATCCGCATACTGCTCACGCACCTTCCGGAACACCTCGTCGGCGGCCGCAGCCAGGGCCTCGTATTCCCTGAAATAGGGCTCCAAATCGATCTTCATCCTCTCCTCCCGGTTCAAGATTCAAGCGGGGCCCGCCTGGTCCCCGAAAAGGTGCTGATGTTTCACGTGAAACACGGCACCACTATGGCCCTCATTTTCGTTCGGTTTTCAAACGAACCAACCGCTCCGAATTGCCCGCACCGGCCGCTTGCTCCTCTCGAAAGGTATTGGCCACGATGTTTCACGTGAAACAATTCCCTTATGCCTAGACCAATTCTTCCGCAGGATGGCATTCATTCGTTCTTAGCTTTCGTCCCGCTGTGCCGCGAAAATCCTGGGCACCACTCTCACATTTTCTGTATGGACCCCACTTCGTCCCGGTGCGGCGCCGGTTCCTGTGCGTAAACAGCCATTTGAACCGAACCACTCAGCCGTTTCCCAAAGACTTTTTTATTTGCCGATACAGAAATGACTGAATATCCGTTCGATGGCATCTTCGCTGCGAACTTTTCCGGTGATTTCGCCCAACCTTTCCAGTGCCAGTTCCAGCTCCTGTACGATTGTTTCAACCCACCGTGTCTCCGGTACGCCTGCGAGCGCCCGTTGGATGGCCTGCCGTGTTGCCCTGAGCGCTTCGGCTTGACGCTGGTTCGGTATCAGTTTGCTTTCGCTGTCGAGATCGCGGTCGCCGACAACCGCCTGCAAAATGGCATCCTTCAGCTCTTCAATCCCTCTTTCGTACAACGCCGAAACGGCAACCCTCCTAAGGTGTGGCACGGCTTTTCCAATTTTTTCCGCCGCACCGCCCGGCGGGAGATCGCTTTTGTTGAAAACCACGATCGCCGGCCGGCCGGCCCTGACCATTTCGACCAGTTCCAGATCCTCTTCGTTGATCGGCAGGCTGGCGTCGAACAGCGCCAGCACCAAGTCGGCATCCCGGATGGCCTTGCGCGCACGCTGTATGCCGATACGCTCAACGGGGTCGTTACTCTGACGGATACCGGCTGTGTCAACCAATATAACGCAGACACCCTTCAGCACGAACTGGTGGTCGATGATGTCCCGTGTGGTTCCGGGAACAGGCGTGACGATGGCCCGATCATGTCCAACCAGTCGGTTCATCAACGTCGATTTTCCCACGTTGGGCCTGCCGGCGATCACTACCCGAATGCCGGACCGCAAGTAGCGCCGTTCTTCGTACCGCCGAACCAATTTTTCCAGGGCGGGCATCACATTTTCCTGCAGCAGCACAAGCCCTTCCTGGATGGTGTCGTCCAGTCCGTGCTCGTCTCCAAAGTCCATACAGGCGTACATCATGGAGAGTGCACGTTCAATGCTGTCTCGCAGCGCCCCGATTTGGCGCCCCATTTCCCCGTCCAGCTGGGCGGCGGCGACTTTCAGGGCGCTCTCTGAACGCGCGTTAATGAGGTCGGCAACGGCCTCGGCTTGTGTGAGGTCGATACGCCCACTGGTGAAGGCGCGCAGCGTAAACTCTCCAGGTTCGGCCAGGCGAGCGCCCTGCTCGAGCACCAGCTTCAGAATGCGCTGCAGAAGCAGGCCGCCGGAGTGGGAGTTGATCTCCACAACGTCTTCACACGTGTAGGAATGCGGCGCCCGCATGACGGACAGCAGCACCTCGTCGACGGTCTCGCTGCTGCGCGGGTCCACGATGTTTCCGTGATACAAGCGGTGGGAACGATACTCCCTGCCTCCCTCCACTGTGCCGGCTCTTCTGAATAGCGCGGAGGCGATGGCGACCGCCTGTGGACCCGATATCTTGATGATACCGATGCCCCCGCTTCCCGGCGGTGTGGCAATGGCGGCGATGGTAGAGGTGCGCATACCCACACTCCCACGTGTGTCAATGGAACCGTCGCTTTCCGCCGCGGAATTCACCATTCGCCCACGGCCCGGGCGGTCCGATGCGCATTTTTGGAAAGGCCCGGGTTCACTCGAATCCCGCTTTTCGCGGGTCATTCACGCTTCTCAGGGGATCCCGGTTTTTTCTCGGGAAAATCACCAGTTTGCGGATCAGCCCGTCCCCTACACTCTGGGTGCGGACTGCCGGGTCTGCTTTCAGGGCCACGTGCACCACGCGTCGCTCCTGTGGTTTAAGCTGCCCGATGGTCATGGGCTTTCCGCTTTTAACGGCCTTCTGGGCCAGACGCAAAGCCAGGTTTTCCAGGTTTCGCCTGCGATTTTCCAAGTACCCCTCGACGTCTACCTGCAGCCGCAGCCGCTGGCGGCTGTTTCGGTTGACGATTTTTTCCACCAGGTACTGGATGGCATCTAGGGTTTGGCCGCGCTTTCCGATGAGCACGGCGGCATTGCCTCCCTCAACCTTGAAGACCACTTCTTCGCCGTCGTCGCTTTCCACCACGTCGACAATGCTGGCATCCGTAGTGACGGCGTCCAGAATGGTCTGCAGGGCTTTTCGTCCAAGTGCCAGCGCCTGCGCCGGTTCCATACGTTCGTCGGCGCTCTCGCCTGAAGTGCGCACGGCCGCCTTCTGTACGCTGGGGGGCTCTTCAACTTCAGGGGAAAGCTCAGATTTTATACATTCTAACTTATTGTTATTATTATCAATTTTTTGCGTTTCGTCTTTGGGCAGAATTCGAATGCGGGCTTTCCTGGCGCCCACCAGTCCAAAAATCCCCGTGGAGCCGTAAGATATGATTTCATATTTCAGTTCCTGTTCGGAACACGAAAGCGCTTCGGCGGCTTTTTTGAGCGCCTTTTCAATGGTACGGGCTTCAAACTCCATTCTCGACAGCATCATACCCTCCGTTACGCCATCTGCTTCACGGTCGAAACAGGCCTTCTCTCTATGCATATTTCTTCTGCACGTAGTACTGCTGTGCAATGGACAGGATGTTGTTCACCAGCCAGTAGAGCACGAGCCCCGAAGAAAAGTTGATGAAAATGAAGGTGAACACGACGGGCATCAGCATCATCATCTTGGCCTGGGTAGCATCCCCCATGGGAGGTGACATCTTCTGCTGCAGGAACATGGTTGCACCCATGATGATGGTCAGCACGGGTATTCCGTAAGGCGGCTCCATAAAGGGAATGCTGAAGTTGAAACGAAAGAGCCTGTCCGGTGCCGAGAGGTCGTTGATCCACAGGAAAAACGGTGCGTGCCGCAGTTCGATGGCCTGATACAGCATGCGGTAGAGCGCGAAGAAGACCGGGATCTGAACGATCATGGGCAGACACCCCCCCATGGGGTTGATTTTGTATGTCTTGTACAGCGCCATCATCTCTTCGTTGATCTTCTTCTTGTCGCCCTTGTACTTCTCGCGGATCTCAGCCATGAGCGGTTGCAGCTTCTTCATCTCGCTCATGGACTTGTAGCTCTTGTTGCCCAGGGGCCAGAGCAGGACCTTGGTCAGGATCGTCAGAAAAATGATGGCCACACCATAGTTGGGGATAAAACGGTAGATAAAATTCATCAACCACAGGCAGGGCTTGGCAATAAAATCGAACATGCCGAAGTTGACGGCCTTGTCCAGGTTGCCTCCGATGGATTTGAGCAGGCTGAGCCTTTTGGGCCCCAGGAAAACGTCGAAGTCAAGAGTATGCATGCCCGCAGGGGCGATGGTCACCTCAGGGCTCAGGTACCGGTTTTCCAGTATAGACTTGTCGTGCAGAATCAGCTGCATGCCCGCCTCGGGGGCCTGGGGAACAATCACGCTGGACATGAAATACTGGCTTTCAATGGCCAACCACTGCAGGTGGCCCGAGAGCTTGTTTTTCTCCTTGATCTTCTTGATGGGGATCTGCTCCAACTTGCCGTTGATGTAGGCGCTGGGACCCTCGAAGCCGTATCGGTTGTGCTTGGTGGGCAGTGTGTTCAGAAGAGACAGGTAGATGCGGTCCTTGATCTCGCGGCCCGATTGGTTACGGATGCGGACCTGCATTTTAATCAGGTAGGAATCCGGCTGAAACGTGTAGCTTTTCTCGATGGTGATCCCGTCGGGGGCGGTCCACGTGAAGACCAGTTTGCGCGCGGAACCTGATACGTCGATTTTTTCGGCCGCATCGCCGCTATTGAAAACCGCTTCGGACAGCCCCTTGAGATGGTGGCTCTCCAGCCCGGCCAGAAGGGTTCCCCGTTCCAGAGTCGGCGAAATAATCTGTTTCAGCGGTGACTTTGGATCGGCCTTTTCGCGGTATTTCTTCAGCACGAAACTCTTGATGGCGGCGCCTTTTTCGGACAGCGCGCAGGTGTAGAAGGGGTTTTCCACCGTAATCATCCGCGCAGGACGACTGTTCTGGGCGGCGATCTGCGCTTCGGTCAGAACCGCCGCCTTCGGGGCGGCGGTTTCCTCAACTGCGGCGTTTTTCTTGCTGCCGGAAACAGCGCTTTTTTCTCCTGCCGGCGCCTTCGCCTTCTGGGTCTGGGTGGTCTGCGGCGGTGGCTGCCTCATGGCCTCCTTGTCGACGAACAGAAACTCCCACACGATGAAAACAAGGAAGGACAGCGCAATTGCGAGAACCATACGACCGGTTTCCATGTTCTTCTCCTGAAATGATAAAACGGAATTTCATCCTGCCCCGCCGTTCAGAGACGACCAGAGAAATTCCGTCTGCTGCGAGTGCAATTTTTTGCCGGCGGCCGGTGACCGAACCCGCGGCCCTTAAAATGGCCGCCGAAGTCCGACGCGTGGGGCGTTCCCAAAATCCTCAGCGAACCGGGCCGTTTGCCGGTGACCCCACGCCGGCGGTGTATTTGTCCAACCGGTCGAACAGGTCCTCTAGGTCCTTCCGAAGCGCCTCCGAGTTCTGCCCGGCGGCCTGGCGTTTGGCGATGACGTTGATGTCCCAACAACCGAGGTCCGCCCGGCGTCTCCGGAAAAACTCTCTCGCCTGCCGCTTGATGCGGTTGCGCACCACGGCGTTGCCGACTTTGCGGGTTACGGTGATCCCCAGCCGCGGCCGCCCCGCCACGCCGGCCGCGGCAATGACCAGAAAGCAGCGGCCGTGAAATTTTCGTCCCTCTCCGGAGGTGCGCAGGAATTCACTGCGCCGCCGCAGGCGGCTTTCACGGGGGAACGTGTGGGGTTGCACGCCGGGTGCCTCGGGAGCGGTCCGCCGGTCGTCCGGTCTACACCGCCAGCCGTTTGCGCCCCTTGGCACGCCGCCGATTGATGACTTTCCTGCCGTTCTTGGTGGACATCCTCTTTAAAAAACCGTGGGTGCGAGCCCGCTTGATGCGGCTCGGCTGATAGGTACGTTTCATGGATCAAAACCTCTTTCTTTCGTCGTTGTGAAAATCGAAAAAGCGTACGGGCGCCGCACTACTGCGGGCGCGCATGTAATTATTAGAAGTTACAGCCTTAAACTAAAATCATAAATCAACATGCTTGTCAATAAAGATGATGCCGCAAAAAAAGCACCGCCCACACCTGCCGCCGGCGGCCTGTTCACCCCTCCCCCTCAGGAGCCACTGAGATGCTCGATTATGTCGAACTCTTCCAGGTGAAAGTGGGGGTAAGGGTGCAGCACAATCTGTTTTCCGATACGCTTTTCCATGGCGTCGATCAGGCGACCCTGCTCGTCGTGCAGGTAGGCGGCCACGCGGGGATTCACCCGGATGGTGATGCGCGATCCCGCCATTTCGCCCGCCTCGTGCAAAATGCGCCGATAGATGTGGTGGCAGACCGTCTGCCGCGAGATGATGTAACCGGCGCCGTCGCACTCGAAGCACGGTTCGCACAGGATCTGGTTGAGGGGCTTGCGGATGCGCTTGCGCGTCATCTGGATCAGGCCCAGCTCCGAGATGGGCAGCACGTGGGTCTTGCTGCGGTCACGCTTGAGCGCATCGCGCAGGGCGTTGAACACCTTCTCCTGGCTGGAGCGGCGCTCCATGTCGATGAAATCAATGATAATGATACCCCCGATATCGCGCAGCCGCAACTGGTAGGCGATCTCCCGCACCGCTTCCAGGTTGGTCTTCAGAATGGTCTCGTCCAGGTTGCGCTTGCCCACGTAGCGGCCCGTGTTGACGTCGATGGCTGTCAGGGCCTCGGTCTGTTCGATGACGATGTAGCCGCCGGACTTGAGCCATACCTTGCGGTTCAGGGCCCGGGAGATGTCCCCCTCCAGATTGTAGGCCTCAAAGATGGGTTCGGTGCCCTCGTAGAGCTCCACAGAAGCCTTGAGACGGGGCATGAAAACGTCCAGGTACGAGAGCACATCGTCGTAGACCCGCCGGGAGTCGATGATCAGGTTCTCGACCTCGTGGGTCAGCAGGTCCCGAACCGCCCGCAGGCTGATATTGAGTTCCTTGTGAACCAGCGCCGGCGCCGGCACGGTGCGGTACTTGGACAGGATGTCCTGCCACAGGTTGTTCAGAAAACCCATCTCATAGGCCAGCTTCTCATGGGCGATGCCTTCGGCGGCGGTGCGCACGATGTAGCCGTGGTTGTCGCTGCGCAGGGACTCAACTTTTTCTTTGAGCCGCGCGCGCTCCTCCTCGTCTTCAATGCGACGCGATATGCCGATGTGGTCGGAGTACGGCATCAGCACCAGGAAGCTGCCCGGCAGCGAGATGTAGCTGGTCACCCGCGCGCCCTTGCTGCCGATGGGCGCCTTGGCGACCTGCACCAGCAGTTCCTGCCCCTCGGTGAGCATGTCCTCAATGGTGCAGCCGTCACCGGTCATCAGGTTGCAGCCGTCGTTTTCGGCGATGCCGTAAAGTTCGCCATTTTCCTCCACCGCCCGCAGGAAGGTCTCCTCGATGTCGGCAAAATGCTCGCCCACCAGGTCGCTGACATGGATGAAGGCCGCCTGTTCCAGGCCGATGTCTACAAAGGCGGCCTGCATGCCGGGCAGCACGCGCTGCACGCGGCCCTTGTAAATGTTGCCGGCGATGTCGTTCATGTCGCGCCGCTCGATGAAGATCTCGACCAGATAACCGTCCTCGATCAGCGCCACACGCGTCTCGAAAGGCGTGTCGTTAATCAGCAGCTTCCTGTACATGCACCCTCCGGCCCCTGTTTGATGTGCAAAAAACCGTTCACCTGTTGAACGCAAGCCCCCGAATCGCCTGTTCGGCGCTAGAGCTTGGTGATTAGCAACCTTTTGATGGTTTCATCGTTCAGGCCGAAAACGGCGGCGATGACCTCGGCCGGCCTGACGGTAATTTCCCCGCAGGGCACTAGTTTCATGCGCAGCGTCGCAGCGTCCACGAGCGCAAGTTCGGCCACGTGCTTCTTGAGATCGATCCGCTTCTCTTTTCCCTTGCGCCTGCGGGTGATTTCCACCGTGGGCCGCCTTTGGAATTCGACCGCTTTGCCGGCATCAAAGATATCGGTTGAAGACCGCACCCGGTATACGGCTTCCAGGCGCTGCGGCAAACGCTGTCCGGCCCCGATCTCGTGGCACTCGATCACCCGCAACCCCTCGGGAAGGGCAGTGTTGAGCCGCTCCACCAGGTCGCGGGGCGTGGCCGGCCGCGCCAGGTGCAGCACGAAACGCTCCCGCAGGCTCTCCATGCCGATGGGCAGCGGGTTCGAAAAGGCCACCTTGGGTTTGGGATGGAACCCACGCGTGCGCGCCACCGACAGCCCGGCCCGCCGCAGGGCCCGGAAGAAGATGTTGACCATCTCCAGGTGGCCGAAGAAGCGTGCCGGCCCCTTCTTTTCGTAGTAGACCGCCACCGGGCGGAACGCGCCAGCCGGCTCGCCGGCCGGTGCGGGGTGCGTGCTGCTGCCCGCTTCGCATGCCGCCGTCCGGGGCTCGATTCGCTTGAAGTCGCAGGCGCCGCAGTTCTGGCAGTTTCCCTCGCGGCAATCGGGTGTTTGGGCCTGTGACAGCGCGCTGCGCCACTCACGCCACAGGAAACGCTTTGTGACCCGGCTGTCGATGTGGTCCCACGGCAGGGGGTCGTCCCGGCCGGCCTCTGCGAACAGGTACTCTTCCACCCCGATCCCGGAAGCCTGCAGGGCTTTCTTCCAGAGGTCGAAACGGAACTGGTCGCTCCACCCGTCGAACCGGCAGCCCAACCGGTGGGCGGCCATCAGCAGCCGGCTCAGCCGCCGGTCGCCGCGGGCCACCAACCCCTCCAGCAGGCTGACCTCGGGGTTCTGCCACTTGAGCTGCACGCCGGGGATGCGCAGGGCCGACCTGAGGTACTCGATTTTGCGCCGCGACTCGGCCAGAGGGATCTGCGCGCACCACTGAAAGGGGGTGTGCGGCTTGGGGATGAAGGTCGCCACGCTCACGTTGATCTTGCCGCGCCGCCCGCCGGTATGGCCACGGATGTGCTTTCTGAGGTCTTTCACCAGTTCGACGATGGCGTCGACGTCCGCGTCGGTTTCGGTGGGCAGCCCGATCATGAAATAGAGCTTGATCACCTGCCAGCCCAGGTCAAAGGCGTTGCGCACGGTGCTGAAAATGTCTTCCCGGGTGATGTTCTTGTTGATCACCTCGCGCAGCCGCTGGCTGCCGGCCTCCGCAGCAATGGTGAAGCCCGTCTTGCGCACGCCCCTGATGAGTTGCATCATGCGCGGCGTCAGCGAGTCGGCGCGCAGGGAGGGCAGCGACACCGCCAGCTCGCGGGCCGGATCGCCGAGCAGCGCCTCCATCAGCGGCAGGATGCAGCCGTAATCTCCGGTGCTCAGGGAGAGCAGCGATATATCCTCATAGCCCGTGTTTTCCAGCGATGTCGCCACCAGGCGCTGCAGCGTCTGCAGCGAGCGTTCACGCACCGGACGGTAGATGACCCCGGCCTGGCAGAAGCGGCAGCCGCGCGTGCAGCCGCGGGCGATCTCCAGGCGCAGGCGGTCGTGAACCGGTCGTCCGTAAGGCACCACGGGTGCCGAGGGAAAGGGGGCGCGGTCGAGATCCGGCAGCACCGCGCGCCGCACCCGCCGGTAGCCGGGAAGGCGCGGTTCCAGGATCTGCCGCCCGTGCTCGTCCCGATGCGCCTCGAAAAAGAGCGGCACGTAGACGCCCTCGATGGCGGCCCATCTCTCCAGCAGCCGGCGGCGGTTTTCTCCCGCGTCCCGCCACTGCATCCAGGCCTCGCACAGCGCGACGACAACGTCCTCCCCGTCGCCGATCACCATGGCATCAAAAAACTCGGCCACCGGCTCGGGGTTGCAGGTACAGGGCCCTCCGGCAATGACCAGCGGGTGCGAATCGTCGCGCTGCGAGGACAGCGGCGGGATTTCCGCCAGATGCAGCATCTCGAGCACGTTGGTGTAGTCCAGTTCGTAGAGCAGGCTGAAACCGACGATGTCGAAAGCCTGCAGTGGGCTGTGGCTCTCCAGCGAAAAGAGTTCGATCCGGTTTTTCCGCAGGTGCCCGGCCATGTCCACGGCCGGGGCGAACACCCGCTCCGCGGCGACATCCTCCCTGGCATTCAGGATATGGTAGAGGATCTGCATGCCGAAATGGGACATGCCGATCTCGTAAAGGTCCGGAAAGGCCAGAGCAAAACGCAGCCGAACCCGCTTGAGATCCTTGCGGACGCGGTTGGTCTCCGATCCCAGGTAGCGGCTGGGCTGCTCCACCAGCGGCAGGATATCTTGAATGCGCATACGGTCCATGTTATGAAAGCTTTCGGTTTTCGCCTGATTCCACTTCGCCGTCCACGGCCAGCGCAATCATAAATTTTTTATTATAATCCACAAACCGACAGGTTGCAAATGACCGACCGGATTTTCTCCGCCAGTTTTTCAAAAATATTTTCGGTGTGCCGGCTGCTGATGCTCGCCGCCCTGATGCTCACCGTGGCGACCCCCTGCCGTGCGGAAAATCTGCGCGAAAACGCGGTGGTCAGGGCCGTACGGCGCGTCAGCCCGGCGGTGGTCAACATCAGCTCCGAACAGCGCCTTCAGCGGCGCCAGGGCCCTTTTTCGGGATTCGGCCTGGACCCCTTTTTCGATTCTTTTTTCAGGGATTTCTTCGATCCGGGCTACCAGCGCCAACTCAAGCGCGCCAGCCTGGGTTCGGGGGTCATCATCGACGGAAAGCGCGGTTTCATTCTGACCAACGCCCACGTGATCGAGGCCCGGGGCACCATTACGGTGGTTCTCAAGGACGAACGCCAGTTTCAGGCCCAGATCGTGGGTGCCGACCCCGACTCGGACCTGGCCGTGCTGCAGATCAAGTCCGACAAGCCCCTGCCGGCCATTTCCATGGGAAACTCCGACGACCTGATGATCGGTGAAACCGTCATCGCCATCGGCAACCCCTTCGGTTTTTCCAACACCGTGACCACCGGCGTCATCAGCGCCCTGCACCGCAGCATCCGCAGCGATGACAAGATCTACCACGATTTCATCCAAACCGACGCCTCCATCAACCCCGGCAACAGCGGCGGACCGCTGCTGAACATCAACGGCGAGCTGATCGGCATCAACACCGCCATCTATGCCAAGGCCCAGGGGATCGGTTTCGCCATCCCTATCAACAAGGCGCGGCGCATCATCAGCGACCTGATCCGCTACGGTGAGGTGGTGCCGGCCTGGCTGGGCATTTCGGTGCAGGACCTGGATGCGCGTCTGGCACGTTACCTCAAGGTTCCGTCCCGCAACGGCAATAAACTGTGGGGAGTGCTGGTGCGTGAAGTGGCGCCTGACAGCCCGGCGGCCGAAAACGGCATTCGGAGGGGAGACGTGATTCTGGAAATCGGCCGCTACAAACTGTTCTCGGTGCAAGATTACCACACCACCCTGAAGGACTACACGGCCGGCGACACCCTGACCCTGCACCTGTGGCGCGACGGAAAGGACCGCCGACTGACTTTGAAGGCCGTGGCCTTTCCCAAACAGCGCGCCATGGACCTGGCCTATCGATTGATGGGCATCCGGGTGGCGGATCTGACACCCGGCAACCGCCGCCGCTACGGGGTCTCGGAAACCAAAGGGGTGGTGATCACCGACATCGCCGAATCATCCTACCTTTCGCGCATCGGGGTTCGAAAAGGCGATATCATTCGCAAGATTGACGACATGGCCACGAGCACCGTGGAGGATTTCAAAAAGGCCATCGTCAAGTACCGCCAGAAAAGTTCGCTGGTGGTGCTGCTGCAGCGCGGGGACAGACTCTATTACATCACCCTCAAGCTTCCGGGATGATAGGACTTTTACTGGCTGGCACGCTCTTTGGCCAACTGCTCGGGGCTCATGGTCCAAAAGGGGGTGCCGTCCTTGGTCAGACGCACCTTGAGCTGGAAATAGTCCCCCTTTTTGACCTTGGAGGCCATGAAGATATCCTTGTCGTCGATCACGGCCCACACCCCCTTTACCTTGACACGGTCCCCGCGCTTGAGGCCCGTGCTCTTGAGGTCGATGAACCAAGTGGGACAAAGGTGCACCATAATGTCGTCGCCGCCTCTCTCGCGAACGATCAGTCCGACTCCCGGTGACATGCCTTTCATGGGAACCACTTTGATGATCTTGACGATGGTCCCCTTAAAGCTGTCCATCTCGCTGGCGTTGTAAAGCTTGTTGTAAGGGCTGTCCAGGCCCCAGCCGCCCATGTCCCTTTTCTCGGTTGCCCCCACAGCCAGCGCCGCCAGCAGCGTGCAAAGCACCGCCATCGCAATGGTTACAAAACCCTTCTTCCGCATATCTCTTTTCTCCTGTCGCATCTTTTTTTGCCGCATGAAACCGGTGGGCACCGGCGACACCCGTCGCTACCCTATCATTTCCCGCCAAACTTGTAAAAAGGCATTTTCAGGTGCTTCGACCCGTCCGGTAACCGTCATCCGGAGAAAAGACGATCAGTTCTTGGTCGCCACGGCAAACAGGTTTATGCCATGGGTTTCGGAGATCACCTCCACGTCGGCACCGAAGGCGCTTTCTCCGAAAATATCCCTGAGCTCGCGCTCGTCGCGGTAGATGAGGGTCCAGTGAAGAATGTGATCCATGAACTGGCGGTTGGGGTTGTTGGGGCTGAAGTTGCCGATGATCAGCTTGCCGCCCTCTCGCAGCTGTCCATGGCATCGGTCGATCAGTCGTACGAAAAGCCTGCGGTCCAGGTAATCGGTCAGCCCTGACGAGTAGATAATGTCCTGCTGCCCGAAATCGTGGCGCACACGCCCCAGTGCCCACTTGACGATGTTTTCATTCATCAGCCGCACCGTGGCCTGGTGATTGAAGACGTTCACATGGCGGTTGGTGTAGGCCAGGGCGTCGGGGTCGATATCGATGCAAAGGGCTTCGACGGCCTGCGTCTGGTCAAAATCCGCCAGAAAATCGAATAGTTCCCGGTTTGATCCGCACGCCAGGTTCATGATGTGGATTTCCTGCTGCCGTTCGATCTTAGAGCGGCTGATGTCGGCGAGCAGTCTGGCCAGCAGTTTTCTGCGCTGCCGCACGGCGTCGGCCGCGGGCGAGGCCAGGAACCAGCCGTCCATGATTCTGCCCAGTTTTCCGTCCCCGTCGGGCCGATTGCGGTAGATCATCTCCATCATCATGAAATCTCCGGCGTACCCCTTGGGCTTATAGTAGACCCGCTCTGCCAGGCGACTTCGCATGAGGTATGGAAAAAATTCCTTGAACACGTACCCCCACACGAAACGTTCGTCTTCCTCCTTCCGGATGTATTTTTCGATGCCCTGCAGGCGTACATTGAAATCGTCGATGATGGCGTAGCCCTCCCTGACGAGTTCTTCGGGCAGCTCGTTTTCTTCCAGTTTCTGTAGCTTGTAAGAAAGGTCGAACAGGCGTGCCTTGAATTCTTCGGAAACCTTGTTGGCGATACGCCAGGCATCGGTGTTGAGAAAATCATCCGGCAGCAGCCGCGCCTCTTCAAACTGGTGACGGCCGGCGGAAAGCGAGGCCGCGTAACCGGTCAGGGGTTCCCTTTCCTCCAGCACGCGTCGGAATTTCTGGCAGATGGAGCGTGCCAGGAAGGACAGGAATTCGCCGTAAAGCAGCGGGTCTTCGGACTGCAGGCGCTTCATGGCCGAGGGCTCGAAGAGACGGATGAGGGTGTCTTCGGTGGCTTTCACGTTGCGAATGCGCGTGATGCCGTCGAAAAAACCGATCTCTCCGAAAAACTTGCCCGCGCCGATAATGGCGACGGTGATGTTGACCCCCTCGAAAGTGTAGGACACTTCCACCGCTCCTTTTTCCACGAAGTACAGGCAGTGGGCGTCCGAACCGGTGCTGACCACTTTCTCCCCATGCCGGTAGGACCGCTTTTCGGCGTAGGGCATCACTTTCTCTACAATGGGGTCAACTTCATAACGCTTCGGCTTCATTTATTTTTTCCCTTCCGTTGTTTTTGTTCCGGTCTTCTTCATCGCTTCCCAGCGCACGCTTGATGGCGATCGCCATGTCCCGTATGGAAAAAGGCTTCAGCAGGAAACCGCTCAATCCCATCTCACGTGCGTTTTCGGCGTTGATCTGTTCGCTGAATCCGGTACAGATGATGATGGGAAAATCCTTGCGTATCTCCCGCACGGCCATTGCCAGCTGAACGCCGTTCATGTAAGGCATGGTCATGTCCGTAATCAGCATGTCGAAGCGGTACGGATCCTTCCGGAAGATGCCCAGCGCCTGCCGCGGGCTGTCGGTCGCCACCACGTCGTACTGCAGCTGCTCCAGCATCTGTGAAGCCAGTTCCACCAGAAAGTCTTCGTCGTCCACATACAGTATATTGGCCTTTCCCATGGGAGGCGGCTCTTCTCTTTCTTTTCTTTCCTGCGGGGCGTTCTCTGCCACCGGAAAAAACACGTCGAAACGGGTTCCCTCGCCGCTGTTGCTCCTGACGGTAATAGCCCCGTTGTAGCTCTTTACAATGCCGTGGATCACGGCCAGCCCCATACCGGTTCCCTTGCCGGGCTTCTTGGTGGTGAAATAGGGGTCGAATATGCGCTCGATGATGTGTTCGTCGATTCCGTGGCCCGTATCCTGCACCGTCAATTGAACATAATTCCCGGCAGTAACGCCGGCCTTGTGGTATTCGTCCCCGAGCCGCACGCTGACGTTCTCCAGCCGAACGGTCAGCGTACCGCCGCTGTCCTCCATGGCGTGGGCGGCATTGGTGCACAGGTTCATCAGGATCTGGTGGATCTGGGTCGGGTCCGCATTGATGGTGTCCAGTTCCGTGGCGATTTCGCGCACGATTTCGATCTGCCTGGGAAGTGAGGCCCGCAGCAGGGAAAGGCCTTCTTTGATAATGGGGCCCACGGAAACCGTGCTGACTTCCTGCTGGCGCTGTCGGCTGAAGGTCAGGATCTGGTTGACCAGGTCCTTGGCACGCTGGCTGGCCTTGAGTATCTTGTCCAGGTTCTGCCGCGTTTCGTTATCACCAAGCACCGGCTGGCGCAGCAGGGTCATTTCCGTGTATCCCATGATAGCTGCCAATATATTATTGAAATCATGTGCGATACCACCTGCCAAGGTACCAATCGCCTCCATTTTCTGCGCCTGCTGGAGCTGGATCTGGAGACGCATCTTTTCTTCCTCGGCACGCCGGTTGGCCTCGATCTCCCTGACCAGTTCCTCGTTGGTCTTGACCAGCTGGCGGGTTCGCTGACGGACCCGGTTTTCGAGGTCGCGGTTGATCTGCCGCACCTTTTCACGCTCCTTGGACAGCAGCAGTGCCATATAAAAGTCGCGCCGGGCGTAATATTCGATGGAATAACAGGCGAACATTCCGATAAGATTGGCGCTGATGAAGAAAAAATTATTGTTGATCAGGATGGAAACCGGGGTATGGCTAAGAAAGACGGCGGCAAACTCGTAGAAGAGTACGATCACCCAACCGGCGGCGGTCGCCCAGATGAAACGGGCCCGTAGAAAGGTGTATCCGAACATGAAGATGAGAATCAGGCCGGCGTAGTAGGAGAATGTAGCCGGCGGTGGCGCAATCACGATCATCGCCACGATGCCGATGCCGCCGACGACGATCACGACAAAAAAGCAAGGTTGAAAGAATTTTTTAAACTGCGGCGAATAACTGAAGAGAAACGCGGCGAAAAGCAGGGGGCACTCGACGGCGTATCGGATCAGCCACAGAATATGCTTTTTCTGCGGGACCAGCACGGCATCCAGCAAACCGAATATGCCGTAAAAAAAAACAGCCATCAGCAGGGCCAACCGGATCTGTTTCAAACCGGCCTGGTAATACTCGTCCAGGAAGGTCTGCTCGAGCTCGGCATCTTTTCCCGTAAACCTCAGCGTGAGCCTGCTGAGCTTCATGGGGCTCGATTGGTTTTGCGATCCGGGCATATTCAAGTTGAAAGCTTTCCTGGCTCCGTCCATCGTTCACGGGGTGCTGTCTAATGCCGTGACTTCCCCACTGATCCGGACGTTTTTCTGAAACGAAAGAACGCTTTTCCGCCCGCAATACCGCGGCTCTCCGGCTTAAGAGGCTTTGATGACACAATTTCTTCCCGCCGTCTTGGCACGGTACAAACACGCATCGGCATCGCCGATGAGCTCCGAGGCGACAACATTTTCGCAGCCGATTTTTCCCGAAAGGCCGCTCACACCAAAACTGACCGTTATGAAAATCTGATCTCTTTCGGAAACGCCGATGCGATTTTCGGCAATCATGCGCCGGAGCATGTCCGCTTTTTTGGCGGCGTTTTCAACATTGGTTTCCGGAAGGACGATCAGAAATTCTTCTCCACCGTAACGCGCCATCCAGTCGATGTCTTTGCGGATGACATTCTGAACCCGACTGGCAAAGGCGTGCAGCACCATATCCCCGACCTGATGGCCGTAAGTGTCGTTTATCATCTTGAAATGGTCCAGATCACACATCACAATGGAGAGATCCCGGCCGTAACGCTGGGCTCTCTTGATTTCTGCGGGCAGTTTTTCCTCCAGGTACCGGCGATTGTAGCAACCGGTCACGGAATCGATGATAGAGAGCGCCTTGATTTCGCGGTAGGCCTGTTTCAGCGATCTTTCCAGGCCGATGATGCGCATGCCCGTGTTGATGCGTGCCAGCAGTTCGGCGTGGTTGAAAGGCTTCGTGAGGTAATCGTCGACGCCGGTCTCAAACCCCTTGAGTACGTCTTCGGTGGAATCTCTGGCCGTCAGCACGACGATGTAAATATAGTGCGCATTTCTCTGGCTGCGGATCCATCGGCACAGTTCCAGCCCATCCATCTCCGGCATCATCAGGTCGGTGACGACGATGGGAAAACACGAATTTTTCAGGATCTCCTGCGCGATTTTTCCATTTTCGGCTTCGGCGGTGTCATACCCCGCTCCACCGACAGTTTTGCATATCAAACGGCGGGTTACCGGATCGTCTTCGACCACCAGTACAGGATAATTTTTTTTACGCATACCCAATGATTGCCGTCAGCAGAAAAGGAAATGTTCCCCGGACGTGCAGGCCACGCTTGACACCCGAGCTGATTTCAGGAAATCATTTCAGTCGCCGGGAAGACAGATTTTCGAATGCAGGCAGAATAATTCGGTTCGGAGAGGGGATGCTCGGGCTCTTGTGCGCACGGATTCCGTGACCCGCTTCGTGGTTTAGTATTGCATCGCACGCAGTTTTTCCATCAGTTTGTCAATTTTTTCGATGGCCTCGCCGACCGCTTCGAAATTTCCGGCATCACTCAGCGTTTCGATCGTCCTGGCCTCCCGGGATATATCCATCAATCCCAGGTTCCCCGATGCCCCCTTGAGGGAATGGGCCAGCCTGCGAATTTGTTCCCCGTCGCCGGTCTTGAGGGCCTCGCGCAGTTCTTCCACCTGAGGTGAACCGGTTTCCACAAACAGATCGACGAGTTCTCCGAATTCATCTGTTTCCAGTCCGAGATTCTCCGCCAGTGACGTAAAATTCATGCATGCTCCTTGTCTTTCTCGTTTTTTTTGCGATTCTCTTTTTTCTAAATCGTCACTTTATGGATTTTTATTAGCGATATTCCTATCCTGCGCACCGGTGGAGCATAAATTTTTCGGGTTGCATTGTGGAAACAGAATCCTGGTCCCGTTACTTGTCCCAGGGGGCACAGTTCACCTTAGAGCCCTGAAACGCGCCGCTCATATGTCCAGGGTGCTGACTTCGAGGGCGTTGTTCTGGATGAATTCGCGCCGCGGTTCGACTTCTTCACCCATCAGAATGGTGAATATCTCGTCGGTCACCACCGCATCCTCTACCCGCACCTGCAGCAACGTTCTTTTTTCCGGGTTCATGGTGGTCTCCCAAAGCTGGTCCGGATTCATCTCGCCGAGACCCTTGTAACGCTGGATCTCAATGCCCTTTTTGCCCTCTTCCATCAGGTGTTCGAGCAGTCCGCGGCGGTCTTCAAAAACCGTGGGTTGGCCTTCTTTTCTGCGGTTGTACACACTGAAACGTTTTCCGCGGTATTTCTGGATCTTGCGGTCGATATCCAACAGTCTTTGAAATTCTTCCGAAAAAACAAAGCTCCGTCCAATGTTGATTTTTTGAACCGCCATTTCCATGGCGTCTCCCGAAATTCCCTCCTGAACGGCCGGCAGCACCTCCAGTTCGAAGATACGCCGGTCCTCGCGCCACAGCGGTTCGCTCACATGGAATCCGTGTTCGGAAAGAACCTGCGCCAGCGCCTCCATTTTTTCCCTGTTTCGCAGGTAGGCGAGGCTGTCGATGCGTTCTTTGACCAGCAATTCGACCAGTTCGGCCGAAATTCCACGCCGTTCGAATTGCGACATGATGTTGAAATGCTCGGAAAGCTGATTGATCAGCAGGAACATCTGGTGCTCGGCCAGCTGGTTCTGGTCATCGATCTTGATGGTCTTTTTCTCGCAGACACGCTTGATGACGTATTCGTTGAGCTGGCTGTCGTCCTTGAGATAAAGCGCCTTTTTGCCCTTGCCCACCCGGTAAAGCGGCGGCTGCGCGATGTACAGATAGCCGCGGTCGACGATTTCCGGCATCTGTCGGTAGAAGAATGTCAACAACAGAGTTCGGATATGGGATCCGTCCACGTCGGCGTCGGTCATAATGATGACCTTGTGATAACGGATGTTCTCTACGCTGTACTCTTCCTTGCCGACACCGGTTCCCAGCGCGGTGATAATGTTCTTGATCTCCTCGCTTTTGAGAATCTTGTCGAAACGCGCCTTTTCGACGTTGAGAATCTTGCCCTTCAGCGGGAGGATGGCCTGGAACTTGCGGTCCCTTCCCTGCTTGGCAGACCCACCGGCCGAATCCCCCTCCACCAGAAACAGCTCACGCTGCGAGGGATCGGTAAGCTGACATTCGGCCAGCTTACCGGGCAGGGTGGAATCCATCAGGGCGCCCTTGTTACGCGCCAGGTCACGGGCCCGCCGGGCGGCGTCCCGTGCACGCGACGCTTCCACCGCCTTGCCAATGATCTTCCTGGCAACCGAGGGGTTTTCCTCGAAAAAAATACTCAGCTTCTCGTTCATCAGCGACTCGACGAGCCCCTTCACCTCGCTGTTTCCCAGCTTGGTCTTGGTCTGCCCCTCGAACTGCGGAGACTTGATCCGAACGCTGATGATGGCCGTCAGCCCCTCGCGGACATCGTCCCCGCCGATCTTGACCTGCATGTTCTTGGGCAGATTGCCGTTGCTGGCGTAAGCATTGATGCTGCGGGTAAGGGCGGCCTTGAATCCGCTGAGGTGAAATCCACCCTCTACGGTATTGATGTTGTTGGCAAAAGAGAAGATCTTTTCCTTGTAGGTATCATTGTACTGGATGGCGACTTCGATGGCCACGTCGTTGCGCATACCCTCCACGTAAATGGGCTTGTGCAGCACGTTGTGGTGGCGGTTGAGGTATTCCACGAAGGAAACGATACCGCCCTTGTAGAAAAACTCGTCCTTGCGGTCGGATCGCTCATCCTCGATCTTAATACGCACCCCGCGGTTGAGAAAGGCCAGTTCCCTCAGACGCCGGGAGAGGATGTTGTAATTGTAATGGACGGTGTTGAAAATCTCGGCGTCCGGCACAAAATGAACCTTGGTGCCCCTCTTGCGGGTCTTTCCGATCACCTCCAGTTCACTGGTCTTCTTTCCCCTTTCGTAAGTCTGACGGTAGACGCGTCCATCCGAGTAGATCTCGACTTCCAGAAACGAGGACAAGGCGTTGACCACCGACACGCCGACGCCGTGAAGGCCGCCGGAAACCTTGTACGAGTGATCGTCGAATTTTCCGCCGGCATGCAGCCTGGTCATGACCACCTCTACGGCCGGGACCTTCTCTTTCTTGTGGATGCCGACCGGTATCCCGCGGCCGTTGTCTTCCACACTGATGCTGTCGTCGGTGTGAATGGTCACCTGGATGAGATCGCAATAGCCCGCCATGGCCTCGTCAATACTGTTGTCGACGACTTCGTAGACCAAGTGGTGAAGTCCCTCCACGTCCACGTTTCCAATGTACATGGAAGGCCTTTTACGTACCGCCTCGAGTCCCTCTAGAATTTTAATATTGTCTTCGTTGTAAGTCTGGTCCGGCATTGCGTTTATCCTCTTTCGCCTTGCGTTGGTTTCGCGAGCCCCTTTTCCGATCCCGGAGACCGGTTTTCGAGACAGCCTTTTTTTCGTAAAAACCGATGCTTCAGATGCGCATGGGCATGACCACGCTCAGAAAACTCTTGTCCTCGGCCCCCTGGACGAAGCAGGGGTTTTCCGCATTGCGGATCCTCAGAACGATATCCTCTTCTTCAATGACGCTGAGCGCGTCTATGAAAAAGCGCGGATTGAAGGCGACCTCAATGGCGTCGCCGGCAAAGTCGATCTGCATCTCCTCCTTGGATTCACCGATGTCCGGGTTGGTCGAGTTGATGGTGAGCTGGCCGTCGGTGAAATGGAAAACCACGCTGCGGTAGTTTTCCGATGAGACGATGGACATCCGCCGCAGCATGTTCAGGAAAAGCTGCCGGTTGAGCCGGATTTCATGGCCGCCCATCATGTTCATGATGGCCGTGTAGTCCGGAAATTCGCCCTCTAACAGTCGAACGATGATGGTTTCGTCTTTCTTTTTAAAAACGATGTGGTTGTCCTTGAGACCCACTTCGACGACGCCGTCGTCATCAAGAAATTTCCCCACCTCCACCAGTTCCCGCTTGGGCACCAGGACGCCGTCGCCGATGACCGCCTCGGTGGGGTTTTCGAAGAGGTGATCCACAATGGAAAGGCGGCTGCCGTCCGTCGACACCATGCGGATGCCGCCGTTTCCATCGGCGATCTTTTCCAGCAGAACACCCGTGATATGGGCCCTCTTCTCATCCGATGCCGGCCCGATCACCACCGAACGGTCGATCATGTTCTTGAGCGTCAGAGACGGCATCTCGAAATAGCGGATATTGCCGATGTGGGGACTCTCGGGAAAATCTTCCGGGTTCATGCCCACGATGTGAAACAGAATCTTCTCGTGCCCGATTTCGATCCAGTAGTTCTCGATTTCGTGCAGCCTTATCTCCTCGCCGGGATACTCCCTCACGATTTCATAAAGCTTCTTGGAGTTGACTGCGATGGCGCCCTCTTTTTGGACCGTAGCCGGAAACTGACCCTCGTACCCGGTTTCCAGGTTGGTCACGGCGATAAAGAAACCCTCCGCCGTTGTCTTTAGAAAAACGCACGATGTGATGGCAAGGTTGCTTTTGCGTCCGGTCAGGCCCTGGACTTTTCCGAGGATATCCTGAAACAAATCCCTGTTGATAATAATATCCATTGTTGTCCCTTCTTCTTTTTTAATAATTATCTTAAAAGATGAAGATGAAAGGTTGTGTATAACGCTAACAACTTTTTAAAAATTTGAATTCAATGGAAAAAAGAACAATATGGATTGACGGAAAAATGGGCGTTGGCAAATGATATCCCCCCCGTTTGTAACCGTCGCCGGGGAATTGTCAATAACCGCCCGGTTATCGTAAATCCATTGTCAAGGCTGTCAACAAGAAGACGCGGATTCGGCCTGGAAGATTCTCACGTGCCGGAATAGATCCATTGGCGAATATCCGCGAGGACTTCGCTTTCCCATCGGGGGGAAAGCCGCTGCTTGACGAAACGGGTGTAAAGGTCTTCGATCAGGTCCACGACTTTTTCGGTCATGAATATGCGGTCCAGCGTGGCGGCCTCCAGGTCCTGCCGGGTTTCCACGAGAGTCGGTTCAGGAAACTTGAGATTGCTCACGTTGAGGCTCTCCCCCTTGAGGGTAAAGGTCCACTGCTGGGGTCCCAGGGTGTATTTAAGATTGATTTCGCTGACCAGCGCACCCTTACGCAAGGCCAGGATGCCTTCTTCCAGGCCGGCGTCGTCTCCCTTGATGGTGATGGTCTCCAGACCTTCCTGCTGGCGGTTTTCCAGCACCAGGCGGTTGCCGACCTGAAGGGACGCGGGCGCATCGGCGTTTCCATCGCCGCCGTGCGCCGCGGGGGTGTATTTGTCGTTTTCGACGAGATACCACAACCAGGTCAGAAACTCGTTTCCCAGGAAGCGGTAGCGGGTATACGCCAGGGCCAGATCGAGCATGGTCTATTTCCTGAACAGTGTGGGGGTAAGTGTCGCCAGCGTGTCTTTTTCCGGGTCTGTGAGGTTCGAAAGCAGGTACGCCCCGGTGTACGGGAAAATACGGATCAGCGACAGTTGAAATGATTTCAGGAACAGGGATTCCAGTTCCTCGTTGGCGGCCTTGAGGTTGGAGAAAAACCACAGCCGCGAATCTTCGTAACTCCACACGATGTCGTAGACATTGGGGGTCGCGGGAATTCGTTTGTTCAATAATTGAACAACAGATTCCTTGAGCAGTTTTTTTTCATTTCCCGAAAGGAACGCCCGGCCGTCTTCGGCCAGTTTTTTTTCCATGGCCAGGGTGTAGTGCTTGTTGATGGTTTTGGGCGGCAGGGTCTTTTTGTCGATGCGCATGGAAAAGACCATGTAGGTACCGAGCATGAACGATGAGCCGCTGAAATCGGGCTGGTAAGGGGTTTCCCACGAGGTCCAGCCGACGCTTTTTTCCGTGTCGTCTTCGTCAATGTCCGTGATGCAGAAGGAACGCAGCCCCTTTAAAACCGCTTCGGTGACCGAACCCTCAAATTTTCCGTTTACCTTGTATCGCGTCAGCGATACGGTAGATGAGCGTAATCCCATGGGATTGGTTTCCTTTATTTTTGCAGCATAACATTTTATTATACCTTGTTTTGATGATGGAAACAAGGGAATAATGAACCTAACGTATAGATAATTACAGGAATTTAATGAGATTTATCGCCGACCTGCACGTTCACTCCAAGTTTTCGCGCGCGACGTCCAAGAGCCTGGATCTGGAGAGTCTATACAGTGCCGCCCGTCTCAAGGGCATCACCGTGGTGGGAACCGGGGATTTCACCCATCCCGGCTGGTTTGCCGAACTGAAGGAAAAACTAACGCCGGCCGAGGACGGCCTTTTCCGGCTCCGGGACGAAGTCCAAAAAAGTTGTGAAGAGCGCCTGGCGGTGTCACCGCCCGGAGAGGTCCGCTTCATGCTGACCTGTGAAATCAGCAATATATACAAAAAGAACGGGCGGGTGCGGAAAAACCACAATCTCGTACTGATGCCCGATCTGGAGACTTGCGAGCGCTTCAACAGCCGTCTTTCGCGCATCGGCAACATTTCCTCGGACGGTCGTCCCATCCTGGGGCTGGACGCGCGAGACCTGCTGGAGATCGTGCTGGAAATATCCGAGGCGGCCTACCTGATTCCGGCCCACATCTGGACCCCCTGGTTTTCGCTGCTGGGTTCCAAATCGGGTTTTGATTCCATCGAGGAGTGCTTCGAAGACCTCAGCGGGCACATCTTCGCCGTGGAGACCGGCCTTTCGTCGGATCCGGCCATGAACTGGATGGTTTCGGACCTGGAGCGGTTTACCCTGGTTTCCAATTCCGATGCCCACTCGGCTGCCAAACTGGGCCGGGAGGCCAACTGGTTCGACACCCGGCTGGACTATTTCGCCATCCGCCAGGCACTGTCTTCGCAGAAATCGGACGGTTTTCTGGGAACTTTCGAGTTCTTCGCCGAAGAGGGCAAGTACCACTACGACGGCCACCGCAAGTGCGGCATCTGCTGGAGCCCGGAGCAAACCGCGGCCGCGCGGGGAAAATGTCCCGTGTGCGGCAAACCGCTGACCCGCGGGGTGCTCAACCGGGTGATGGCGCTGGCCGATCGCCGACCCGATCACCGTCCGGTGCGGGCCAGACCCTATTACAGCCTGGTTCCGCTCAGCGACATCCTGTCCGAGATTTTCCGGGTGGGTCCGGCCACCAAGAAAGTGGGGCAGTGGTATCAGCGGGCACTTTCGAAACTGGGCAGCGAGTTCGAAATTTTACACCTCAAGCCCACCGAGGATATTGCCCGCGCCGGAATACCGCTGCTGGCCGAGGCCATAAAACGCATGCGTGATGGACGCATTGACATTGCGCCCGGATTCGACGGCGAGTTCGGCCGTATCCGCATCTTTGCAGACCACGAACGCGACCGGCTCATGGGGCAGCATTCCCTGTTCGCCGGCAGCGGCTGGGTCGAAAAACCTTCCCCTGCGAAACGCAAAAAACCCCGCCCCCGGGATTCCTACAGGCCGGCGGCGAAAAAAAGAAAAGCCGTGCGTGAGGCCCCGGCGCACGCCGACACTCCAACCGAAGACCCGCTGGAGGGGCTCAACAGTGCCCAGCGCGAAGCGGCCCGCATCAGCAGAGGGTACCTGCTGATTGTGGCCGGTCCCGGCACCGGCAAAACCCGCACCCTGACCCGCAAAATTGCTTTCCTGATGAGGGCCAAAGCGGTGCCACCGGACGGTATGCTCGCCCTGACGTTCACCAACCGGGCGGCCGAGGAGATGCGCGAGCGCCTCCGGCTGCTGGTGGGAAAAGACCTGCGCATGCCGCTGGTGGCCACCTTTCACGGTTTCTGCATGCAGCTGCTTGAAGACAGGGGCCGCCAGTTGATCGACGAGCACGAACAGCGCCTGTGGGTGAAAGAGGCCGTCGCGGCGCTGCGCCGACGAAGAAAAACATTGCCCTTCGGGGCCTCTGAGCTGCAGCGGCGAATCGCCGAAGCCAAGCAGCGTATCCTGACGCCCGCTGACCTGTTGGAGGAAGCGGGCGCTGATGCCGTACTGCGGGACGTA
>JAMOVG010000116.1 GCA_027061725.1 Desulfobacteraceae bacterium
CGAAGGCGATGGTCAGGATAACGAAGTAGACCCCGCGCATGCCGAAGCGGAAGCCCAGGAAACCGACGAACAGGCCGATCACGGCGGCCAGCGCCCCCGCGATGAACATGCCCACCCAGGGCGTCAAGCCGTAGTGCTGGGCCAGGAAGGTGGTGGCGTAGGCCCCGATGCCCAGGTACAGGGCGTGGCCCAGGGAGATGTGGCCGGTGTAGCCCGTGAGCACGTTCCAGGACTGCCCCACGTAGGCCCAGAAGTAGATCATCACGAAGATGCCCAGGACGTAGTTGCCCAGCACCAGCGGAAGAAGCATCAGCACGGCGAACAGCGCCGCCAGGAAGAGGGCCTTGCGGCTCATTTCTTCCCCCCGAAGAGGCCCTGGGGCCGGAAGAGCATGATGACGATCAGGATGGAGAAGCTGACCACCTGCTTGAGGGTGGCCGGCAGAAAGAGCGTGGAGGTCGACTCGGCCACGCCCAGGATCAGGCCGCCCACCAGGGCGCCCATGAGGTTGCCCATGCCGCCCAGGATCACCACGATGAAGGCTGTCAGGGTAAAATCATGGCCCATGTTCGGAGAGACCGGCATCAGGGGCAGCAGCAGGGCCCCGGCGGCGCCGGTGGCGGCGGCGCCCAGGCCGAAGGCGGCATTGTTGATGCGGTTGACGTTGATGCCCACCAACAGGGCGCCCATGCGGTTGTCGGACGCGGCGCGGATGCGCTTGCCGGTGTCGGTTTTCTTCAGGAACACGAAGATGGCCACGGTGATCAGGATGGCCAGCGCAAAGGCGATCAGGCGCGAGTCATCGATCATTATCGGCCCGATCCAGGTGGTCTCGAGGCTGAGCGCGGTCTGGGGGCTGCGGTGGTCCGGTCCCCACAGCAGCAGGGCGGTGTTTTCCAGCACAAGCCCCACGGCCACCAACGGAAGCACCTGCATGGCCTCGGGGTAATCCAGGATGCGGTTGACCACCGAGGCCTGGATGAAGTAGCCCAGCACGAATATTGCGGCCGCCACCGCCGCCAGCGACAGGTAGGGGTCGATGCCCAGGAGCACGAAGATCCAGTAGGAGACATACATACCCATGACCATCATCTGGCCGTGGGCGAAGTTGATGATGCCCATCACCCCGAAGATCAGGGAGAGGCCCACGGCGATGAGGCCGTAGACTCCCCCCGAGAGAATCCCCTGGATGACCAGTTGGACGACGTGGGACAGATCCATGGGCGATCAGCGTTTCCAGAGCTGGGGCGCCGGGAAGACGATCTCGTCCGACTGGGCGAACTGTTTGGGGGCCACGATCTTGACGCGCTTGAGCAGGTCCGGGTCGGGCTGGACCTGGATGAGCGCCGTCAGGGCCCCGGTGTTGTCGCCCTTTTCGTCGAAGACCACCGGGCCGCCTACCACGGGGTGATTGGCGAAATGGGTTTTTTTCAGGGCGGCCACGATCTTGTCCGGGTCGGTGGAGCCGGCGCGCTCCAGGGCGTCGGCGATCACCAGCACGCCGGTGTAGGCATAGGCGCTGTTGGTGTCCAGGTACTTCTTGTAGGCCTTGAGGAAAGCCGCGTTGGCCTGCTGGTAGACCTTGCTGTTGGGGTTGATCCAGGGCACGTTGATCATCACGTAGTAGATCAGCTTGCCCAGGTCCTTGATGACGTCCGGCTCGTACCAGCCGGGGGAGCCCGGGCCGTAGATGCCCATCAGCTCGACGCGCTGCTTGTAGAGCTCGCGGGTCAGGATGATGCCGTCGCCGGGCCGCGATACCGGGAAGAGGATATCGGGCTTGGCGGCCTTGATGCGCGAGACCTCGGCGGACAGGTCGTGGATGCCCAGCGGGTACTGTACGCGGTCGACGATCTCGATGGGCAGGCCGGATTTTTTCAGGAACTTGATGAACCCGCCGCTCATGCCCTTGCCGAAGGCGTCGGCGGTGTTGGTTACCACGGCGCGCTTGGGCATGGCCTTCTTCGTTTCGGTGACCATCTTGAGGTACTTGACGGCGCCGTTGAGCAGACCCGTGACGGTGATGAAGACGCGGAAGGTGTACTTGTGCCCCTTGGCGGTGATCTTGTCCAGGGCGGCCACGTCCATGACGAAGGGCACCTGGCGCTGCTCGCACAGGGTGGATATGGCCAGGGCCACGCCGCTTTGGAAGGGGCCGGTCATCACCACGGCGCCCTCGCGGATGAGGCGGTCGGCCTCCGAGCGGCCCACCTCGGGTTTGCTCTCGCTGTCGCCCAGCAGCAGTTCGAGTTTGGCGCCGCCCATGGATTTGATGCCGCCGTTGGCGTTGATGTAGTCTACGGCCAGCTGGTTGCCCCGGCGCTGGCCCACGCCGATGACGGCCAGCGGGCCGGTGGCCGGCTGAACGGACCCGATCCGGATGGGCTCCGGAGCGGCCCTTAGCAGCAAGGGCACGCCGAAAGTCGAAGCGGCCACGCCCACGCCGGCGGCGCCGGTGACCTTGAGGAAAGTCCTGCGATCCAGGCGTTTGTCTTTGATCTTCTTCTTGCCCATCTTGCCCCTCCTTTCGTTAAGGTGCGCCACTGCTGCCGAGGAGCCGGTCCCCTCGCGCTCAAACGCACTTTTTATAGCCTAGAGTGCCTGCCGCTTGCAAGGATGGATATTCAGGAGGGGAGATGCGCCCCGAAGCGCTTTGGCAGCCTTTCGGCAAACGCGCGCTTGGCGCGGCGCCGGCCGGTTCCCGTGGGAAAGAGGGGACGGCCTTCAGGCCGACTGGCGGCAGCGGGTTTCGCGGGTGAAGAAGATCAGCACGAAGGACAGCGCCAGCCAGGCGATCATCAGCACGAAACCGGCCCGGTAGGCCTGGAGGCTGTACAGCCGCACGCCGTCGGCCACCTGCCCCTGCCAGTGGTGGTCCAGGATCCAGCCCACCACGGGCTGCAGCAGCATGGGGCCTGCCATAATCCCCATGTTGATGACGCCCGAGACCGTGCCGGCCAGGTGGGCGGGCACCGACTCCTTGGCGAAGGCGAAGCTGAGGATCATGCAGCCCGAGGCAAAACCCGTCACCAGCAGCACGGCCGTCAGCGCCGGGATGGGCAGGCGTGTGCAGAACAGGGTCACAACCCAGCCTGCCAGCGACACCCCGCAGCCGGCGATGTACAGCGGCTTGCGACGCCCCAGGCGGTCCGAGAACCAGCCGAAGAGCGGGCCCGCACCGGCCCAGGCCACCAGCAGGGCCGAATTCAGGGCGGCCGCCCTGGCGGGCGACAGGCCATAGTGGGTTGTCAGGTAGGGAATGCCCCACAGCCCCGAGAAGGTCAGCACACAGCCCACGATGCCGCCGGGGATGATGAACAGCAGCCAGGTGTTGGCGTAGCGCAGCACCTGGACGATGCCCGCCGCAATACCGGGATTGCCGCCGTCGGCGACAGCCGCCGGGGCCGGGTCGCGGTAGCCCTTCTGGTGGGGGTAATCGCGCACCAGCAGCCAGATGGCCGCCGCTATGGCGAAGGTCACCAGGGCCGAGAGCATCAGCACGCTGCGCCAGCCGAAGCGGTCCACCAGCAGGCGCAGCGGCGTTCCGGCCGAGACCGCGCCGATGATCCCGCAGAACAGGGCCATTCCCGAGGCCATGGCGAACCAGCGCGGCGCAAACCAGTTGTTGGAAAGCTTCAGCACCCCCACGTAGGCTACGGCCACCGAACCGCCGATGATCAGGCGACCGGCGCCGGCGGTGGCGATGCCCGGCGCCAGGGCGAACAGGGCCGTGCCGATGCCGGCCAGCAGGGCGCCCAGCGAGAGCAGCCGCCGCGGTCCCCAGCGGTCGGCAAGGATGCCGGTGGGGATCTGCATGGCCACGTAGGTGTAGAAGTAAAAGGCCGACAGGTTGCCAAGGGCCGTCGCGCTGATGCCGAAGTCCCGCATCAGCTCGGCGGTAATGACGGCCGGCGCCACGCGCTGGAAGAATGCCATCAGGTAGAACAGGGCGCCCAGTCCCCACATCAGCCAGGCCAGTCGCAGAGGGGGGGCGGGGAGCGGTCGGTCCACGGGTGTCGGTCCTTTTCAGTTGCGGGGCGGCGGGGTAAGAATGCTGTGGGCGATACGCTCCAGTGGCTGCACGGTGGCCGCGGCGCCCAGCCGGATGGCCTCGCGGGGCATGCCGAAAACCACGCAGCTGTGCTCGTCCTGGGCGATGGTAAAGGCGCCCTTCTGCCGCATGGCCAGCAGCCCTTCGGCGCCGTCTTTGCCCATGCCCGTCAGCAGCACGCCCACGGCCGCCGACCCGGCCACCTCGGCCACGGAGCGGAACAGCACGTCGGCCGCCGGGCGCTGGAAGTTCACCCGCGGGCCCCGGTGCAGGGACACGGCCCAGGCGCCGTTGCGTTTATCCAGGGTCATGTGGAAGTCACCGGGGGCGATGAGGGCCAGACCCGGGGTTGGGGCATCGCCGTGTTGCGCCTCGCGCACGGTCAGGGCGCACAGCCCGTCCAGGCGCTTTGCGAAGGAGGCTGTGAAGTGGGCCGGCATGTGCTGCACCACCAGGATCGGGGGGGCGTCGGCGGGCATTTCGCACAGCACCTTCTGCAGCGCCTGGGTGCCGCCGGTGGAGGCGCCGATGGCGATCACCCGTGCACTGGTGCGGGACCGCAGCGCCGCGGCCACGCCGCATCGGGGGCCTTGTCGGGCCGCTCGGGACGCCTGCCGCGGACGCTTCAGGCGGACGCGGCCCGCGGCGTGCACGGCGTCGGCCAGGCGTTCAAAAGTGGCGCGCGCCTGGTCCGGCCCCTCGGCCTTGCAGAGCACCTCCATGGCGCCCAGATCCATGGCCTTGAGGGCCAGTTCGCTGTCACGCGGGGTGAAGGCGCTGAAAACGACCACCGGCAGGGGGTGGTGCCTCATGAGCTGGCGCAGGAACGACAGGCCGTCCATGCGCGGCATGTGGATGTCCAGCGTGAGGACGTCCGGCATCAGTCTGATGATGCCCTCACGGGCCTCGAAAGGGTCGGCGGCGCTGCCGACCACCTCGATGTCCCCGTGGGCGGAGAGCATGCGTGCGATCAGGCGGCGCTGGATGGGGGAGTCGTCGACGATCAGGGCGCGAACCATGTCCGGCTCCCTACCAGTCTTCCTGTTTCTTGTCGCCGCTCAGCGACGCGATCCAGGCCTCGACCCGGCGGTTGAGGCGGTTGCGGATGATCTTCAGATCGGATTCATAGATGGTTCCCATCTCGTTGAGCGAGAACAGGTGCAGGTCGGTGAAGGTTGTACGAACTTTTCCCTCTTTGACCTCCACGACAATGGTGAAGCGCAGGTCGTACTTTTCGCGCAGGCCCACGGCGTTGGGCCGCTGATAGGGGATGAAGGTCTTTCCCACCACGATTCCCCGGCGCCGGTTGGCATACTGGATGATATCGACGTCGTCGTCGAAAGCGGTGCGCACCCAGCGGTTGGCGGCGTCGAAAAGCTGGTCCTTGGTGAGGCCGGGCACCTGCCAGACCTCGCGAATGGTGAGGTCTTCGGCCTTGGCCGGTTTGCGCTCGGGGGTGACGGCGCACCCGGCGGCGGCCAGCAGCGCGGCCAGCATCACGAGGGCGGTCCATCGGGTCGATTCAACCATCTGTTCAACGGCTCCTTTCGGGCAGGAGGGAAAGGTTTCCAGGAACCTGCCGCCTTTCATCGAAGAAATCCGCAGGACTGTCAAGGGTTTTTGCACGGCTTTTAAAAAAACAGCGAAACTGGTATATTCGCGGACATGTCTACGGCCTCGGAAAGAAAGTGCGCCCTGCAGCGCGTGGCGTCGCCCCTGCGGCGGTGCCTGTCGTGCGGCACGTCCCTGGACACCGCCCGGCGGCGGTACTGCTCGGTGGCCTGCCGCCAGCGGCTGCGCTACCAGCTCAACCTGCGCACCGGGCTGCTGCGGGCGCTCAACACACGCTACGCCACCTTCTACTTTACCGGGGATGTGATCATCCTGGACATCATGACCAGTGACAGCTGGTACATCCACAGCTTTATCCATGCCCGCCGCCGGGACGCGACGCCCGCCGAGGACTTTGCCCGAATGGCCAACCGGCTGGGAAAAGCCTGGTGGGCCGAGAAGAACCGCACCCGGCGGCGCTACCTGGCCTCCAGTTTCCTGCTGGACATGGCCCGCCGCGGCGGCGGCGAGGCCATTCGGCCGGTGGTGATCAGCCGCCCGGCCGTAGCCGGCAGTGCCCTGGCCTGCCTGAAACTCAACAGCGCCTCACTGGACACACCGGAGCTTAAAAAGCTCATCAAAAGTGCCTACCGCCGACAGGCCAAGGCGCACCACCCCGATGCCGGCGGGGACGCCGCGGTCTTTCGCCGGATCCACCACGCCTATGAGGAACTGCTGGGGTGGGCCGAAAACCCGGTTTTCACCAGGAGGCGCGGCTTTCCCGACAAATGGTTTTACGACGGGCAGCGCAACCGCTGGGTACAGCCCACCCCGGCCTGGCAGAGCGGGCAGTAAAATAGGGATGGCCGCCTGAACGGGCATCCCCCTGGATGGGCTTTCAGTTCACGCTCTTGTCCGTCCCCGGGCTATTCGGTGTCGCTGGCCGTCCCCTCGGTGTCGGTATCCGTGTCGGTGCCGGTACCCGTGTCGGTACCGGTGTCGGTGAGCGTGTCGGTATCCGTCTGCGTGTCGGTTTCGATGCCGGTGTCGGTGCCGGTGTCGCTTTCACTGATCAGCGTCTTGGTGACGGTCTTGGTGCAGCACTCCTCCAGATCGTCGCCCCACTCGAACCGGTACTCGTAGCGGTAGGCCTCGACGCCGTTGGCGATCTGCTGGTCGGTGAGTTTGTCGGTGTAGATCAGCGTGTAGACGCTTTTGGCTGTGGAATCGAGGATGTCGAAAGTATCGGGCTGTCCCTTGGCGGCGATGAGATCGTCGATGTCGTCGTCGCAGTTGCACCCGCCGATGTCGCAGCCGGAGATCACGGAGAGCATGGAGGCAATCATCAGACTGGCCAGTAAGGCGGCCCACAGGGCCGGGCGTCTCGCCGCTGAAAGCGTTTTCATGGGGCTTTCCTCGTTTTAGTAATGTCGATTTCGGCGGCCCGTAGCGTCGGCGGCGTGTTTCTTCCGCCGGGGGGCCAGACTTTTTTACTATATCGGTTCTTCCCGTAAAAAATCAAGTATTTATTTTTAGTAGACGCCCTGTGCGCGCATGCGCTCGTGCAGGCGGCGGGCGCGCAGGCAGAAACTCTCCAGTTTGGCGTTGGTGGTCTGCGGGAAAGGCGAGCCGTCGCTTTCGATGGCCAGGAAGGGCAGGTCGCCCATGCCGTCCAGCAGGCGCGCCACGGATCCCGGGGGCTGCCCCACGGACAGCTTGGTGCCGCTGGTCATGGCCTCGTTGAGGATCGACTCGGACACGCGGTTGGGCATGCAGCCGAAGGGGCCGATGGCGATCACGCCGCAGGAGTGCTCGGCGATCTCGTTGAGCGAGGCCCCGATGGTCAGGATGGCCTCGCCGCACAGGTCCAGCGAGAGGAACGGCCGGCCGTGTTTGATGATTTTTTTGACATCCGTCAGGTGGGGGCGGAACAGGCCGCTTCGCGCCAGCAGTTCCTTGATGCGCTTCTCATAGCGGTCCATGAAGTGCTTCTTGAGCATCACGCCCAGCTTGGCGGTCCTGGAGATGGGCGTCGGCGACAGGTCCCTGAGCAGCAGGTAGTCCGTGTAGCGCACCCACTCGCCGACGGGCGAACACATGGCTGCAAAGCCGCGCCGGGCCAGTTTATCGGTGAGGTGCTGGCGCGAAAAGGCGTCGCGGCGCACGTAGATCTCGCCCGTCAGGGTAACCCGCGGCACGTCCGCTGGATCGCATCTGAGCGCAATGTCCGCCAGGCGTGCGGCGGTTGCGGCCAGCTGTTTCTCGATGACGGCAAATTCGCCCTGTTCCAGGGTCTTGAGGATTCTGCGCCACTCGTCTTCCAGCACCGCCATGGCGGACTCGGGGTCGCGGGCGGCGGCCAGCAGCATGGAGCGGATGTCCTCGACGGTATCCGAGATCACGGTGCTCCACCAGCCGCGGCGGCTGAAGCTCTCGTCCAGGCCGGTGTAGCCGTCCTCGCCCGACAGCGACAGCATGGCCACGTCGGGGATCTCCAGGCGCGCGATGAGGTCCTCCATGAAGATGAAATACTGGCCGAAGCGGCAGGGGCCCAGGCCGGTGGGCATAAAATAGACCACGACCTCGCCCTCGCGGCGGTTGGAGACGTAGTGCAGCAGGGAGCCGGTGGTCAGGATCAGGGGCAGGCACTCCTTGCAGGAGGTGTTGGCACGGCCGATTTTGAGCACGGCCTCGTCGGGCGGCGGCAGGGCCACGGCGTTGAGGCCCAGGCCACGGAAAACGGCCGTCAGCGATTCGCTGGTGTAGCGCCCCATGGAGGGAAACAGCAGCGTCACCGCGGGGTCGGACAGCGACAGGTGGCGGCCGTCGCTGGTGATTACCCGCGGCTCGTTGTCCTCGATGAGCGTGCGGGCGGCGGAAAAGCCGCGGTCGGCCGGCGCGCTTTTCCGCCGGGCGGTCAGCCGACGATAGGCGTTGACGATGTCCAGGAAGGCCTCAATACGCGTTTCCAGCCCGGCGTCGGCCGTGTGGCTGTCCAGCTCCAGGGTCAGCGAAGGTTTGCGCCCCATGATGCTTCGGAAATACCCGATCACGAAAGAGTCCGGTCCGCAGGAGAAGTTGGTGATGTAGGTGCCGAACAGCTGCGGGTGCTGCTCCACCAGCCGGGCGGTCTTTAGGATCAGCTGGCCCATGCCCCAGTACATGTGGCGCTTGGCCTTCTGGCTGCCGGCGTCCAGGAAGTCCAGCGGGATGACCTGCACGCCGCGCGAGGCCAGCTTGTGGGGGATGCCCATGTGGGCCTCGTCGGCAAACCCGTTGTAGGGGCGCGCGAAGATCACGACGCCGATGCGTTCGGGGTCCTTCTCCAGTTCGGCCAGCACGCTGCGGCCCACGGCCGTCATCTCGGAAAACAGGGCGCGCTGGCGTTCGATGGCGCGGTCCACGGCCCGCCCGGCCTCGCGGCGGGAGGCGCCCATCTGCCGGGCGATGCGGACCAGCGGTTCGCGGGCCATCTCCAGGCCGTGGGTCAGGTCCATGAGGGGCGCCAGCAGGCGCGTGCCGCGCTGCTCGAGCCGGGCGATCTCCGGTGCGAAGGTCGAGCGCAGGTAGAAGGTCTCGCCCTGCACCAGCGGGCATAGCTGCGAGCTGGCCGTGCCGTTGAGTGAAGGCACGGCCTTGAAGTGCGGCAGGAAGATAAAGTCCGGCCGCGGGCCGTCGGTCAGCAGGGAGTAGAAGAACCCGTGGGCCAGTTCGGCCGGGTAGCAGAAGGCCGCCTCACGGCGGTCCATGCCCTCTGCCGAGGGGCTGCCGGCCAGCAGCGGCTCGAAGCCGATCTCGCGGAAAAAGGTGGCGTAGAGCGGGTAGTAGGTGTTGACCAGGAAGCTGCGCGTCAGCGCCACCGTACCGCGCCGCCGCCCGGGGGCCACCTCGCCGGCGCCGTACTTTTCGAACACCAGCTGCTGGCGCAGGCGCACCAGGTCCAGGGCCTGGACGTCGTAGCGGATGTTGCGCCGCAGGTTGTAGTAGCGGTTGCAGGCGCCGCCGAAGGGGTACTTTTTGCCCTCCAGTTCGATGACCGCGATGGTGCAGCCGCGGTCGCATTTCTCTTTGCCGCCGCGGCAGGTGAAGGGTCTGCCGTAGCCCACCTCGCGCCCGGCCAGGGTCTCCAGATCGAAGCGCTGCGCCGCCATGAGCCCGCTTTGGATGCGTTTTTTGATCTCCAGGGCCGCGCCGAAGGCGCCCATCAGGCCCGGCTCGGGCGGCACCACGATGGGTTTTCCCACCAGCGTCGCCATGGCCAGGGGCACCGCGTGGTTGTAGCACACGCCGCCCTGCATGAAGACCTTCTCGCCCACCGGGCGGTTGCCCTTGACGCGGTTGGCGTAGTTCATGCAGATGGAGTAGACCAGCCCGGCCACGATGTCCTCGTGGGCCACGCCCTCGTGGATGGCGTTCTTGATGTCCGAGGCGATGAAGGCCGCACACTGGTCGTTGAAGTTGGGCGGGTCGGTGCCCCGCATGGCGATGTCGCCGATCTCCTCCATGGGCACGCCCAGGGTCTCGAAGGCGGCCTCCTCCAGGAACGAGCCGGTGCCCGCCGAGCAGGCCTCGTTCATGGCGTAGTCCGAAGGCACGCCGGTGGTGATGTAGGTGTACTTGGCGTCCTGGCCGCCGATCTCGAAGATGGTGTCCACCTGCGGATCGAAGTGCACGGCCGCCGTGGCGTGGGCGATGATCTCGTTGATGATGCCGTCGGTCAGGGCGTGCAGCCCCGCGATCTGTCGGCCCGAGCCGCAGACCCCCAGGCCGATGATCTCGATGTCGGCGGGGTTCACATGCGCCCCGATCTCCTCGAGCAGGGACCGGTAGCAGCGGCGCGAGGCCCCCACCGGGTCTCCGTTGGTGCGCAGGTAGACCGAGGCCAGAATGGCGTCGTCGTCCCTACGCAGCAGCACCGCCTTGGTGGTGGTGGAACCCACGTCCAGGCCCAGCAGGCAGGTGTCGCCGGGCCGCACGCGGCCCTTCGGGATGGTCTTGAATTCCACCATGTCGCTGGCTTTTTCCAGGGGCGGCAGGCGGTTGAAGGAGGACGCCTCGGATTTGAGCAGGCGGTCCCTGCCGGGAAAAGGCTGCGTGGGATGCGCCAGGGCCCACAGGGCCGCGCCCAGGGCCTCGAAATAGGGCGCCTCTTCGGGCACGATGAGGTTGTCGATCTCCTTTTGCAGGTACTGCACCATCATCTGGTTGCGGGCCGTGCCGCCGGTCAGCATGATGTCGCGCCGCGGGATCTTCTTTAGCAGTTCCAGGATCTTGTTGGCCATCATGAGGCACAGGCCGGCGGTCACCTTGCTCTTGGGGACCCCCTTGTTGGTGGCGTGGGTGCAGTCCGACTTGCAAAAGACCGAGCAGCGCCCCGAAACGTGGTAGGGACGCTCGGTGGCCGCCCAGCGGGCCGCCTCCTCCAGCGAGACGTCCATGCGGCGCAGCTGCTGCAGGAAAAACTCGCCGGTTCCCGAGGCGCACTTGTTGCCCGTGATGACGTTGGCGATCTCGCCGTTGCCGTTGAGGGCGTACACCATGAAGGTTTCCCCGCCGGCCGAGACCACCGCCGGGCAAGCCGTGTCGGCGGGCTTGACGAAGCGGTAGGCGTATTCCACGGCTTCCGGTTCGGGGATGGAGCTCACGTTTACGAATTCACGGAAAGTGCGGCCGGTGGCCGCCACGCGGTCGAAGGCGTCAGGATCGATGGCCTCCAGCGATTGAAGCAGGGTCTGGCGCAGTGCGCCGCCGTGGGGAAAAAGATCGTAGCCCAGGATGCGGGCACGCCGCAGGTCGGCGGCGTCCGGGGCATTATCAACGTTCAGACGTGGTGCTTCAACCTGGACCACTGATACGGTGGAAGCACCGAGGCAGAGGCCGAGAGCGCGAATTTTGTCAGACATCGGGTTGCTCCTGCCGGTGCCGTCCTGCCGGCCGGCACGTATAAGCGATTAACGGGTTTTTGGGAATTCCGAAGCAGGGCCGCTTCAGTGTTCTCCGCAGCAACAGTCATCACCGCACTCGGCCATGCGGGCCATGGCGCGGATGACCTCCCGGCCGTCGGCCGGGCGGATGCCGGCGATTCTCACCGTCAGGTAGAGCGGGTCCTGCCGGTCTGCCAGTTCGATGAAATGGGGCGTCAGGTTCATGAAGGTCGTGGGCACGACCGCGCGGCGGAGTTCGAGCGCCTTTTCACCCCCAAGGGGCATGCCCTCCAGCAGGCTCTCGAAAGGCGTCAACCCCTGGACGCCCAGCCCGAAGATGAACTCCAGGTCCAGCGGTTCCGGCGTCAGTTCGCCGCCCCCCGGCCGGCCGCCGGCCAGGACCGCCAGGCGGATGGCATGCAGGGGTTTTACGGTGCTGGCGTGTTCGTCCGTCATTTGCGTGGTTCCCTCGTCAAATCAGCTGTACGCCGGCGTAGCGCCGGCGCAGGTCCTCGGGCAGCCCGTGTCTCTCGAGCCGCATGGCCGCGGGCAGGCGGCCCATGATGTCGCCAGCCGCCATACCGTCCTGGCCGTCTTCGGCGGCCGCCAGGTCGCCGGCCAGGCCGTGCACGAAAACCCCCTTGGCCACGGCCTGTTCGAAGGGCAGCCCCAGGCCGAACATGGCGGCGATGGTGCCGCTGAGCACGTCGCCCGAACCGGCCGAGGCCATGCCGCTGTTGCCGCTGGTGTTGATCAGCACCCGACCGTCCGGGTAGCCCACGAGCGAGTGGGCGCCCTTTAACACGATCACCGACGCCAGGTGCCGGCATTGGGCCTGGAGCACGCCGATCTTGTCGTCGTCCACTGCGGCGATGGAAGTTTCGGCCAGCCGGGCCATTTCCGCCAGGTGCGGGGTCAGCACGGTGGGGGCC
>JAMOVG010000117.1 GCA_027061725.1 Desulfobacteraceae bacterium
AGGTCGCTCCGGTGGGAATAAGTGGCATTTTACTTCCCTCCTTCCGGCCGGGCCGGGTTTACCGGGACCGACGGGATGTTGCGGATTTCCGTGCGCAGCGCCTGGTTGGTTTTAATCTCCTCGGCCAGCACGCGCCGTATCTCGTCGCGAAGCTCGGCCAGGCTGATGTGCACGACCGCCAGGGTCTGCTCCGGCGGCGCAGGGGGATTTTCGATGGACGGCCGGGCTTTCACGGTCCAGGCGCCTGTTCCCCGATCGTAAACGGCCACGTGCGCCTCGTCGGTGGGCGGCGGCGGCGTGGTGGTCGCGTTGGCCGGCACCAGGTAGCGCCCGGGATCGCGCGGGTCCCGCCTGGCGGGCCGCTGGACCAGGAAGATGCCGGTGCGCGGATCGAAGTGATAGACATTCATAAGTGCCTCCTGCGGCGGTTTACCCGATGTAGATGCAGAACATGACGTTGATGTTCTTCATGCGCGTTTCGCTGCCGCCGGCGTTGTTGATGGTATGGGCGTGGCTGCCGGCGTATTCCGAGTAGGCCGACTCATCGAAGTACGCCCCGGGAAGCGCGCCCACGCCGCCGCTGTCATCCGCACCGGTGCCCTTGATCAGGTGCCGGTGGTTGCCGGCGGATCCCATGGTGTGGTTGTGGGACTTGTAGCGGTCGGCCTGCTTGGTCCCCACGTTGTCGCCGGTGGTGCCGTCGCCGCGGTCGGTGCGGCTGGACGCATCGGGATCCACGCCCGCGCCGTGGTCCCAGCCGCGCAGGGCGTATCCCCTCAGATCCGGCAGATTGAAGGTGGTGGAGCCGTCGCCGGCGCCGTAGGCCGTGCCGTAGACAGAGAAAAGGTCGGCGTAGGTGGTCCGCGACACGGCCGCCCCGTCCGCCTCCAGGTAGCCGGCCGGAACGGCCCCCATGCCCATGGGCACGATGGCCCCCACGGGCAGCTGGCTGGCGCCCACCTCGCTCCAGATGCTGCCGGTCCACACCTTGGCCACGCCGCCGATCACCGCCAGGGTCCCCGTCGGAATGCTGTAGGTGCTGTTCGAAGGCGCCGTGCTGTAGATGTTTCCGCCGCACAGGCGCCATTTCAGGGTGTTCTTGTCCCAGGTGTAGCGGTTGCCGCTGTCCGCGCAGATGCGCACCTCGCCGTTTACGCTGCCGGTACCCAGCGCCGCGGCCGAGGCCACCACGGACACGGGCACGGCCACGGTCAGGGTCTCGCTGCCGGACACGCTTTTCTTGGTCAGCGTCACGCCGTTTCCGGCCACCAGCTTGTCCTGCAGGTATCCCACGGTGGCGTCCGAGGCGCTGACCAGCACGCCGCTGCCGGCGGTGACGGCCTTGATCTCGGAGTTGAGCTCCTCCAGGTCGCCCTTCATGCTGACCTGGATGGCGTGGCGCACGTTTTCGTTGTCGGGGTAGGATTCTATGGTCGCCAAGGGATGTTCTCCTCTTTTACGGCCGCAGCTGGCGGTAGCGCACCAGCACGCCCTCGATGGACGTCGGACGGCCGATCACCGTCATTTCACAGCCCCGCAGCATGAAGCTTCGCAGGTTGATGTTGAGCTGCGCCCAGGGAACCGTGTTCTCGGATGCCAGCGGAAACTCCGCGTCCAGCAGCGTCATGGTGGCCTCGGCCAGGGTCAGGTCGTCGCTCACCGGCATGGTCATGGGCCACTGGTGGGCGGGGTCGTACTCCCGGTCGTTGGTGAAAAGCTGCATCGTCAGGCTGATGCCATGGCGCGAGCTGGCCAGCAACTGCAGCCCGTCCATGTTCACCTCGCCGAAAGGCATCTGGATGTAGGCGGTGCGCCAGCGCGGGTTGACGTTGACCTTGCCCAGGTCCTGGTAGGCGTCGGCGTCCACCTCGTAGACGTAGCCGTCGGATCCGCCCAGCAGGAAGTGGTCACCGGTGTCCTCGAGGCACGTGGGCACCATCACCGAGCGCAGCACAACGCCCGTGTCGTCCGGGCTTCCGCCCTCGCCGCGGTAGTAAACGGTGTCGAAGCCCAGCGCGTCGTTGTCGCCGAATCCCCACTGGCCGGTCTTTAGCGACCCGACGGTGCCCCTGGGCGCCACCCGGTCGTCGACCGTCACAAAGTCCGGCGCGGTCGCAATTCCCGGATCGGCGCTGTTGCTGACGGCAAGTTTCAGCCCGTCGCCGGACTGGGTCTTTAGCAGCCCTCCGGAAGCCAGCTTCAGGCGCGACACGTCAGCCGTCAGGTAGTATTCGTCGGTCCCCTTGGAGGACTTGCTCCACTGGTAGCCGTCCGCGGAAAAATCGTCGCGGTAAAGCTCGTATTCCATCCAGGGGTGCCGCACCAGGGGCACGAACGGATCCCGCTCGGGCGGCACCACGCGGGCCACCAGGATGCGGTGGTAGTCCGGCATCACCAGCCAGTACTGCCCGTCCGCGCCGTAGTACCCGGCCCGGGCGCTGTCGGCGTCAAAGTGCGCCTGTATGCGGTCGATGACCGCGTCCGAGGCCCGCCGCGTGCGCAGGTCGCCGTACTCCTGCACGCCGGTCAGGGCATCGACCCCGTCGGAGGAGGCGCCCCACAGGTCCACGATCACGCTTTTGAGCGTCTGCTGGGTGGACCAGATGCGCTGAAACAGCATGCCGAAGGCGAAATCGGCGGCGCTGTCTCCCACCAGCCTGCAGATGTAGGGGGACTCGGCGGTGCCGTAGACGAACAGGTCGCCGTACAGCGAGCGGATGGCCCCCACCGGAAAACCCGCCGCGTCGTCGTCGATCACCCCCAGCCAGCCGGCGTACCCCGGCGTGGACCAGTCCAGGTGGGTGTAGTTGCAAAACAGTACCCGCCCGGGCGAATCCGGCGACACCAGCCAGGCGCGCAGGTCGTGCACCGTGCCGAAGCGGGCCCTGGGCGGCCGCCCGGGCTTGACGCACGCCAACGGATCCCGGGCGGCGTCGGCGGACCAGGCGGTGGTGTACACGCAGGCATGGCCGCCCGAGGAGACCGTGCGGCAGTGCACCTTGACGTAGTTGGAGGCATCGCCGCCGCTGTGCTCGATGGAGAGGTAGTAGTCCGTGGACGGCGACATCTGCGTGGTTACCGCAAAATCGGCGGAAAAAATCTCGGCCGTGGCG
>JAMOVG010000118.1 GCA_027061725.1 Desulfobacteraceae bacterium
CCCCGGACGGGGGGAAGAAAAACCGTTGACAGCTGAGATGAACGCTTGTACCCGTTTCGGTCTTTTGCGCCACGCGACCACCTTCTGGAACCTGGAAAAGCGCATCCAGGGTCGTATGAACGCGCGTCTGGCCCCCGTGGGAGAAGGTATGGCCCACCGCTGGGGGGACCGGCTCAAGGGCGGCGGATGGCAGCGGCTGCTGGTCAGCAGCAGTGGAAGGGCCATTGAGACCGCGCGCCTGGTCAACCGCAGCCTGAACCTGCCGTTGCACCCGGAGGCGCGGTTGCAGGAACAGGACTGGGGGCGCTGGAGCGGGCTGCGGCTGCCGGATCTTGTCGCCAAACACGGTGAGGAGGTCGAGGCCCAGGTGCGTGCAGGATGGGAATTCCGGCCGCCCGGGGGGGAGAGCCGCAGAGAAGTCTGGCGGCGCGCCAGCCGGGCCTTGGTGGATGCCGCCGACCGCTGGCCCGGGGAGCGTGTCCTGGTGGTCACCCACGAGGGGGTCATCAAGTGCCTGCTCTACCGCCTGGCAGGACGCGCCTTCCTGCCCACGGAGCCTGCGCTGATCTGGCCCGGCCACCTGCATCTGCTGGAGGTGCGGGCCGGCCGGCCGGCGATCTTGGCGGTCAACCATTTGTCTCTGGAGTGACCAGTTGAAGGGTTCGCCCATATTTTAAATGTTCCGACGGGCCGTCGTTTCGGTCCCGCTCCGGTGTACATCCGGGGCGCCCTTTGAGGTAAACGATGAAAATCGTGGTGTACTGCCAGTACGTGATGGGTGTCGGGCACCTGTTTCGCATGCTGGAAATCTGCCGGGCCCTCGAATCCCACGACGTGCTGCTGCTCACGGGCGGGCCGCCCGTGGACGCGGACATACCGGAACACGTGCGCCACCTGCCCATGACGGGTCTGAAGATGGACGCCGATTTCCGTTACCTGCTGCCCATGGAAGAGGGGGCCGACGTGGAGAAGATCAAGGCCGAGCGGCGGCAGATGCTGCTCGACACCTTTTCCAGCGAGAAGCCGGACGTCGCCCTGATCGAACTCTACCCCTTCGGCCGCAAGGCTTTCCGCTTCGAACTGGACCCGCTGCTGGAGATGATCCATCCGCCGGGCCCCTTGCGGTGCCGTACGGTGTGCAGCCTGCGCGACATCCTGGTGGAGAAGAAGGACCTCACCGGGTTCGAAAAGCGGGTCATCAAGATCCTGGGACGATACTTCGACGCCCTGCTGGTCCACGGGGACCCGCGCGTCATCCGCCTGGAGGCCACGTTCACGCGCGTGCCCGACATCCCCGTCCCGCTGGTCTACACCGGCTACGTGGCGCCGCCCGTGCCCGCCGGCGCCCGGGAGCGGGTGCGAAGCGCCCTGGGCGTTTTGCCGCAGGAGCGCCTGGTGGTGGCCAGCGCCGGCGGCGGGCGCATCGGCAAACGCCTGCTGGAAACCGTGGTGGCGGCCATGGATCGGATCGACCCGGCGCTCAACTGCCGGCTGCACCTCTTTACCGGCCCCTTCCTCGATGACGCCACCTTCGAAAGGCTCCACCGGCGGGCCGGCGACCGGCTGCGCGTCGAGCGCTTCACCACGGATTTTCTCTCCTACCTGGCGGCTGCCGACCTCTCGGTCAGCATGGGCGGCTACAACACCTGCATGAACATTCTTGCCTCCCGGGTGCCGGCCCTGGTGAGGCCTTCGCCGCGGGACCGGGAACAGCGGTTGCGGGTCGAGCGCCTGGCGCGGGTGGACGCCATGGTGCAACTGGGCGAAGACGACCTGGATCCCGGGCGCCTGGCCGCCAAAATGGGGGACCGGCTGCGCCGATCGGCACCGCCGGCGCTGTCCATCGACATGCAGGGCGCCGTCTACACCGCCCGCTGGCTGGAGCGCTGGATGGCTGGCGCCGAGGATCCGTCGAGATGAAACCGCGCTGTTGCGCGCTGTGGCGCACCCGGCAGCCTCCCTATGTCGAGGAGTCCCTGCAGGAAGTGTTGTCGCGGATTCCGGCGGGACGCCGGCTGCCCGTATTTTTCCGGGCCGACGACATCGCGGAACCCGGCGATGCGCTAAAGGATCTCATGGCGCTTTTCACCCGGCATCGCGTTCCCCTGGCGATGGCCGTGGTCCCGGCCCGCTTCACTATGCCCTACTGGCGGGCGCTGAAAACCATGGCCGCCGCGGAGCCGGACCTGTGGTGCTGGCACCAGCACGGCTGGCGGCACATCAACCACGAGCGCAAGGGGAAAAAACAGGAGTTTGGCCCGTCCCGCTCCCGGGTCCAGCTGGAGACGGAGGTGGACTGGGGCCGGCAGTGGCTGCATTCCGTGATGGAAGAGGCCTTCATCCCCATCTTCACCCCGCCATGGAACCGCTGCAGCGCCGAGACCCTCGCACTTCTCAAAACCAGGGGCTACCTGGCCGTTTCGCGCAGCGTCGGCAGCCAGCCGGACCCGCCCGAGGGACTGCCCGACATCGCCGTCAACATCGATCTGCACACGCGCAGGGAGAAAGACCCCCGGCAGAGCTGGGGCAACCTGCTGCAGGAAATGTCCGCCGCCACCGACCAGGGACGCTGGGGGGTCATGATTCACCACCGGCTCATGAGCCCCGTCGCCCTTACTTTCCTGGACATCCTGCTGGGCCTCCTGACCGCCGACCCCCGCGTGGAGCCGGTGGCAATGACAGCACTGATATAACCCACCAGGGAAAGCACCGGAATGGTCGTGGGAAAGCGTTTTACCACCATTTAATAGAGACTGTTTGCCAATAGCCAATCAAAAGCCCGCAACGGAGGGGAAGGCGGGTACTGCGTGAGCGCAAGTTGAGCCTTTTCGGAAAAGATGTGCAGGGACGCGGAGCATCCCGAAAGGATCCACGGAGCGAGGGCCGTACCCGCCTTCTCCCGGGTCAGCCCGTCGAAAACGAATCGCCATTGAATCCCGTTACTCCGCAGTTGCACTTTTGGGGCTTATGGCATATATTCCCCACTTTAGCGGCTTGCCGTTGGCTCGCGGATATGAATCGAAAGCAACTTTTTGGCTTTCATAGAGAAAGAACCCATGAGAGCAGCGTTTTTGCCTTTTTCGCGCCCCTGCATCAGCGAAGCCGAGATTGCCGCCGTCGGGGACGTGCTGCGCTCCGGCTGGATTACCACCGGCGAGCAGTGTGCCCGTTTCGAGCGCCGTTTCGCCGAGCAGGTGGGGTGCCGCCAGGCTGTGGCACTCTCGTCGGCCACGGCCGGCATGCACCTGGCTCTGGCCGCCGCCGGGGTGGGCCCCGGCGACGAGGTCATCACGCCTTCTCTGACCTGGGTGTCCACGGTCAACCTCATCACCCTGAGCGGGGCCCGGCCGGTGTTCGCCGACGTGCACCGCGACACCCTCATGGTGACGGACGAGACCGTGGCGCCGCGCATCGGTCCGCGTACGCGGCTGATCATCCCGGTGCATTATGCCGGGGCGCCTGCGGACATAGAGCCCCTGCGCAAGCTGGCCGCCGAGCGGGGCGTGGGGCTGGTCGAGGACGCCGCCCACGCGCTGGGCACGGCCTACCGCGGGGAACCGGTGGGCCGGCGGGGAACGGCCATCTTCTCCTTTCACCCCATCAAGAACATCACCACCGCCGAAGGCGGCATGTTCTGCACCGACGACCCGCAGCTGGCCGAAGCCGTGCGGCGCCTGAAGTTTCACGGGCTGGGGGTGGACGCTTACGACCGCAGGGTGCAGGGGCGTGCGCCGCAGTCCGAGGTGCTCTCTCCCGGCTACAAGTACAACCTGCCCGATATACTGGCCGTGCTGGGCCTGGGGCAGCTGGAGCGCCTGACGGAATTTAATCGCCGGCGCCGGGAACTGGCGGAGCGTTACTTCGAGAAGCTGGCGGCCGTGGAGGAAATCCGCCCCCTGGCGGTGCCGGACTATCCCCACACCCACAGCTGGCACCTGTTCGTGGTGCGCCTGGACATCGAGCGGGCCGGCATGGACCGTCTGGCATTCATGCAGGCCCTCAAGGAACGCAACATCGGCAGTGGCCTGCACTTTCTGGCGGCGCACCGGCAGAAATACTACCGGGAGCACCTGCCGGCGACACCTGGCAGCCTGCCAAACACGGAATACAACTCGGAGCGCATCCTGTCGCTGCCGCTTTTCCCCGACATGCGGGACAGCGACGTGGACGATGTCGTCGCGGCCATCAAGGATGTACTGGCATCATGAGCGATGGCAGCCCAACGGTGGAATAGAAGCAAAATGGCGGCAAAACCCAACAACGACAACAGCCCGTCCGCCGACGGTCATCCCACGGAACCGGAAAAACTCTCGGTGGTCATTCCGGTCTTCAACGAGGCCGAGAACCTGCACGAACTCATCCGGCGCTGCCTGGCGGCCTGCGAGCGTTGCGGGCACCCCTACGAACTGATCCTGGTGGACGACGGCAGCAGTGACGGCTCCGACGACATTATTGAGGCCGCCGCGCGCGAGCACGACGGCAGGGTGGTGGGCGTCTTGCTGAACCGCAACTACGGCCAGCACGCCGCTGTCATGGCCGGTTTCGAGCAGGCCGACGGAGGCATCATCGTGACGCTGGACGCCGACCTGCAGAACCCTCCCGAGGAGATCCCGCGTCTGGTGGAGCGCATGGAAGAGGGCTTCGACGTGGTGGGCAGCGTGCGCATCCGGCGCCAGGACAACCTGTTTCGGCGCATGGCCTCCATGGTGATCAACCGCGCCGTGCAGAAGTCCACCGGCGTGATGATGCACGACTACGGGTGCATGCTGCGCGCTTACCGGCGTCACATCGTGGACGCCATGCTGCAGTGCCACGAGCGCAGCACCTTCATCCCCGTGCTGGCCAACAGCTTCGCGCGCCGCACGGCCGAAATCGAGGTGGCCCACGAGGCGCGCCACCAGGGAAGCTCCAAGTACAGCCTGATCAAGCTCATGTCCCTGCTGTTCGACCTGCTGACCTCCATGACCACGGCACCGCTGCGCATGCTGGGCATTCTGGGGACCCTGGTGTCCATGGCCGGTATCGGTTTCGGCCTGCTGCTGCTGCTCATGCGCCTGATCTTCGGTGCGGAGTGGGCCGCCCAGGGCGTTTTTACCCTCTTCGCCATCCTGTTTATTTTCGTGGGGGCGCAGTTTATCGGCATGGGGCTGCTGGGCGAATACATCGGACGCATTTACCATGACGTGCGTGCGCGGCCGCGCTACTTCGTGCGGCGTGTGGTCGGCAAAACGCCCCGCCGCATACCGGACCGTTTCATGGGCGCCGACGGCTGCGGCTGCCCGGAAAGAAGGTTATGAAAACCATCGTACTGGCTTACCACAACATCGGGTGCATCGGCATCCGGGCCCTGCTGCGGCACGGGTTCGACATCCAGGCGGTTTTCACCCACCCGGACGACCCCGGCGAGCGCATCTGGTTCGATTCCGTGGCCGAGCTGGCGTCGCAGCTGGGCATTCCGGTGTTCGCCCCGGAAAACATCAACCACCCCCTGTGGCAGGAGCGCATCCGCGCGCTTTCGCCGGACATCCTGTTTTCCTTTTATTACCGCAACATGGTGGGGCGTGCGATCCTGGAGATCCCGCCGGCCGGGGCGCTCAACCTGCACGGTTCGCTGCTGCCCCGCTACCGCGGCCGCTGCCCCATCAACTGGGTTCTGGTCAACGGCGAGACCGAAACCGGTGTCACCCTGCATTACATGACCGTGCGGCCCGACGATGGCGACATCGTGGGGCAGAAAAAGATCGCCATCGACGCCGAGGACACGGCCCTGACATTACACCACAAGGCGGCCCGGGCCGCCGGCGATCTGCTCGACGAACTGCTGCCGCAGATCAGGACCGGAACGGCCCCGCGGCAGCCCCAGGATCCCGGTGCGGCCAGCTATTTCGGGGGCCGACGGCCCGAAGACGGCGAGATTGACTGGCAGCGGGAGGCCGCCGGGGTGACCAACCTGGTGCGCGCCGTAACCCACCCCTACCCGGGTGCCTTCAGCCACATGGGGCAGCGCAAGGTTTATTTCTGGCGCGTGCGGCCCCTGGACGAGCCCGGTGGCCGCCCGGGGAGCATCCTCTCCGCCGACCCGCTGGTGGTGGCCTGCGGCCGGGGAAGCATCCGGGTAGAGAGCGCCCAGGCCGAGGACGGCATCTGCACCAGTGGCAGCCAGCTGGCCGAGGAGATGGGGCTGGCCCCGGGAATGCGCTTCGGCCGGCATCCCCGGCAGGCCGCCGCCGCCCAGCGGAAAAAACAGGTGCTCATTCTGGGGGTGGACGGCTTCATCGGCAACCACCTCAGTGAGCGGCTGCTCGACAGCGGTCGCTACGAGGTTCACGGCATGGATCTAGGGGATCGATCCATCCGCCGGCTGCGCCGGCGCGAGGGGTTTCACTTCTCCGAGGGCGACATCTCCATTCACCGCGAGTGGATCGAGTACCACGTGCGCAAGTGCGACATCGTCATCCCGCTGGTGGCCATCGCCACCCCGGTGGAGTACGTGCGCAACCCGCTGCGGGTCTTCGAACTGGATTTTGAGGAGAACCTGCGCATCGTGCGCTACTGCGCCAAGTACGGCAAGCGCATCGTCTTTCCGTCCACCTCCGAAGTTTACGGCATGTGCGACGATCCGCTTTTCGACGAGGACCGCTCGCGGCTGGTACTGGGCCCCATCCGCAAGCAGCGCTGGATCTACTCCTGCAGCAAGCAGCTGCTGGACCGCGTCATCTGGGCCTATGGCAGCTCCGAGGGGCTGCAGTTCACCCTCTTCCGGCCTTTCAACTGGATCGGTCCCCGCCTGGACAGCCTGGCATCGGCGCGCATCGGCAGTTCGCGCGCCATCACCCAGCTGATTCTCAACCTCACCGAGGGCACGCCCATCCAGCTGGTGGACGGCGGACATCAGAAGCGCTGCTTCACCGACGTCAGCGACGGCGTGGAATGTCTCTTCCGCATCATCGAAAACCGCAACGGTTGCTGCGACGGCCGCATTTTCAACATCGGAAACCCCGACAACGAGGCCAGCATCGCGCAGCTGGCTGACATGCTGGTGGCGCAGTTCGAACAGCACCCCCTGCGTCACCGTTTTCCGCCTCTGGCCGGCATGCGCACCGTGGAGAGCCGCCGCTTTTACGGCGCCGGCTACGAAGACGTGCGTCACCGCAAGCCGAGCATCGAGAACGCCCGGCGTTATCTGGGCTGGCAGCCGCGTGTCAGCCTGGCCGAATCCGTGGCCCACACGCTGGATTTTTTCCTGCGCGAGGCGGCGGAATCCGGGGAATCGGATTCAGAGGCAAACGCAGAGGCGCCATGAAAGTCGGTCTGCGCATCGATGTCGACACCTTGCGCGGCACCCGGCAGGGAGTGCCACGGCTGCTGGAGGTGCTGGCCCGGGAGGGTATCCGGGCCACTTTCTTTTTCTCCGTGGGGCCGGACAACATGGGGCGGCACCTCTTCCGGCTGCTGCGGCCGGCTTTTTTTAAAAAAATGCTGCGCACCCGGGCCCCGGGTCTTTACGGCTGGGACATCCTGCTGCGCGGCACGCTGGGGCCGGGGCCCGACATCGGCCGTCGCGCCGGGGACGTGATCGCGCGCACGCAGCACGAGGGGCACGAGGTCGGGCTGCATGCCTGGGACCACTGGGCCTGGCAGGCCCGCGTGGCGCGCATGACGCCGCAGGCCGTGCACCGCGCGCTGTCCCGCGGTGTGGCGCGCCTCACGGAGCTGACCGGGGAGACGCCCGCCTGTTCGGCCGCACCGGCCTGGCAGTGCACGGAAACCGTCCTGCTGGAGAAGGAAAAATTTCCCTTTACCTACAACAGCGACTGCCGGGGACGGTCGATCTTCTATCCCCTGGTGGGCGGCCGGCGGCTCCGCCAGCCCCAGGTTCCCGTCACCCTGCCGACCTTCGATGAACGGGTTGGGCAGGGCGGCATGACGGCGCAAGACTTCAACGATCACCTGCTTTGCCTGATGAAGCCGGAAGGGCTCAACGTGCTCACGGTGCACGCCGAGGTCGAGGGTATCTCCTGTCTGCCCCTGTTCGAGTCCTTTCTCGAAAAGGCCGCCCGGCGCGGGGTTTCACCGGTAGCCCTGGGCGACCTGTTGCCGGGGGCCGACGAGATCCCTTCGGGCGTACTGGAAGCGGCACGCGTGACCGGCCGCGAGGGCTGGCTGTCGGTGCAGCGCAGCGGGGCCCTGCCGTGACGCGGCGACTGTTTCCCGGCGGCCTCTTTCTGGTGCTGCTGTACGTGCTGATCTACATCGTGCCGCTGGGGGCGCGCCCCATGATTATCCCCGACGAGGTGCGCTACGCCGAGATCCCCCGGGAGATGATCACCAGCGGCGACTGGGTGGTGCCGCACCTGGCCGGGCTGCGCTACTTCGAAAAGCCGGTGTTGGGTTACTGGATGACGGCCGCTTTTCTCAAACTGTTCGGCCAGAACCCCTTCGGGGCGCGTTTCGCCTCGGCCGCCGCCGCCGGCCTGAGCGCTCTGATCCTTTTTGCCCTGGTGCGCCGTTTCGCCCGGCGCGAGACGGCCTTTGCCGCCACGGCCATCTACCTCACCATGGGGCTGGTAATGGGGCTGGGGGTCTACAACGTACTGGACGGCCCCCTGAACCTCTTCATCACCGCCGCCATGGCCGCCTTTTTTGCCGCCGTGCAGCAGCCGTCAGGCTCCCGCGCCAGGAAACTTTTCCTGGTGCTGTGCGGCATCGCCTGCGGCTGCGGGTTTCTGACCAAGGGCTTCGTGGCCTTCGCCGTGCCGGCCGTAGCGGCGTTTCCCTACATGATCTGGCAGCGTCGTTTCAGGGAATTGCTGATCATCGGTTGGGTTCCCTTTTTCACCGCCCTGCTGACGGTGGCGCCCTGGGCCCTGCTGGTGCACCAGCGTGAGCCCGATTTCTGGCGTTTTTTCATCTTCAACGAGCACCTGCGGCGTTTCATGGCCGACAGCGCCCAGCACAGTGCCGGCTTCTGGTATTACCTGGCGTTGCTGCCGGCCGCCGCCATGCCCTGGACGTTTCTGGCGCCGGCCGCCCTAGCGGGCCTCAAAGGGGACGCCCTGAAATCGGATCTGCTGCGCTGGGCGGTGTGCTGGCTGATTTTTCCGCTGCTTTTTTTCTCGGTGTCCCGCGGCAAGATCCTGACCTACATCCTGCCCTGTTTCGCGCCCCTGGCGATAGTGCTGGCCTGCGGCTTCACCCGCCTGGCGGACCGGCGCCCGGGCGGGCTCCTGCGCGCCGGTACGCTGGCCCTGTCCGCAGTGGCGGTGCTGCTGGCTGTGGCGCTGGCGGCGATTGAGCTCTGGCACGTCTACGGGCTGGCGCTTTATGCCGATCGCCTGCAGGCCACACTGGTTACAGCGGCGGCCCTGGCGTGCGGCCTGCTGTTTTTCCTGGCGAGCCGACAGTCCTCGGTGCAGCGCGTCATTGCACTTGCCGCCGCGGCTCCCGTGGCGATCATGCTGGCGGCACCCATCGCCCTGCCCGACGCCACCCTGGTGCGCAAGGCCCCCTGCGAATTCCTGGAGCGACAGGCGGCACGGATCAAACCGGCATCGATCCTGGTGGCCGACGAACGCCTCATGGCGGCCGCCTGCTGGGTCTACAAGCGCAGCGATGTCCGCCAGCTGGACTTTGGCGGAGAGCTGTCCTACGGGCTGACCTATGACGACGCGCGAAACCGCATGGTGAACCCCAAGGAATTCGAGGCATTCGTCCGCAAAAACGCCGGCCGACTCGTCCTGCTGATCTCGGCCGAACGCTGGGCTCCCATCCGGGACGGGCTGCCACAGCCGGTTTTCGAGGCCCGCAACGCCCCTAACGGGTTCGTGTTTCTGCAGTTCTGAAAGGGTTTCGCCGTTGCCCGTTGCCCGTTGCAGATGGACAGGGGCGGGCGTCTGAAGCCCCGTGAAGGGCGATTTACACCAGCGGAGCTTTGTGGTAGAGTAATCTTCGCACGTATGGACGATACCGCAGAAACGAAGGGGACGCGAACACATGGCGCAAAACCGGGCTGAAGACAGATCGAAGCAGGTGGATCGCCTGGTGGTGCTGCCCTTTAAAAAGTCCCTGGAGATTTCCCTGAAAAGCCTGCGGGCGCGCTTCTATCGCTCGCTGATTACCACCCTGAGCCTCGTGCTGGCGGTTTCCTTCCTGAGCTTCGTGCGCGTGGAGACCGACGTGGCCAACGGCATGCTGTCCACCGGGGACCCGGTCATACGGCAGAAGCTGGTGCGCGCCGGCTACGATATTCCGCCCGAGGCCCGGAGCATGGGCAGCAGCCCCAAACAGCGCTGGATTGTGATCCTGTCGCTGCTGGTATGCGTGGTGGGCATCGTTAACGCGCAGCTCATGGCCGTCACCGAGCGCTTCCGCGAGATCGGCACCATGAAGTGCCTGGGCGCCCTGGACCGTTTCATCCTGCGGCTTTTCCTGCTGGAATCCGGCATGCAGGGGCTGGCCGGCGCCACGGCGGGCGCCCTGGCCGGCGCGGTGTTCGCGCTGCTTAACGGGCTGCTGCGGTTCGGCGCCACGGCCGTCACGTCGGTTTCCCTGGCCGATCTGCTGACCTCGGTGGGTTTCGCCATCGCCGTGGGATGCCTGCTGAGCCTCATTGGGGTGCTCTACCCGGCAATCCTGGCCGCCCGCATGCAGCCGGTGGAAGCCATGCGTGTCGAGCAGTGACACACCGGCAGAGGCGTTTCATCACTTCGGCGTCAGTCACCTGAGATTCCGGACACGCTGCCGCAAACCGTGGGCGGCGCTGCAGAGGACACCGGCCGGGCATGCAGAACCGGACACCACAGACCACGGACCACAGATCCTATGAACCAGGCTGCCAACATTGTACGCGTCACGGGCGTCACCAAGACCTTCCGCCTGGGCAAGGTGGATGTCCAGGCCCTCAAGGGCATCGACCTCGAAATCCAGCGCGGCAACTACATCTCCATCATGGGGCCTTCCGGATCGGGCAAAAGCACGCTGTTCAACATGATCGGCGGGCTGGACAAGCCCACCACCGGCAAGGTGTTTATCGACGAGGTGGACATCGCGCAGCTCGACGCCTACGAACTGGCGTGGCTGCGCTGCCGCAAGATCGGCTATATTTTCCAGACTTTCAACATCATCCAGGTGATGACGGCCCTGGAGAACGTGACCCTGCCCATGATCTTCGCCGGCGTGTCCAACGACGCGGCCGTGGAGAAGGGCATCCAGCTGCTGGACCTGGTGGGGCTGGGGGACCGCTTTCAGCACAAGCCCTCGGAATTGTCCGGCGGCCAGCAGCAGCGCGTGGCCATCGCCCGGGCGCTGGCCAACGACCCGGCCATCATCCTGGCCGATGAACCCACCGGCAACCTGGACCTCTCCACCGGCGAAGAGGTGATTTCCCTGCTCAAGAAGCTGAGCCGCGAACGGGGCGTCACCGTGATTTCGGCCACCCACGATTTCAAGATGCTCAACGTCTCCGACCAGGTGGTCTGGATCCGTGACGGGCTGATCGACAAGATCGAGAGCCGCGAAGAGCTGTCCATCTCGGTGGGCGAAATCGGAAGCAAGGACTGATCGAGCGTCACCCATGACACAGCGACCCCTGACTCTGAAGAGGCGACTGCGCGCATGACGGTGCTGGTGATTTTCGACCCCGCGGCGGAAGAGAGAGCGGCCGCTCAGGAGATGCTGGCAGACTTGGCTGCCGTAGCGTTTCTCCACGATCTGCCCGCCGCGCAGCAGGTGCAGGCCCTGGAACGCGCCGAAGTGATCGTGGCCCGCAGTTTCGCGCCGGGCGAGCTCCCACGCGAGGCCATCGGTGCCGTCCCCCGCCTGCGCTTTGTGCAGCTCGTCTACGCCGGGGCCGACAACGTGCCCTTCGACCGTTTTCCCGACCAGGTGGTGTTTGCCAGCAATGCCGGTGCCTTTGCCGAACCCCTGGCCGAGCACGTACTGGCCATGGCCCTGGCGTTGGCCAAAAATCTGCTGCCTGCTCACCTGGCCCTGGCGCGGGGGAAATTTGGCCTGCAGGAGATGAACCGCACCCTGCGCGGCGGCGCCTGCGCCGTCATCGGCATGGGCGGCAACGGTCGGGCCGTGGCCGATGTCATGCGCGCCATGGGCATGCGCATACTGGCCGTCAACCGCCGGGGGCGCACCGACGTCGCGGTGGACTTCGTGGGCACCCCCGACGACCTGCCCGAGGTGCTGGCGGCGGCCGACCTGGTGGTGCTGACCGTGCCGCTGACCCGGCAGACCCGGAACATGATCGGGGAGCGCGAGCTGGCCCTGATGAAGCCCGACGCCATGCTGGTCAACGTGGCACGTGGCGCCGTCATCGACCAGGGGG
>JAMOVG010000119.1 GCA_027061725.1 Desulfobacteraceae bacterium
CTGCATGCCACGCTGCCGCCAGGAGGAACCCCGGCTGCGGGAAGTCGAAGCCGGCCACCACGTGGCCTGCCATCTTTATGATTGACCGCCAACCGGCGGCAGGGGGCCACAGCCACTTTACCTGGCATCGGAAACCTGATACCTGACAGCTGAAACCTGATAACGCCAAAATCCCGAGGCTCCCATGTTCGACATCCTCATCCGTCAGGCCGACATCGTCGACGGTACGGGCGCGCCGCGCCGGACCGGAGATGTCGGCATCAGCGGCGGCCGCATCGCGGCCCTGGCCCCGCACCTTGAGGGCGACGCCCGTCACATCATCGAGGCCCGCGGGCTGGTGCTGGCGCCCGGCTTCATCGACATCCACTGCCACTCGGACATCGCCCTGCTGGAAAGCCCTTCCGCCGACATCAAGCTCTTCCAGGGGGTGACCACCGAGGTGCTGGGCAACTGCGGCATGTCCCTGGCGCCGCTGACCCCCGCGTCCCGCGACCAGCTGGCCGGAAACACCCTGGTCAGCGCCGTCCCCTGGCAGGGCCCCGTGGACTGGCTCTCCTTCGGCGAGTACGCCGAGCGCCTGGAAAGCGGCGGGCTGTCCATCAACGTGGCCGGCCTGGTGGGCCACGGCACCCTGCGCATGGCCGTCATGGGCATGTCCGGCAAAGCACCGGACAGCAGCCAGATGGACCGCATGCAGGGCCTGCTGTCCGAGGCCCTGTCCCAGGGCGCCTGTGGATTGTCTTCGGGGCTGATCTATGTCCCGGGCTGCTACGCCGACACGGCCGAACTGGCCCGCCTGGCCGAGGCGATGCGCACGGCCGGCGGCTTTTACGCCACCCACATGCGCAACGAGGCCCGCTACGTGCTGAAGGCCATCGAGGAGACCCTCGAGATCGGCCGCCGGGCGCAGGTGCCGGTGCACATCTCGCACCTCAAGGTGGCCGGCCGCGCCAACTGGCACCTCGCCGATGCGGTGGTGGAAAAGATCGTATCCGCGCGCCGTTCGGGACAGGACGTCACCTGCGACGTATACCCTTACTTCTGCTCCTCCACCACCCTGCTGGCCACCCTGCCGCCCTGGTGCCTGGAGGGCGGCATCCCGTCGCTGATGGCGCGCCTGGAAAAGCCCGAGCTGCGCCGGCGCATCATCGGCCAGATCCAGGACGGCCTGCCGGGCTGGGAGAACATGTACCAGAACGCCGGCTGGGGGAAGATCACCATCGCCGCGGTGGGCAGCCGGGAGCGCCGGCACATGGAGGGGCGCACCATCGCGGCCCTGGCCGAAGAGGCCGGGCAGGACCCCTTCACCTTCGTGCTGGATCTCATCGCCGCCGAGCAGGGCGCGGTGGCCATCATCTCCGAGTCCATGAACGAAGCCGTCATGGAGCGTTTCCTGACCCTGCCCTTCGCGCGCGTGGGCTCCGACGGCGACCCCGGCGGCAGCCATCCCCACCCGCGCCTCTACGGCACCTTCCCGCGGGTCATCGCGCATTTCGTGCGCGACCGGGGGCTGCTCTCCCTGGAGGAGGCGGTGGCCAAGATGACCGCCATGAGCGCCGACCGCCTGGGCCTTTCCGACATGGGGCGCATCGCCGAGGGGCTGGCCGCCGACGCCGTGCTCTTCGATCCGCGCACCTTCCGCGACCGAGCCACCTACGACGACCCCTGCCAATACCCCGTGGGCCTGGCCGCCGTCATCGTCAACGGCCGCCTGACCATCGACGCCGGCAGCCACACCGGCGCGGCCGCCGGACGCCTGCGGCGGCCCGGGAGCACGCGTGCGTCATGAGCGCCCTTGCGGAATTCCTTTACAACCGCACGGTGCGCACCGTGCGGCAGGGCGCGCGGCGCTACGTGGTCGGCAAAGTGGCACCTTTTGATCAGAAAAACGAGATGTTCCGTCGGCCGGTGTGGGACGAGAAACTGCTGGCGCTGGGGGAAAAGTTCTACCGCACCCCCACCCCGCCCCGGGACCGGCCCGGCCGCAGCCTGAAGGACCAGGCCCTGATCAACGCCTCCTGGCACCTGGAAAACACCTGCGCCCAGGGGGTGGGCGACGGGCGCATGGGGCTGTATGCCTGGCAGTGGGAAGAGATTTTCCAGTACCCGCGGGTGCCGCCGGGGTTCCGAATCGACACGGCAGACCCGGCGGCCGTGACCCGCGACATCAAAAGAGCCGCCCGCTTTTTCGGCGCCGCTCTTGTGGGGGTGTGCGAACTGGACCGCGACTGGCTGTACGCCCCGGCCTTTTCCAGAAAAACGCGCACGTCCGTACCCAATGACGTGCCCGCCGAGTACCGCTATGCCGTGGTGCTGGCCGTGGAGATGGACTACGAGGCCATGCGCTGCTCTCCCGAGGGGCCGGCTTCGGCGGCCACCGGCCTGGGCTACTCGAAGATGGCCTTCGTGGCCGGGCTGCTGGCGCACCACATCCGGGGCCTGGGTTTCAGGGCCGTCGCCTGCGGCAACGACACGGGCTGCAGCATCCCCATGGCCATTGACGCGGGGCTGGGGGAACTGGCGCGCAACGGTCTGCTGGTCACACCGCTGTACGGCCCGCGCGTGCGCCTGGCCAAGGTGCTCACGGACCTGCCGTTGTTGACCGACCGCCCCATCGAATTCGGCGTCTGGGGGCTCTGCCGCGTGTGCAAAAAATGCGCACGCCAGTGCCCCAGCCAGTCCATTTCCCACGGCGAGCCCACCGACCGGCCCAACGACGTTTCCAACCGGCCGGGCGTGCTGCGCTGGCCCATCCGCGCCGAGACGTGCCTGGCCTTCTGGGCGCGGCGGGGAAACGACTGCTCCAACTGCATCCGCAGCTGCCCCTTCAACAAGCCGCCCGGCACGCTGCACGACCTGGTGCGCTGGGGCATCAGCCGTCTGCCCCGCCTGCACCGCCTGTTTCTGTGGGGCGACGATGTTTTCGGCTATGGCAGCAAAGCCGACCCCGGGCGCTACTGGTCCATATAGAGAATCGACCTTCCCCCTGCCGTATGGCGGTAGGGGGTTCCGTGCGGATCAGGTGCGCGCCATCTTCGACAACCTCTGTGTGATCGTTTCTGCGCGCATCAACCCCGACGGGAAACGCTACAGCCCGACGCTCTCCCCCATGTAGCGCAAGAACCGCATCCCAACGCGGGCACAGACCCCAGGCACCCCGGCGTGAACCTGGACCGCAACATCGTCTCCCTCCGGCACAGTGGAATCGGGACATCGACCGACCCCTCCAGCAACATCTACCGCGGGGAACAGCCCCACTCGAAACCCGAATTCCAGAACCTGCTGCGGGATAAATGGCGCCCGCCAGCCGCGGTGTACACGGGAAAAAGCGGCGCAACCATAATTCCGCCGGCGCGACCTGCGCGGAAGTGCTTGTGTTTCACGGCGGATTGGGAAATAAAGCGACAGGCGTTTGCCCAACCACCATTCTCTTTCAGTGAAAGGAAATATGCATGAAGATCAAACTCAAAAAGATCCTGTGCCCCGTCGACTTTTCGGAAAGCGCCGACCACGCCCTGGATTATGCCCTCACCCTGGCCGAAATGGCGGGGGCCGGACTGGTGCTGATCCACGTGGTGGAAGCCATCTCCTACCCCCAGCCGGCGACGCTTTTCGAACCCCTGCTGAGCGAGGTGGACCTGACCATGAAACTGCAGAGCGCCTTCGAGGAGCAGCTCCAGCAGCGTGTCAGCGAACTGCAGGCCGCGTACGACGATGTCAGGGGAAAGACCGTGACCGGCAACACCTTCCTCGAAATCATCCAGGCGGCCCGTGAAGAGGGTGTCGACATGATCGTCATGGGAACCCACGGCCGTACCGGGCTGGCCCACGTGCTGATCGGCAGCGTGGCGGAAAAAGTCGTCCGCGGGGCACCCTGCCCGGTCCTGACGGTAAAGCACCCCGAACACGAATTCATCGAACCGTGACCGAAACGTAAGAGGCCAACACGGGCCCTGCCCGCAACCCGGTTCATTGTCTTTGTTCGTTTCGTCTGGTTCGTCTGGGGAGGCCAAAAGGCACTAAACAATGGATTCCGGCGCGTCGCTCAGCCCTCGGCCCTCGTCGAGCCAGCAGGCCACCCAGTGGCCGGGCACGGCCTCCACCAGGTCGGGGGACGCCTCGCTGCAGCGTTCGAAGCGGTAGGGGCAACGCGGGTGGAAGCGGCAGCCCGGCGGCGGGTTGACCGGGTCGGGCACATCGGCGTCCACGGGCAGCGGCTCGATCTTGTGGTGCGGGTCGGGCAGCGGCACGGCCGAAAGCAGGGCCTGGGAGTACGGATGGCGCGGCGTACGGCTGAAAGCGGCCGTGTCGGCCAGCTCCACGATGCGGCCCAGGTACATGACGGCCACCCGCGTGCAGACGTGCTCCACCACGCTCAGGTCGTGGGAGATGAACAGGTAGGACAGGCCGAACTGGTCCTTGAGGTCCTCCAGCAGGTTGATGATCTGGGCCTGGATCGATACGTCCAGCGCACTGACCGGCTCATCGGCCACGATGAGCTCGGGCTGCACGCACAGGCTGCGGGCGATGCCGATGCGCTGGCGCTGGCCGCCGGAGAACTCGTGGGGGTACTTGTCGATGTCCTCGGCGTGCAGCCCGACCTTGACCAGCATTTCGGCGGCCGTGTCCCGCCGCTGCTGCCGGCTGGGCCGCCCGATGGCCCGCAACGGCTCGGTCACGATGTCGTAAACCCGCATGCGCGGGTCCAGGCTGGAATACGGGTCCTGGAAAATGATCTGCAGCCGGCGCCGGATGGCGGCCATCTCCGGGCGGGGAATTGAAAAAAGGTCGATGCCGTCGAAGAGCACTTTTCCGGCGGTGGGCTCCAGCAGCCGCAGCACCAGGCGCCCCAGGGTGGTTTTGCCGCAGCCCGACTCACCCACCAGCCCGAAGCTCTCTCCGCGCTTGAGTTCGAAGGATACCCCGTCCACGGCCTGCACCCAAGCCTCGGGTTTCTTGAACAGCCCGCCGCCCAGGCCGAAGTGTTTGACCAGATTGGAGACGCCGAGCAGCACCTCGTCAGACATGGGCTTTTCTCCTATCGGGGTATCGTTTCAGCCAGCAGCGCGCCCGGCGGCCATCGGCAATCTCAAACAGAGGGGGCGCTTCAATACGGCAGCGGTCGAACTGGTGCGCGCAACGCGGCGCGAAGCGGCAACCGGCGATGGTTTCGGTGAGCACGGGTACCGTCCCGGGGATCTCCGCCAGACGGCCCTTGTTCTGCCCCAGGCGCGGCATGGAGCGTAGGAGCCCCTGGGTATACGGATGAAAGGGGTTGTCAAAGATATCGGCCACCGGCGCCTCCTCCACCACCTGGCCGGCATACATGACCACCACGCGCCGCGCCACCTGGGCCACAACGCCCAGATCGTGGGTGATGAGCATCAGCGCCATGCCCAGCTCTTCCTTGAGCGAGTGCATCAGCGTCAGCACCTGGGCCTGGATGGTCACGTCCAGCGCCGTGGTGGGTTCATCGGCGATCAGCAGCCGCGGCTGGCACACCAGCGCCATGGCGATCATGACCCGCTGGCGCATGCCGCCGGACAATTGGTGGGGGTAGTCTTCCAGGCGTTTGGCGGCCGCCGGGATGCGCACCCGCTCCAGCCAGGACAGGGCCTCGGCCGTGGCGTCCTCGCGGCTCAGGCCGCGGTGCACCATGAGCGGTTCGGCCACCTGGCGCCCGATGGACAGCACGGGGTTGAGCGAGGTCATGGGTTCCTGGAAGATCATGGAGATCTCGTTTCCCCGGATGCGGCGCAGGTGTTCCTCCTTTTCCTCCAGCAGGTTGCGGCCGCTGTAAATAATCCGTCCCCGTTCGATGCGTCCCGGCGGCGAGGGAATCAGGCCCAGAATGCTCATGGAAGTGACGCTTTTGCCGCATCCCGACTCGCCCACCAGCGCCAGGGTCTCGCCGGGCAGGACGTTAAAACTGACGCCGTCCACGGCACGCGCCACGCCCTCGGGCACGTCGAAATAGACCGATAGGTCCTTGATCTCCAGCAGCGATTGGGTCATGCCTTTCCTCGCGTGCCGAGATAGTAAAGCGCCGTAAGCGCGTAGATACGGGCCGTCTCGACCAACTGGTCCAGGTCCACCCACTCGTCCACCTGGTGAGGCACCTGGCGGTCGCCGGCCCCCATGGTGACAATGGGGATGTTCTTGAGCGCCCACAGGAAGGTGCCGTCGGTGGCGCCGGGCACGCCGGCGTACTGCGGCGGTCGGCCGGTCAGTCGCTCGGTGGCGCGGTGGGCGGCACGCACGACGGGGTCGTCACGGTCGGTGAAGGTGCAGGGACGGTCGGTGAGGATTTCCAGATCCACAATCAGGTCGTGTTCGCGGGTAATCCCCATCCGCCGGTCGTGGTTGCGGTAGTGTTCGCGCGTCTCATGGCGCACACGCTCGGCCAAGCGCGCCAAAGCGGATCGGATGTCGTCGTGGGACTGGCGCGCCACCGTGCGGATGTCCGCCAGCAGCACGGCTTCGCGCGGCATGACGTTGAGCTGCGGGGCGCCCCGGGCCGGCGCCTGGATGACGGTTGGCGTAAAACTGGGCCAGCCCAGGTACTCGTCGCGGCCGGTGTCTTCGACAGCCTCCGACTCCAGGGTGTGCAGGCCGTCGATGAGCCGTGACAGGGCCGGCGCCGTGTTCAGCCCCGACAGCGGCATGGCGCCGTGGCTCATGCGGCCGATGATCTCGAAACGCGCCCGCAGAGCGCCCTTTTGCGAGATGCAGATAAGCCCGTCCTGGGGTTCGCAGATGACGGCCGCCGTGACGCGGTCGGCGTGCCCGCGCCGGATGAAGTCCTGCACGCCCAGCATGCGGTCCTCTTCATCGCACAGCACGCCGCCCAACAGGCCGCCGGCCAGTTCGACGCCGGATTTTTTGACCGCCGCCATGGCCACCAGCATGGCCGCCAGGTTGCCCTTGGTGTCGTTGGTGCCGCGCCCGTACATGCGGCCGTCCACGATGGCCGCCCCGAAGGGATCGTAGCGCCAGGCCGACAGGTCACCGGGGGTCACCACGTCGGTGTGGCCCTCGAACATCAGGGTGCGTTCGCCCGGGCCGGCCTGCCAGGTCACGATCGCGTTGGGACGTCCAGGCGCCACTTCGTCCACCTGTACGTCGAATCCCCGGGCGCGCGCCCATTCGGCGACGTGCTGCGCCGCAGGCGCTTCACTGGTGCCGGCCGCCGGGTCCCATACCGAGTTGATGCGCACCAGTTCGGCGGTCAGGTCGATCACCTCCCGGTCGTCCAGGGCATCCAGCACCCGTTTTTCCATCTCTTCGGTAATCATGCTCGTCTCCTGTTCACTCAGCGCACCTTGACCATCCGGGGATCCAGGGTGTCGCGCAGGCCATCGCCCAGCAGGTTGAATCCCAGCACAGCCCAGGCAATGGCCACGCCCGGAAAAATGGCCATCCAGGGCGACAGATTCATAAAGGTCTGGGCCTCGTTGAGCATGCGCCCCCAGGAGGCGTTGGGCGGCTGGGTGCCCAGGCCCAGGTAGCTCAGCCCGGCCTCGGCCAGGATAGCCACCGCGAACTGGATAGTTCCCTGGATCAGCAGCGGCGAGAGGATGTTGGGCAGTATGTGCCGCCGCGTGATGGCCCACTCGCCGATGCCGCTGGCGCGCGCCGCCGTGACGAACTCCTGCTGCCAGACACCCTGGGCCACAGCGCGTGTCAGGCGCGCAAAAATGGGAATGTAGAAGACGCCGATAGCCAGCATGGCGTTGATCATGGAGGGACCCAGCACCGAGGTGATCAGGATGGCCGTCAGCACGGCCGGGAAGGCGAAAAGCAGGTCCGAAAAACGCATGATAGCCTCGTCCACGAAACGCCCGTAGTAGGCCGCCGCCAGTCCCAGCAGCACGCCCACGGTCAACCCGATGGCCACGGTAACCAGTCCCACGATAATCGAGTTGACGGCGCCCGTCATGACCCGCGAAAGGGTATCACGGCCGTACTGGTCGGTTCCCAGAGGATGGGAGATGCTGGGGCCCTGCAGGCGGTCGCGGGGGTTCATGCGGTTGGGATTGTACGGCGTCCAGACTAGGCTGACCAGCGCCATGGCGACCACCACGAAGGACAGCACAAAGCCCAGGCTGAAATTCAGATTGCTGAAAAAGCGCTTCAACAGTCGTCTCACGGCACCGCCTCCCTATTTCACCCGAATGCGCGGATCCAGGGCCGCATAGGCGAAATCCACCACGAAGTTGACCACCACCACCGCCGCGGCCATGAACAGCACGATATCCCGCACCACCGGCAGATCCCGCTGTCCGATGGCCTGGAAAACCAGCCGGCCCAAACCCGGCAAATAGTAGACGTTCTCGATGATGATGGCCCCGGCCAAAAGCTGGCCCAGCTGCAGGCCCAGGATGGTCAGCACCGGCACCAGGGCGTTGCGCAGGGCGTGCACGTAGACCACCGTGCGCTCCCGGAGGCCCTTGGCGCGCGCCGTGCGCACGTAATCCTCGCGCAGCACGTCCAGCATGGACGAGCGTGTCAGGCGCGTCAGGATGGCGGCCCGGATGACCCCCAGCGCGAAGGCCGGCAGCAGCAGGGCCTTGAAGGATCCAATGAAATCGGCGCTCCAGCCCGGGAAACCGCCGGCCGAGAAGAGTTTCCAGTGCACCGCGAAAAGCAGCATCAGCAGGATGCCCAGCCAGAACTCCGGCGTGGCCAGTCCCAGTTGGGTGAAAAACATGACGGTCACGTCCCCGGTGCGGTTCTGCCGGCGGGCGGCGTAAATGCCCAGGGGCAGCGAGATCACCACTGCAAAGACCATGGCCATCAGCGCCATGGGGCCGGTAACCGCCAGGCGGCTCAGGATAAGGTCAAATACCGGCATATCATAGTTGATGCTCATGCTGCTGTGGCCGGTCAGCAGACCGCCGATCCATCCGAAGTACTGCGCGCTGAAAGAGCGGTCCAGGCCCAGCTGTGCGCGCAGGTTGGCCAGGGTTTCAGGGGTGGCGTTGATGCCCAGGATGATCTGGGCCGGGTCACCGGGCAGGGCGAAGAGCACCGCAAAAACCGTGATCGACACCAGGAACAGCAGGATCAGCAGCGTGATGGCTTTTTTGACAAAATAGCGCGTCATGGCGGGGATGGCCGGGGGGCGCGACGGCAGCGGCACCCCCCGGCACGGTTCTCACTTTCCTACTTTAAGAACTACCGGATAAAAATGGCTATTGAGCCTGTTTTCACAAAGAATAATTTACTACTTCTTGATCCACACCTGTGTGCAGTCCAGCGCGATGGTGGGGTAATTTTTCCACCAACCCATGACCTCGGCTTTCATGGCCGGCAGACTGGGTGCACAGAACAGGTAGCCGTTGACCGCGTCCTCGGCAATGATCTCCTGGCAACGGCCGAACCACTTGGCCTTCTCTGCGTCGTTGCGGGCTTTGAGTGCCTTGGAATAGGCATCTCTGAATTCCTGGGAATCGTACTGGAAATAGTAATTGGGATTGGCGTAGATACCGATATCCCAAGGCTCTACATGGCCGATCATGGTCAGCTGGTATTCCTTTTTCTTGTATATCCGATCCAGCCACTGGCCCCATTCGACGATCTCGATTTTCAGTTTGATACCCACCTGGCCGAGCATGTCGGCGATGACTTCACCGGCGCGCTTGGAGTATGAATAGATGGCCGGCAGCTTGATAGTGGCCTCGAAGCCGTTGGGATAGCCGGCCTTGGCCAGCAATTCCTTGGCCTTTTTGGGGTTGTAGGGAAACTTCTGGGTCAGATCGACGTAATACGGGGTCGACGGTGACCAGTGGGAGCCGATGGGCGTGCCGTATCCGAACATCACCAGATCGATGACCGCCTGGCGGTCGATGGCGTAAGCCATGGCCTGTCGCACCAGCTTGTTGTCGAACGGCTTGGCCTTGTTGTTGGTGGACATAATGACCTCACCGGTGGTGGTCCCGGCAAAGACCTTGAGCCGTTTGTCAGCGGCCAGCTCTTTGGCCGACTCGGGAGCCGGAATGGAACTGATGACATCGATGTCACCGGCCTTGAGAGCCGCAATCTGCGCACTGGCGTCTCCGATGAACTTAAAGGTCACGGCGTCCAGGTATGGCAGTTCGGGATTCCAGTACCCGTCGTAACGGACCAGCTCCACGCGGTCGCCCCGAACCCACTTGGAAAACTTGAAGGGCCCCGTCCCGATGGGATGACTTTTGGCTTTCTCATACCCCTTCATAGGCAGCATGACCGCATCGCCCTCGGCGATGTGCGCGATGAACAGGGCGTCCACGTCCTTGAGCGTCACCACAAAGGTATTGTCATCGGGGGTTTCCATCTTTGCAATCCCGCGAAAAAACTCGGGATGCGCGTTGACACTTTTGGGTCCCATGTCGCGCTCGAAGTTCCACTTGGCCACCTTGGCGTTAAAAGGCTCGCCGTTGTGGAACTTGACGCCCTTGCGCAGGTGGAACGTGTAGGTCAGACCGTCCGGCGTGACCTCCCAGGATTCGGCCAGCAGCGGTACGAAATTGCCATTCTGGTCCACCTTGATGAGCCCCTCGTAGAGGTTGGCATAAACCACACGGTCGATGGCCGCGGCCGTGTTGGACGTCGGATCCAGCCCTGGCGGCTCGGCCTTTTGGGCCACCACCAGTTTACCGCCCCGAACGGGGTTTTCCGCCAGCACCGTCTGCCCCCAGAGCACCATGATGGCGATACATACAACCAGGATTGCTTTTTGCAGTTTCACGACTCCTCCTTTACGCTTACGGGTTACACATTACGCTTGGTACCGTTATGGCGGATATATGCCTATCAGAAAACTTTCTGTTCGTCCAGAAATATCAGATTTCAGGTGCTTTCCGAGGGAAGGTCGGCCAGGGCGAGGACCCCGGCCATGCTGCCGGCTTCCAGGATGGCGTGGATGATGGCCCGGCTGACACAGTCGGCGGCGCTATGGCCGAGTTCGTTAAGCGCCTCGGCATACGGGGCTGTAAAAAAACCAGGGGTTTCGGGAAGTTCCCGACGACCGGTGGCCATACAGAAAATGGTATCGCCGTCGAACATGGTATGCGCCGGCCGAATGGCACGCGCCAGCCCGTCCTGGGCCATCTGGGCGACTTTCTGGGCTTCGGCCTTGGTCAGCACCGCGTCGGTGGCCACCACGCCGATAGTCGTATTGCCGGCCGGCGCCGCATCCGGGGCTGCGGGCAGGACCACGTGCCGCCGCCCGGCATCGCCGAATTCACCGGCCATTTCAAGGCCGATCTCCCAGGGACGCCCGACGACCGGATCGATGACCGACCCCAGTGAATTGACCGCGATCAGGGCCGCCACCGTGACGCCCGACGCCAGACGGCAGCTGGCCGTGCCCAGGCCACCCTTGATGCCGCCGGCCACGGCGCCGGTGCCGGCCCCCACGCAACCGGTCTCAACGTCCCCGCTGGTGGCATTTTCGCAGGCGGCGCGGCCCCAGGCGGCTTCGATGGGCGGGATGAAATCCGGTCCCCTTCCCAGGTCGTAGAGCACCGCCGCCGGCACGATGGGCGCCACCTGGCCTCCCTGCAGTGGAAACCCGCATCCCTGTTCCTGCAGGTAGCGCACCACTCCGTCGGCCGCCGACAGCCCGTAGACCGAACCGCCGGAAAGCACCACGGCCTGGGCCTGCGAAACCAGGTTGACGGGCGCCAGCAGGTCGGTTTCACGCGTGCCTGGTGCCGCGCCGCGCACGTCCACGCCGGCCACGGCGCCCTGGCGGCAGAGAATCACGCTGACACCGCAAACAGCCTCCCGATCGGTGTAATGCCCCACCTCGATACCTTCCACGTCCGTGAGGGCGTTTAAAGCCCCCGGTGCCGCGGTCCCGGATGCATCGTTCATCTTTCGTGCGCCTCCCTAGTGCGGTCGCCGTGTCGTGCCGCCGGAATCGTCTCCGTATGCAGCACACAGCGCCGCTCCGCTTTCAAAAACCCCGTTTTAATCGGTGAACGTCATTCACCATGTGACATTAGACAACCGCCCCGAAAAAGTCAAATGCTTGTTGGCCCGCATTATAGGGTATTGCATTATAGCTAAAAAATAGCTTAAATAGCTTGACACGGGATTTTCATTGTCCGTAGTATTCCGCCTGTACTAGGGAATCCTCCGTCAGAAACCGAAACAGAAAGGGTGTTTAAGCGTGACTGCTGAAAAGAAGCCCAAGCCCTCCCCCGATACGCCCGGCGACCGCCATTCCCGCAAAGTGAAATTCGAAATCTACGGCGAGGAGATGATCGAAAAGAAAGTCAAATCCAGCGGCAACAGCGGCAGAGTCTACCTGCCTCCCAC
>JAMOVG010000120.1 GCA_027061725.1 Desulfobacteraceae bacterium
CAGGCCAACGCTGAAAAAGCCGCAGATGGAGTCGATCTTGTCGGCGATGCTGCAAACGGCGCCGGTCAGGGTTTCGGGCAGCGGGCCGCCGGAATAGGTCGGCCGGTAATGCTCCTCGATGGCCGAGGCCACCTCGGGCGGCTCTCCGGCCTTCTCGGCGTAGATGCGGCCCATGACGCCCTGCAGCTTGGGGAACTCGCCCACCATCTGGCTGACCAAATCGGACTTGCTCAGCCAGGAAGCCCGGTCGGCGTGCGCCGCTAGGGTTGCTTCGTCCACGCCGGCCCCGGCGGCCGCCTGGCGGGCCAGGTAGTCGGAGATGCGGCGTACGCGCTGCACCTTGTCGTACACGGTTCCCAGCTTGGCGTGGAAGAGCACGCCGCGCAGTTTTTCGCAGCGGTCGTCCAGCTTCTCCTGCAGGTCGGCATTGTAGAAAAACTTGGCGTCGGCCAGACGGGCTCGAATGACGCGCTCGTGGCCCTGGGCCACCAGGGCCATGTCGCGTGCGCGGGTGTTGTTGACGGCGATGAAGCCCGGCAGCAGCCGGCCCTGGTCGTCCACGGCGGCAAAGTACTTCTGGTGTTCGCGCATGGCCGTGATGAGCACCTCGTCGGGCAGCTCCAGGAACTCGTCGTCGAACCGGCCGGCCGTTGGGAAGGGCTGCTCCACCAGGTTGGTGACAAGGTCCAGCAGTTCTTCGTCCGGCAAAACCTTGCCGCCCATGCCGGCGGCTGCACGCGCCACGCCCTCGCGCACCGCCTCACGGCGCTGTCCGATGTCCACCATGACGTCTACGGCCTGCAGGGCCTCCACGTAACTGCCGGCGTCGGCGAGCCGGATCTTCCTGGGATGCATGAAGAAGTGGCCCGGCGTGGCACGTCCGCTGCGGACATTGCCCAGTTCAAAAGAGACCACACTCTTTCCCAACAGCGCCACCAGCGTGTGGATGGGGCGCGCGAAACGCACGTGCAGCTCCCCCCAGATCATGGTCTTGGGAAAAGGGATCGACAGGATCACGCGCGGCAGGATCTCCTTGAGCAGGGTGCGCGTAGCCAGCCCCCGCTGGGTCTTGCGGGCCGTCAGGTAGCGCCCCTTGGGGGTCTCCTGGACGCGCAGTTTCTTGAGCGGCAGGCCGACCTTCTCGGCGAACTTGACGGCCGCCATGGTGGGCTGGCCCTGGTCGTCGAAGGCCACCTTCTCCGGCGGGCCGGCGATTTCCTCGGTCACCGAGAGCTGCTTGGGGGCCACGTCGTCGACGATGACCGCCAGGCGGCGGGGCGTGGCGTAGGTTGCAGCGGGGCCGTGGTCTATGCGGGCCCGATCCAGCTGTTTGAGCAGCTCGGCGGAGAGGGCCTCGAGGGCCGGCTGAATGTAGCCGGCCGGGATCTCTTCGGTACCGATTTCGAGCAGTAGCTTGTCCATATGTTCTCCTTGCACTCGCGATCAACGGCTTTCGGCATCAAAAGCCGGAGCATGTTAGCTGGCGGCCATGAGGGGGTAGCCCATTTCCTTGCGCTGGTTGAGATAGGCCTCGGCGCTGGCGCGGGCCAGGTTGCGGATGCGCCCGATGTAGGCGGTGCGCTCGGCCACGCTGATGGCACCGCGGGCGTCCAGCAGGTTGAAGGTGTGGGAGCATTTCAGGCAGAACTCGTAAGCCGGCAGCACCAGGCCCCGCTCGGCCATGCGCCGCGACTCGGCCTCATAACGGTTGAACAGTTCCAGGAGCATGTCCACATCGGCTTCCTCGAAGTTGTAGGTGGACTGCTCCACCTCCTGCTGGTGATGCACCTGGCCGTAAGTCACCTCGTCGTTCCACATGAGGTCGTAAACGTTGTCCACCCCCTGCAGGTACATGGCGATGCGCTCCAGTCCGTAGGTCAGCTCTACCGGGATGGGGTGCAGCTCGATACTGCCGGCCACCTGGAAGTAGGTGAACTGGGTGATCTCCATGCCGTCCAGCCACACCTCCCAACCCAGGCCCGAAGCCCCCAGGGTGGGTGATTCCCAGTCGTCTTCCACGAAGCGGATGTCATGGTCCAGGGGGTCGACCCCCAGCACCTTCAGGCTCTGCAGGTACAGCTGCTGCACGTTGGACGGAGACGGCTTCAGGATCACCTGGTACTGGTAGTAATGCTGCAGCCGGTTGGGGTTTTCTCCGTAGCGACCGTCGGTGGGACGGCGCGAGGGCTGCACATAAGCCACGTTCCAGGGTTCCGGCCCCAAGGCCTTGAGGGTCGTGTGGTGGTGAAAGGTTCCGGCGCCCACCTCCAGGTCATAGGGCTGGACGATGATGCAGCCCTTGCGGGCCCAAAACTTCTCCAGCGATAGGATGACATCTTGAAAATTCATGTTTTATCCCCACAGCTTCGGTAATGGTTTATGCCTTGACGTCGATGGATACGCCGCGGGCCGCCACCGCCGCCGGCAGCAGCCGCGCATCCCCCCGGGTCGAAAGGATACTTTCCCACGTCTTTCCGAGCCTGTCAATATTTGCCGCCCGGCCCAGGGCCCACAGGCACCCGCCGCCGCCGGCGCCGGTGAAGCGGGCGGCACAGCCGGCCTCCTCGGCCGCAGCGGCCAGCAGCCGGCCGGTGTCGTTCAGCACCTCGGGCGTGATCTCCCGCCGCAGCGCCAGCTCCCGCCGCATGAATCCCACGGCGGCGTCAATGTCGTCGCCCGCCAGGGCCTCGACAAACCCCCGCGTGCCGGCCAGCATCTCCTCCCACAGGCGGCGGTGCCGGCCGGCCGCGAACCCGTCCACCCAGCGCCCGTTGATGTCCACCGAACTGTGCGGCACGCCGCAGTAAGCCAGCAGCAGGCGGCGCGTCATCCGCCGGTGGTGCGCCCGGCGCACCACGGTCCGGCGCACGTAAGGCAGGTAGCCGGCGCCGGGCCGCCAGTACCAGGCGTTGACCCCGCCGTAAACCGCCGCCAGCTGGTCCTGGTACCCGCAGGGCATGCGCAGTACGCCTTCTTCGATGCCGTGGGCGGTGAGCGCCACGGCAGCCGGCCCTTTGCCGGCCGGCCGGCCCCTTGCGGTGAGGTGCCCTAGAGCATCCAGCGCCGCCACCAGCGCCACGGATGCCACCGAGGAGCCCCCAAGGGCGCTGCGCGGCGGCGAGGCCGAGTCGATCTCAATGGCGATACCCGACGCGCCGAAATAGGCCGCCACCGCAAACATCAGGCCCAGCGGGTGGTCATAGGGTGCCCGGTTTGCATCGAACTCCGCGCTTTCGAACCCCGTCGACGACACCCGCACCTTTCCTTCCATGTATGGCCGCAAACGCACCCGCGTCCTCAGGTCGACGGCGATATTGAAAGTCAGCGGGGACAACGGCGCCAGTGGATAGGCGAAGGTGCTGAGATCAAAGGTCCCGCCCAGGTCTACGCGGCAGGGCGCCGAGGCCTCGATAACGCGCCAGGCGGGTGATTTGCGTGCGCTATCCATCATATCTTTCTCCGGTTTTTCCCACTCCCGGCGGGATCAGTGCTCCCCCCGGTCTCCGGGCCGCACTTGGCGCAGGAACTTGAGGCTGCGGGGAACGCGGCCCAAGTGGTAGGGGATGAAGGTTTCCAGCAGAACCGTGGTCTCGCCCACCTGCCGGGGCCCGAAACGCATTCGGCTCACGTGGGCCAGGTCGGTCTCGGCGACCCACAGCAGCTGCATGAGGCTGCCCTTTGCCAGGGTGTGGTGCCCGCCTTCCAGGGAGGGCCGGCAGGCCGGGCACACCAGACTGGCGCTGCCCACCTCGAAATCAAAACGGCCGCTTTGGGTGGCCTCCACCGGGCGGCGGCAGCGGCTGCAGTGCCGAAAATCCGGCAGGAATCCCGCCAGCTTCAGAAACCGCACCTGGAAGACCAGGCTGAGCACCTCGGCCGCCATTGCGTCGCGGTCCAGGGCGTCCAGGGCGTAGCGCAGCAGGCCAAAAACCGCCTTCTGGGGGGTGCCGCTTTCGAGCCACAGGGTCACCATCTCGGTCCAGTAGCTGGCGTAGGCCGTTTTCAGCACGTCGGCCCGAATGCCGCCGAAGGGATTGGCAATACTGGCCTCGCGCAGCACGGGCATCGCCCTGCCCCGCGGGCGGTTCCACACCAGGTTGAGCTCCGTGAAAAGCTCCAGAGCGCCGGCGAAGCGCTTCCTGCTCTTCTTGGCGTACTTGGCCATCAGTGAAATCTTGCCCTGGGACAGGGTCAGGCAGGTGAGGATCAGATCGTAGTCGCCGTAGTCGGTGCGGCGCAACAGTATGGCAGGCGTGGAGATCTCCGGCGCCATGGACTAGATTCCAAACAGGCTGGTGGCGATAACGAAGTAGATGGTGACGCTGATGATGTCGATGGCTGTAGTGACAAAGGGGCCTGAGGCCACGGCGGGGTCGACGTTGAGTTTGGCCAGGGTCATGGGCACCAGGGTGCCGGCCGTGGCCGCCATGGTCATGGAGCATACCACGGCCAACCCAACCGACAGGGCCAGCAACCCGATGCGGTAGCTGAGCTGCGCCACCCCACCAATGAGCAGGCCATAAAGTACACCCAGGATGAGGCCCACTGCGATCTGCTTGGCCAGCACATTCCACATGTCCCGCAGGTGCAGCCGCCCGGTGGCCAGACCGCGGATGGTGATGGCCGAAGACTGAATGCCGATGTTGCCGCCCATACCCATGATGACGGGTATGAACGCCGCAAGGTAGGCCAAATCGCTCAGGCTGTTCTGGAAGTGTCCGATAATGAAGGAGGCCAAAATGCCGCCCAGGCAGCTGGCGAAAAGCCAGGGCAGGCGGATGCGGATGCTGCGCATGACGCTCTTGGTCTCCACGAACTCCTCGCCCGCGCCGGCCATCTTGAGGATGTCTTCGGTGGCTTCGCGGCGGATGATGTCCAGCACGTCGTCGACCGTGACGATGCCCACCAACCGGTTGCTCTCGTCGACTACCGGGACGGCCAGGATGTCGTAGCGCGCCACGATTTTGGCCACCTCCTCCTGGTCCATGTCGGTGCGCACCGAGATAATGTCGGTGGTCATGAACTCCTTCAGGGGCGTATCCGGCGGCACAACCACCAGCTGGCGCAGCGAACTGACGCCCACCAGCTTGCCGTACTCGTCGACCACGTAAAGATAGAAAGGCATCTCGACGTCGGAGTGTTCTTTCTGCAGGGATTCGATGGCCTCACGGGCAGTGACGTCTTCGCGTAGGGCGATGAAATCCGGCACCATGATGCCGCCGGCGGTGTCATCCTCGTAGCGCAGCAGATCCTCGACCTCCTCGGAGTCCTCCCGGTTCATACGCTCCAAAATGGCGGCCGATTTTTCCTCGGGCAGACGTCCCAGCAGGTCGGCGATGTCGTCCGAGGGCATGGTACTCAGGATCTCGACAAGCTCGTCGATGCTCATATCCTCGACGAAATTGACCAGGGTGTCTTCATCGAGTTCGCTGAAGAGGATGCCTTTCTGTTCGATATCCTCGATCATTTCAAAGAGCTTGCGCTGTTCGGTGAGCGTCAGGGAACCGAAAACGGTCGACAGGTCGGCCGCGTGGGTCTTGTTGACGATCTTGGACAACCGGCTGTAGGCGCCACGCCTGAGCAGACGCTTGATGCTGTCCATCAAGATCTTGTTGTGGTCCGCCGCCTTCATGCCCCGCTCCTCCTGCGATACGGCGATGCATGTCCACCGTCGCTACGCCGCTACGCACCATGCCCCTCAGGGCAGCTGCAATGTAACCGTTTGTCCGCTCTTGCCGTACAGGTTGACCGGCCGGCCGTTGAACTCCATCCGGACCCCCGCGGCGTCGCCCACCAGCAGGTTGAATCCCGAAGAGGCTCTGAGTTCCAGGCGATCGCCGGGGTGCAGTCGGTAGCGCCGCGGTGCCCGGTCGTCCGCGATGACTTTCATCCAGGTGTCCCCTACCGCCACCACCTTGAGCAGGTAACGGCCTTTGGCCGCCGTTGCCCCACCCGCCGCCTCGGATGCCACCGCCGATGCCTTGGACTCCTGGCCGCCGGCACGTGCCGGCGGCAGCCGCTCGGCAGAAGCCGGGGCGACGCCGCGCGGTGCGGTAGTGACCACCGCTTCGGCCGGGACCGTTTCCGCCGGGCGGGATCCCAGCCGATCCGACACCAGCACGACAGTGCCGGCAATCAGTGCAGCCAGCAGAAACAGCGCGGCCACCAGGCGCTTCCAGAAGCGGTTTCCTCTTCGCAGCATGCGCCGGTTGAAACGACGCTTTTCCGCTTCGGCGTGCACGGCGGCCATGTACCGCTGGACAGCCAGGTCACCGTCCACCCGCACCTCCCGTGCGTAAGCGCGCAAAAAGCCCTTAACGAAAACTTCCGCCGGCAGGGCCTCCAGTTCTTCGCTCTCGATGGCCCGCAGCACGTCCATGCCGATGCGGGTGCGTCGGGAGATCTCCTCCAGTCCCATGCGCCGCTCGATGCGTGCCATCTGCAGGTAGTGCCCGAACGTTCCCGCCGTCCGCTCGCCGGCCAGCGGAACGACGGTACCCCTGCGAACGGACGCACCCGGACGGTCGGGCTCCGGGTCACGGCGGCGCCTCTGATTTTCCGCAGGGGGCTCTTCCGGCAAAGACTGGTTGGTCGGCAGGTGTAGCAAACCTCTCCTTGTCGCTTCAGCGGTTCGGGGTTTCAGATCGTCGGGCCGGCCGCCGCTACTCGATGATCCGGATGGCCGACTTGTTGCGCAGGTCCTGGATCCAGATGTTGTACTTCTCGTTTACCTTCTGGTTGTACAATTTGCGTTCGATCTCGCGGGAGGCCTCCTCCAGGCTCTTGCCGGGCTTGACGTCGATCTTCTCGACCCAGAAGACCTGCAGGCCCTGGTCCGATTTGAGGATGGGCGTCATGTCGCCGCCTTTCATCTTCGAGAGTAGCGACTTGAGTTGGGGTGAGAGGTCCTTGAGTTCGAAGACGCCCAGATACCCGCCGGCCTGCGCCTGGGGCGCATCCGAGATTTCCTCGGCCAGTTCGGGAAAGGTTTTGCTACCGTCTCTTACCTGCTCGAGGGCATCCTTGAGCTCCTGCTCCATGGCCTCCTTCTGTGCATCATCGGCATCAAGGGGGTACTGCTTGAAGATCATGTACAGATGGTAGGCCTTCTGCCCGCCGAATTCATCGGGGTGGCTGTCGTAATAGGCCTTGATATCTTCCGGGGTGATGGCGATCTTGGACTTGACTTCCCGGTTGACCAGCCGCGACTTCATGATCTGGTCCCGGATCCTGGCGCGGTACTCGGCCATGGTGATTCCCTGGGCCGCCAAGGCGTTCCGCAGGTCCTCATCGGTCCCCTGCCCCGCCTGTTTGATGCGCTCAATGGCGTTGTTGATTTCGTCTTCGCTGACCGTAATCTTCATACGCTTGGCCTCCTGGTCGGCCAACTTCTGGTCAATCAGGCGGTTGAGAATTTCGGTCCGCAGTTTGTAGATTAACTGCTTCTCCTTGTCTTCGGGATACCCCATCGACTTGATTTTCTGGACAAAGGGCTTCATCTCCTGCTTAAGGTCGTAGAGCGAGATGACATCGTCATTGACGATGGCCACGATGCGATCCACCACCTTGGCGGGGCAAATCGCCGGGAGGAGCAGCGCGACACTCAGGCCCAGACACACCAGCAGTGCAGGGATCAGGCCCGCGGGGGACAATCGTTTCGGGAAGGCGGACAACGCCATGGTTTTACGCATGATTTCCTGTGGCTGAACCCACGCCGCAGGGCGTGGGATTAATGTTTTCAAAGTTACAAGCCGTTATCACGACAGGCTATTTTGTTCAAGATGTTTTTGGTCTGGGCCAGGAGTCTGCGGTCGCTTCCGGCGGTGAGGCGCACCTTCAGCAGGTGGCTTTCCCCCAGGCTGCAGCGCACCGTTTCGGATACAGCGAAGCGCAGCACCGGATCGGGGTCCGAGAGGTGGTCGGGCGAGAAGGCCAGCGTCAGGGCGCCGCCGGTCAGGTCCAGGCGCTTCACGGCCGCTCGGCGGCACAGCACCTTGAGCATGATCTTGAGCAGCAGATTTTCGGCCGGCTCGGGAAGCGGGCCGAAGCGGTCTTCCAGTTCCCGCTTGAAGGCCGCGATCTCCTTCAGGGCCCGCATGCGGGCCAGCCGCCGGTAGGCGCCCAGGCGCTGGTCGATGTCGGGAATATAATCGTCCGGCAAAAAGGCCGACAGGTTGACGTTGACCTCGGGCTCCAGAGGTTTGACGCGCACCTCCCCTTTGAGGTCGGACATGGCCTCCTCCATGAGCTTGAGGAAGGTGTCGTAGCCAACGGCGGCGATGTGGCCGGACTGGGAGGCGCCCAGGATGGTGCCGCCGCCACGGATCTTCAGATCGTTCATGGCGATCTGGAAACCCGAACCAAGGTCGCTGTGCTCCATAAGCACCTTCAGGCGCTTTACCGCATCGCGCCCCAGGGCGCTCTCGCGGGGAATGAACAGGTAGGCGTAGGCCTGCTGGTCGGACCGGCCCACGCGGCCGCGCAGCTGGTACATCTGGGAAAGCCCGAAACGGTCGGCGCGGTTGACGATAATAGTATTGGCGCCGGGGATGTCCAGGCCGGACTCAATGATGGTGGTGCACACCAGCAGGTCAATGTCGCGGCGCATGAAGCGCAGCATGACTTCCTCGAGGTCCTTTTCGCGCATGCGGCCGTGGGCCACGTCCAGGCGCACCTCGGGAACCAGTTCGGCCACGTGCGCCGCCATGGCCTCGATGCTGTGGATGTTGTTGTGCACGAAATAGACCTGCCCGCCCCTGGCCAGCTCGCGGCGCACGGCTTCGGTGACGATAGCGTCGTCGAACTCCGAAATGTAGGTCACGATGGGCCGCCGCGCCTCGGGCGGGGTGGAGATCACACTGATGTCGCGCACGCCGGTCAACGACATGTGCAGGGTGCGGGGAATGGGCGTGGCCGTCATGGTGAGCACATCCACCGTGCGCCGCATGCGCTTGATGCGCTCCTTGTGGCGCACCCCGAAACGCTGCTCCTCGTCGAGCACCAGCAGGCCCAGGTCGGCGAATTTCACGTCCCTGGAGAGCAGCCGGTGGGTCCCGATGACAATGTCGATGGTGCCGTCGGCCAGCCCCTCCAGAATCCGGCGCTGCTCCCCGGCGGTGCGGAAGCGGCTCAGGCCGGCAACCTTGACGGCATACGGCTCGAAGCGGCGACTGAAGGTGGCGTAGTGCTGTTCGGCCAGCACGGTGGTGGGCACCAGAACGGCCACCTGGCGCCCGCCGCTGACGGCCAGAAAGGCGGCCCGCAGGGCCACCTCGGTCTTGCCGTAGCCCACGTCGCCGCAGATCAGGCGATCCATGGGCGTGGGGCGGGTCATATCCTCGATCACGTCCTGGATGGCGCGCAACTGGTCAGGCGTCTCCTGGAAGGCGAAGCCCGCCTCGAACTCCCGGAAAAGCCGGTCGGGCGCATCGAAGGCGTGGCCCTGGAGCACCCGCCGGGCGGCGTAAAGCTTGAGCAGCTGGCCGGCGATGCGGGCCACGGACTTCTTTACCCGTGCGCGCACCTTCTGCCAGGACTTGCCGCCCATCTTGTCCAGGGCCGGTACCACGCCCTCCACGCCCATGTACTTCTGGATGACGTTCATGCGCACCACCGGCAGGTAGAGCTTGTCGTTGTCCCTGAAGTGAATCAGCAGAAAGTCGTTGGTCGCACCGTCGACCGAGAGCTTGACCAGGCCCTCGTAACGCCCGATGCCGTGGTCGTCGTGCACCACCAGGTCGCCCTGCTGCAGATCGCTGAAGTCGATCAGCGGGGCACGCTCCCGCGTGGGCGCCGGCCGGCTGCGCCGTGAGCGGCGTGCGAAGATTTCGTCTTCGGTCAGGATGGCCAGGCCTTCTTCCGGCCAAACGAAACCCGCCGACAGGCGTCCGCGGCATACGCCGGGACGTTTTTCGTCGCCGGCCGCAGCCTCGGGAAAGTCCGCAGCCGGACGCAAGTCCACGCCGTATGGGGTCAGCAGGCCGTCCAGACGCTCGGCCTGGGGCCGGCTGCGGCACACGATGACCACCCGCATGCCACGGGACCGCTTGTCTCGGATCCACTCGGCCACGGGCGAGAGCAGGCGCTCTCCCGAGCGGGCCTGCTTGAGGCGCACGGCCAAAGCGCTGTTGTCCTCGACGCTGAACGCGTACTGCAGGCACTGTGAGCGGTCTTCTCCGGCCGACGGGGCCACGTCCAGCGCCTTGACCGTCAGCGGCCTGAAGGCCGCCGCCCGATCCCGGATCTCCTCCCAGGAGAGATAGATACGGTCGGGGTCCAGGCACAGCCGCGATTCCTCGACGGCCTGGCGGTAGCTTCCGGCGGCCTGCTCCCGCAGCTCCCGGGCGGCCTGCTCCAGGGCGGGCGGTTCCACGAGCACCGGCAGCGCGCCGTCCGGCAGGTAGTCGAAGAGCGTGTCGGGCTGCGGGTACACCAGCGGGATGAAACTCTCGATGCCCGCAAACTCGCCCCGCTGCCGGACGTCTTCGACGATTTGACGCACCTTGGTAACCGGCAGCCCCAGCAAAGCCGCCTGGCGGCGAATGTTCTGGATGACGTCGGTCATGTTGGCGTCATCAATGATCGACTCGCGGGCCGGCAAAATCACGGCCTCGCCGACCTCGGCCTTTCTGCGCTGACTGACGGCCGAAAACAGGCGGATAGAATCCACCGTGTCGCCGAAAAACTCGATGCGCAGAGGGTCGTCGTACAACGGCGAAAAGACGTCCAGAATGCCGCCACGCACGCTGAAATCCCCAGGCTCCTCCACCAGCGCCGTAGGGCTGTACCCCCCACTGACCAACCGCTCGACCAACTGTTCGCGGTCGGTGTCCTCACCGCTCATGATCAGCTCAGCGTACCCGCAAAGCACCTTCTTGGGAAGCAGGCGCTGCATCAGTGCCCCGATGGTGGTGACCACCACGTCCGGCGGGCGCACGTCCACGAGCCGGTAGAGTACCCGGATGCGTCGGGCAGCCGTCTGGCTGTGGTAGCTGATGAACTTGAAGGGCAACAGGTGGTAGGCTGGAAAAGCGGCCACCCGATCTTCTCCAAGGCCGCTGAAAAAACGGATGTCCTCCTCCAGTCGGGCGGCCTCTTCGGCACCGGCGGCAATTACCACCAGGGGGGCCGTGCCGCGGCGTGCCAGCGCGGCGATCAGGTAAGCACGCTCGGCGCCGGACAGCCCGGTGCAAAGCACCGGCGAGGGCCGCCGGGCAAAGCCCGCGATCACCTGTTGCAGGTCAGTTTTCTCTTGCATTTGGCAGCCAAACCAAGTATGGGCGTACTCATTCGATTCGGGCGGCGCAAACCATCGCATGCGGTCCCCGAAAGCCGGAACAGCCGGCGTAGCTCAGTCGGTAGAGCAGCTGATTCGTAATCAGCAGGTAGTCGGTTCGAATCCGACCGCCGGCTCCAGAACGTTTACAAGGGAATCGGTCAGAAAGGCCGATTCCCTTGTTTGCTTTCAATACAACGCCGCAGGCGTGGTTGTCAAACCAAACGAAATCGCGCTCTCCGTCTGCCACAGGGCCGTCCTTCCGCATTAAATTGCATAAAACCAAACAGTTAAACTTGACATCTTCCCCTTTCACCTTTAGGTTGAGGGCAATCCTGCCGGCGTGGAATCCAGCGTGGATGGCCGCGGCAGCGCAGCAGGTGCCCGAGCGGCAACGGTTTCCATTTAACGGTTGACACGTTTCGGCCGAAAATCAACCTGAACGCCATCACCCGAGAACCGGCCATGCAGAAAGCTATTGACGTCATAGAGGGAAACACCCGGCAAATCATCACCCGCCTCCACCTGCTGTTCTCCGAGCGGGGCCAGCAGGATGACACCGAGTACATCCGCACCATCCGCACGGTGGTCGAAGCGGCCACCGAATACGCCGACAGCCTGGGGGAAAGTGCCGACACCACCCGCCGATTGGGATCAGCCCTTTTCACCTTCTCGCAGCAGATCTGGCTGGAACGCCTGCTGGAGGCCCGACGGCAGGAGGGTCTCTCCGCCGACGAGGAGCAGGCGGCCTACTACGCTTATTACTACCAGTACATCTACGAAAACGACGAGTACCCCCGCTGACACCGACCTTTCCCCGCGCACCACCTTTCTCCCTCGTCCAATTCCAAGTCTGCGCCGCACCGCCCCTCTTCGGAACTGTTCCACCCACTCCGGCAATGGAACTTTTCCGTATCCATAACGCTAAAGTTTCCCAATTTTTCCCCGATTAAAACACTAAACCCCA
>JAMOVG010000121.1 GCA_027061725.1 Desulfobacteraceae bacterium
CCCGCCAGGATGTGAATGCCCGCGTCGGTGTCCAGGCGTCGCCACAGGGCCCGGCTGACGGCCGCGAAATCGGCCACGTCGACGCCGTCGTTGACCGTGATCATCACCTTGGTGAGCGACACCTGGCCTTCGCCCAGCATCCCCAGGGTGTGCTTGAAGGCCTCGCGCGGGTAACGTTCCCTGACCGACATGACCGCCAGGGCGTGAAACCCGGTTTCGGGATAGGCGCGGATGGCAGTCACCGCAGGCCGGATGATTTTGAGCAGCGGCTGTGTCATGTCCTGCAGGGCCTCGCCGATGTAGAAGTCCTCCTGCACCGGCTTTCCCACCACCGTGGCCGGGTAGATGGCGTCGCGGCGCGCCAATACCCGGTCCACGCGAAAGACCGGAAAATCGGCGGCCAGGGAGTAGTGCCCGAAGTGGTCTCCGAAGGGGCCCTCGCGGCGTATGTCGCCGGGCCGCACCGATCCCTCCAGCACGAACTCGGCGCGGGCGGGGATGCGGTGCCCGGTTTCGGCACGCCGGACGACCTCCAGGGGCGCGCCCATCATCAGGGCCGCCAGCAGGCGCTCGTCCATGCCCTCGGGCAGCGGGGCGATGGCGGCCATGACCAGCGCCGGCGGGCCGCCCAGGGCCACGCTGACCGGCAGGGGGCGGCCCATGGCGGCGGCCGCGGCGAAGTGAAAGCCGCCGCCCTTTTCGATCTGCCAGTGCATGCCGGTGGCGGCGGCGTCGAAGCGCTGCAGCCGGTAGATGGCCAGGTTGCCGCGGCCGTCGCGGGGGTCGGTGGTGTGCACCAGCGGCAGGGTGAAAAAGGGCCCCCCGTCGTCGGGCCAGCAGGTCAGCACCGGCAGACGCGTGAGGTCCGGCGGCTGCATGACGGTCTCCATCACCGGTCCCTGCGCCACGGTGCGCAGGCGCGCCCTGGACAGGTGCAGCAGGTCGCGGCGCGCCCGCCACAGGGCCGGCAGGCTGGGGGGCATGAGCTGCTCGAAGAGCCGCAGCAGGCGGTTTCCCAGGGCGGCCGGCGGGCCCCCGAAGACCATGTCCACCCGTTCCCGTGTGCCGAACAGGTTGGTCGCCAGGCGGTAGGGCGAGCCCTTGACGCGTTCGAAGAGCAGGGCGGGCCCCCCCTCGGCCAGTACGCGGTGCTGGATGACGGTGATTTCCTGGTCGGGGTCCACCGGCACCCGGATGCGGGCCAGCTGGCCGCAGGCCTCCAGGTGCTTCAAAAAGGCGCGCAGATCACGGAAAGGCATGGGGGCTCCTCTTCTCACGTCACCCCGCCACGCTTCCCAGCATGGGCACCAGGGCGGCGGAGATGCCGGCGATGGTGGAGATGGGAAAGAAGCGCGTGGGGATAGGCACTCGGGGCCAGTACATCAGCGCCATGGCGCCCACGGACACGGCCAGGGCCAGCCAGGCGCCCGCCCCGCCATGGGTCAGCAGGGCCACGGCCAGGATGCACAGGGCCGCTGCGCCGTGCAGGGCCGCGGCCACCCGCAGCGCCCTGGGCTGCCCCAGGGCCGCCGGCAGGCTGAAGATGCGGTTGCGCCGGTCGCTCTCGATATCCAGCAGGGCGTAGACGATATCCGAGGCGCTCAGCCACAGGAAGACGAACAGGGCGAAGAGCAGCACGGCGGCCGAGAAATGCAGGTTCCCCGAGGCGGCCACGTACGCGCACAGCGGGGCGATGGCCAGGCACAGCCCGATGCCGAAGTGGCAAAGGGGCGTGAAGCGCTTGAGCAGCGAGTAGCCCAGCAGCGGGATCAGGGGCAGGGGCGAGAGCACCAGGCACCAGCCCCCCAGCAGGGCGCAGGCCCACAGGTAGACCACCAGGCCGGTGAAGGCCACCACCAGGGCCTGGGCCACGCTCATGGCGCCCGAGGGCAGTTCACGCCCGGCGGTGCGCGGGTTGAGGGCGTCGATGCGCCGGTCGAAGATGCGGTTGAAGGACATGCCGAAGATGCGTGCGCCGGTGGCGGCGATGACGATCAGCAGCATGACGCCGAAGCTGGGAAAGCGGCCGCCGGCCCCCAGCCAGGCGCCGGCGAACAGCAGCGGCAGGCTGAAGGCGGTGTGCTCGATCTTGGTGAAACGCAGGATTTTTTTCCAGGCAGGCGCCGGGGTTTCGCGGGTTTCCGGGCGCGTCAACTCGTCGGCGCGCGCCAGCAGTTCCTTGCGCAGCAGTTGCGCCACCTGCTGCGAGACCGCCTCGATGTTACGGTGCAGCGTCTTGCGGTCCGCGTCGCCGGCCGTGTCGGTGATGCCCTTGAAGATGGTGCAGGGCACGCCGTAGCGGGCGCACACGCGGGCTACCACGGCGCCCTCCATGTCCACCAGGTCGCCGCGGTCGGCCAGCGCCTTTCTGCGCCGGTCGTCGAACACCGGCCGCTGGCAGGTTACCAGCGAGGCCGTCGGCAGCTGTGTCCACCAGCGGTCGTCGCAGGATATAGGTTCTTCGGGCATGCCGAAGCGTCCCGGGTGTTCCTCGACGGCGCGCTCCACGCGCAGCACGGCTCCGGGGCGCAGGCCGTCGCGCTCGGCCAGGGCGCCGCAGATGCCGGTGTGCACGACGCGATCGCAGCCGTAGTGGTCCACCAGGCGCTGGGTGGCCAGCGCCGCGGCCACCTTGCCCATGCCGCAGACCGCCACCAGCAGGTCGATCTCGCCGGGCGTCAGGCGGCAGCGATAGAGTTCCATGACGGGGTCTTCGCGGCGGGCGGCGGCCAGCTGCGAGAGAAAGGGGGCGGCCTCGGTGTCGGTGGCGAACAGGACGGCGATCATGGGACCATCCCCGCCTCGCGGGCCCGTCGCGCCAGCACGTCCACGGCCTGCCGGCCCCTGTCGCCCAGCGCCAGGCTGAACTCGTTGACGAAAGTCTCCACGTGGCGCCGCAGTACGTCCGCGTCCATCTCCTGGGCGTGGGCGCGCATGTACGGCATGGCTTCGTCGGGGCGCTCGGCGGCGCGCCGGATGCTTTGGCGGATGAGCGACTCCACCCGGCCGGCCAGGCCGTCGGGCAGGCTGCGGCGGGCCGCGATGCAGCCCAGGGGGATGGGCAG
>JAMOVG010000122.1 GCA_027061725.1 Desulfobacteraceae bacterium
CGCCTGTTGGACGCCATTCCGGCAGAGAGCGTTCTGGACCTGCGCAACCGGGCCATGTTCGAGACCATGTACTCGGCCGGTGTACGGGTGGCTGAACTGGCCGGGCTGAATGTGGAAGACGTGGACTTCGATGGGCGCACGTTGCGGGTCAAGGGAAAGGGCAACCGCGAGCGCATCCTTCCCGTCGGCCGCAGGGCCGTCGCGGCCATCCGGAGATACCGGCGGCAGTTGGGGAAGAACCCGGTGCGCGGGGCGCTTTTTCTCAACCGCTACGGCAACCGGCTTTCCACGCGCAGCATCGCCCGCATCCTAAACCGGCTGGCCCGGCAGTGCGGCCTGGCGGTACCCATTTCACCCCACGGCCTGCGCCACTCTTTCGCCACACACCTGCTGGATGCCGGGGCGGATCTGCGGGCGGTGCAGGAACTGCTGGGTCACAAGAACCTCTCGACGACGCAGCGTTACACACACGTCAGCATTGATCAGCTGATGGCCGTTTACGACAAGGCGCACCCGAGATCCTGACGCCTGGCGGCGGACAGCGAAAGGAGCGGCAGGCATGAATCATTCGGCAGGCAGTCACCGGTATCCAGCGGGTTTCCACGGCACCACCATTCTGGCGGTCAGCCGGGACGGAAAAGTCGCGGTGGCCGGCGACGGGCAGGTAACGCTTGGGGACACCGTCGTCAAACACCACGCCCGCAAGGTCCGCAAGATTTACCAGGATCGTATCATCGTGGGGTTCGCCGGTGCTACCGCCGACGCGCTCAACCTCTCCGAGCGCCTGGAGGCCAAGCTGGAGCGCTACAATGGCAATCTCACACGGGCGGCGGTGGAACTGGCGCGGGATTGGCGGACCGACAAGGTGCTGCGGCGCCTGGAGGCGGTCATGATCGCCGTGGACGAGACGCGCATGTTTCTGATCTCCGGTAACGGCGATGTGATCGAGCCGGACGCCGGCATCGTAGCCATCGGATCGGGCGGTGCGGCCGCCCAGGCGGCGGCCACTGCGCTGGTTGCCCACACGCAGCTGGATGCCCGGCAGATCGTGGAACACGCCATGAAAATTGCCGCCGAGCTTTGCATCTACACCAACCAGGTGATCGCGGTCGAAGAGTTCGCCTGAATCGCGTTCCGGAAAGAGAAGTCATGGAAGACCTGAAACCGGCCCAGATCGTCGAGGAACTCGACAAGTACATCATCGGACAGGACAGGGCCAAGCGATCCGTGGCCATAGCGCTGCGAAACCGCTGGCGCCGCCAACAGGTGCCCGAGGACCTGCGGGACGAAATCGCCCCCAAAAACATCATTCTCATCGGACCCACCGGCGTGGGCAAGACCGAGATCGCCCGGCGCCTGTCGCTGCTGACCGACTCGCCGTTCACCAAGGTGGAGGCTTCCAAATTCACCGAGGTGGGATACGTGGGCCGCGACGTGGAGTCCATGGTGCGGGATCTGGTGGAGCTTACGGTCAACAAGCTCAAGGCCAAGGAGCAGGAGGCGGTGCAGCCCAAGGCGCGCCGGGTGGCCGAAGAGCGCCTGCTGGACCTGCTGCTGCCCAATCCGGCGCCCAGGATGTCTTCGGAGGGGTTTTCCTCGCCGGCGGAGGATGCGTCGGACGAAAAGCACGAAGCCGAGCAGATGGCCGCCACGCGGGAAAAACTGCGCGCCATGCTACGCAGCGGCCGCCTGGACGACCGTTTCGTGGATCTCGACGTAACGGACCGCAGCATGCCCATGGTAGAGATTTTCTCCAACGTCGGAATGGAGGAGATGGGGATCAATTTTAAAGACATGCTCGACGGCCTGTTGCCCAAATCCACCAAGCGGCGCAAGGTAAAAGTCGCCGAGGCCATGAAGATCCTGGCCAACGAGGAAGCCCAGAACCTGGTGGACACCCAGAGCGTAGTGCAGCGGGCCATCGAGCGGGTGGAGCAGGCCGGCATCATTTTCCTTGACGAAATCGACAAGATCGCGGGGAGCCATTCCAGTCAGGGGCCTGACGTATCGCGCGAGGGAGTGCAGCGCGACCTGCTGCCGCTGGTGGAGGGCTCCACGGTGACCACCAAGTACGGGCCGGTCAAGACCGACCACATCCTTTTCATCGCCTCGGGGGCCTTCCACACCATAAAGCCCTCGGACCTGATCCCCGAGCTGCAGGGGCGCTTCCCCATCCGCGTGGAGCTCGATTCCCTGGGGAGCGAAGAGTTCGTGCGCATCCTGACCGAACCGCGAAACGCCCTGTTGCTGCAGTACATGGCGCTGCTGCGCACCGAGGGCGTGGAGATCGTCTTCGAAGACGCCGCCGTAGCGGCAGTGGCGCGCATCGCCCAGGAGGTCAACGAGTCCACCGAAAACATCGGTGCCCGCCGGCTGCACACGCTGATGGAATGCCTGCTGGAGGACATCCTCTTCGAGGCCCCCGACACCCGGGAGAAAAAGGTGGTCATCGACGCCGCCTACGTGGAAGAAAAGCTTCGGGACATCAAGGACGACGAGGACCTGAGCCGCTATATTCTGTGATTCACCCTGAACCGCAACATGGAGAAATGGTTTCCATGAACGACCATTTGCCCGGTTCTACCGTAGCCGATATTCTGATCGAAGCATTGCCGTATATTCAGCGTTTCGCCGGCATGACGCTGGTGATCAAATACGGTGGTCATGCCATGGTCGACGAACAGCTGAAGCAGGATTTCGCGCGTGACATTACACTGCTGAAACTCATCGGGCTCCACCCGGTGGTGGTCCACGGCGGCGGTCCCCAGATCAGTTCGGTGCTCGAACGTATGGGCATCCGCTCGAACTTTGTGCAGGGTATGCGGGTGACCGACGAACCCACCATGGACGTAGTGGAGATGGTTCTGGGCGGCCGGGTGAACAAGGCCATCGTGGCCCAGATCAATCGCCAGGGCGCCAGAGCGGTGGGACTGAGCGGAAAGGACGCCGGGCTCATCCAGGCCAGGAAACTGAAAATCGTGCACCAGGCCGGGGCGGACAAACCGGCGGAAGCCATCGATGCGGGGTTGGTGGGCGATGTCACACGCATCGACGTACACATCATCAAAACGCTGAACCGCGAGGGGTTCATCCCCATCGTGGCGCCGGTGGGAACCGGCGAGGGCGGCGAAACCTACAACATCAACGCCGATGTAGTGGCGGCGCGCATCGCCATGGCGCTGGGCGCCGGGCGCCTCGTGTTTCTGACGGATGTGGACGGGGTGCTGGATACGGCCGGCAGGCTGGTCTCCTCTATCGATGCCGACGGCATCACGCGCATGATCGAGGACGGCGAGATCACCGGCGGCATGATTCCCAAGATCCGGCATGCCATCGATGCCGTTGAAAAAGGCGTCGGCAAGGTGGCGATCATCAACGGCACCCGTCGGCACGCACTGCTGCTGGAGCTTTTTACCGACAGCGGAATAGGAACGGAAGTGACGCCATGAAGAGTGAATTCATGAAACAGGCCGACCGCGTGATGGCGGCCACTTATGCCCGCTACCCGCTGGTGCTCACCCGGGGCAGCGGCTGCACCTTGTGGGACGATCAGGGGCGGGCCTACACCGATTTCGTGGCCGGAATCGCCGTGTGCAGCTTGGGCCACGCCCATCCGCGGGTGGTGGCGGCGCTTAAAAGACAGGCCGATACCCTCTGGCATGTCTCAAACCTCTATTATACCCTGCCGCAGGTGACCCTGGCGCAGAAACTGGTGGACATCAGTTTTGCCGATCGGGTGTTTTTTTGCAACAGCGGGGCCGAGGCCAATGAAGCCGCCATCAAGCTGGCCCGCAAATATTTCCAGGACAGGGGACAGCCGCAGCGCTGCCGCATCGTCGCCATGGCGCAGTCTTTTCACGGGCGCACCATGGCCACGCTTTCGGCCACCGGCCAGGAAAAGATCCGCAAGGGTTTTGCTCCCCTGCTGGAGGGCTTCGATTTCGTGCCCTTCGGCAATGCCGAAGCACTGGCCGCTGCCGTCGACGAGCGGACCTGCGCTGTTTTGCTCGAGCCGGTGCAAGGCGAAGGCGGCGTGCGGGTTGCCGGCGACGGTTACCTGAAAAGCGTTCGGGAAATCTGCGACCGCAACGGCGTGCTGCTGATCTACGATGAAATCCAATGCGGCATGGGACGTACGGGGGAAATGTTCGCCCACCAGCACTGGCAGGTGGCGCCGGACATCATGACCCTGGCCAAGGCGTTGGCCAACGGCCTGCCCATGGGGGCCATGCTGGCTACCGAAGAGGTAATGGCCGCTTTCGGCGCCGGCGCTCACGCCACGACCTTCGGCGGCACCCCGCTGGTTTCGGCGGCGGCCGTGGCGACGCTGGAGACTTTTGAAAAAGAGGACGTCGTGGCCCGCTGCCGGCAGACGGGGCGCTACTTTCGAAAACGGCTCGAGCGCCTTGTCGGGCGCCACGAGTGCGTAAAGGCGGTGCGCGGATTGGGGTTGCTGCTGGGCCTTAAGCTGGGAATCGAGGGCAGCCGTGTGGTCGAAGCCTGTATGCAGCGCGGATTTCTGATCAACTGCGTTCAGGGGGACATCCTGCGCTTTGCGCCGCCGCTGATCATCGAAAAAGGCGACATCGACGCGCTGGTGGAATGCCTGGACGAGGTGTTGCGCGACGGTTGAGCGTTGCGCGCAAATGCTAGTGGATTGAAAATCGGAGAAACAGGATATCAGGGGACAGCCGCCGACGGGCGGCGATGCCCGGCGTAAAGGAGCGTTTTCTGTGACGGAAAAAATCGAAAAAGTGGTGCTGGCCTATTCCGGAGGACTCGACACTTCGGTGATCCTGAAGTGGCTCATTGAAACCTATGACTGCGAGGTGATCGCCTTTTCGGCCGACTTGGGGCAGAAAGACGACTTCGAGGCGGTGCGCCGGAACGCCGTCAACACCGGTGCCGCCAAGGTCTACATTGAAGATCTCAAAGAGACCTTCGTACGCGATTATGTCTTCCCGGCCTTTCGGGCCAATGCCATCTACGAGGGCACTTACCTGCTGGGCACATCGCTGGCCCGGCCGCTGATCGCCAAACGGCAGATCGAGATCGCCCACCGGGAAGGGGCCGACGCCGTCAGCCACGGCGCCACGGGCAAGGGAAACGACCAGGTGCGTTTTGAACTGGGCTACCTGGGATTGGACCCGCACATCAAGATCATCGCGCCCTGGCGCCAGTGGGACCTCAACTCGCGCACTGCCCTGATGGCATTTGCAGAAAAACACGGCATCCCGGTGCAGGCCACGCGTGCCAAGCCTTACTCCACGGATGCCAACCTGCTGCATATCAGTTACGAGGGCGGCATACTGGAGGACCCCTGGAGCGCACCTCCCGAGGACATTTTCACCTACACGGTGTCTCCCAAAGACGCCCCGGACCGCAGCGAGTGCATCGAGATTGCCTTCGAAAAGGGCGATCCCGTGGCCATCGACGGGGAAAGGCTGTCACCGGCCGCCATGCTGGCGCGGCTTAACGAACTGGGGGGAAAACACGGGGTCGGACGCGTGGACCTGGTCGAAAACCGGTTCGTGGGCATGAAAAACCGGGGTGTCTACGAAACGCCGGGCGGGACCATCATGCGCACGGCCCACATGGCTCTGGAGTCCATCACGCTCGATCGCGAGGTGCTGCACCTGCGCAACAGCCTGCTTCCGGATTACTCGCGGCTGATCTACAACGGCTTCTGGTTCTCTCCGGAGATGGAGATCCTGCAGGGCATGGTGGACGCCACCCAGCGGCAGGTCAGCGGCGTGGTGCGCGTCGAGCTGTACAAGGGAAACTGCACGGTCACCGGCCGCAAGTCCGACTACTCGCTTTACCGCGAAGATTTTGCCACCTTTGAGAACGACGAGGTATACAACCAGCAGGACGCGGAGGGTTTTATCCGCCTGAACGCACTGCGGCTGCGAATCCGGAAAATGCTCGAGAGCTGACCGCGGCGGCGAAGAAAAAATACCGGAATCCATTCGCGTACGCCCTGGACCAGTGGCGCACAGGAGGCAGTTTGAAGGGGGACAGGACGGGTTTATGAACGGCAAACCATGGGACGGACGTTTCGGCGAGGCCACCGATCGGCGCGTGGAGGCTTTTACTTCCTCGATCCGCGTTGACAGTCGTCTCTATCGCTATGACATCCAGGGCAGCGTGGCCCACTGCCGCATGCTGGCGCACTGCGGCATCCTGTCCGAAAAGGAAGCCGAAGCGCTGGTGGACGGCCTGGAGAAGGTACGTGCAGAGATCGAGCGCGGTGAGTTGGCGTACGACGACCGGCTGGAAGACATCCACATGCACATCGAAGACCGGCTGCGCGGGCTCGTGGGGCGGGTGGCCGCCAAGCTGCACACGGCGCGCAGCCGCAACGACCAGGTGGCACTGGACGTACGCCTGTACCTGCGCGACGCCGTCGGCGACATCCTGAAACTGGTCGCAAGGGTACGGACCTGCTTTGTTGACCTGGCGGAGAAAAATATCGACGTGATCCTGCCCGGTTACACCCACCTGCAGCGCGCCCAGCCCGTGCTGCTGGCCCACCACCTGCTGGCATACTACGAGATGTTCACCCGCGACGCCCAGCGTCTGCGCGAGGGGTTGGCCCGCATCGACGTGATGCCGCTGGGAGCTGCCGCCCTGGCCGGAACGACCTATCCCATCGACCGGGAATACACCGCCCGGCTGCTGGGGTTTTCACGGGTATCCCGAAACAGCATGGACAGCGTGGCCGACCGGGATTTCATCGTCGAGTTTCTGGCTGCGGCCAGCCTGTGCATGGTTCATCTAAGCCGGCTGTCCGAGGAACTGGTGCTGTGGTCCTCCCGGGAGTTCGGCTTCATCGAGCTGCCTGACGCGTTTGCCACCGGCAGCAGCATCATGCCGCAGAAGAAGAACCCCGACATTCCCGAACTCATCCGGGGAAAGGCCGGCGCGGTTTTCGGGCACCTCACCGCGCTGCTGTGTACCCTGAAGGGTTTGCCGCTGGCCTACAACCGCGACATGCAGGAGGACAAGCAGCCGCTTTTCGATGCAGTGGACACCCTGAGCGCCTGTCTCGGCATCGTGGCCGCGATGCTGCCGGCGCTTCGCTTTCAGCAGCAGCGCATGCGACAGGCGGCCTCCGAGGGGTATCTCAACGCCACCGACCTGGCCGACTACCTGGTGGAAAAGGGCATGCCCTTCCGCGAGGCCCACGGCTGCGTTGGACGGGCGGTTGCCTATGCCCTGGAGAAGGGCTGCGAACTCGACCAGCTGAACCTCGAAGAACTGCGCGCTTTTTCGGATCTCATCGAGGAGGATATTTACGAAGCCCTGTCCCTTGAACAGGTGGTCAACCGGAGAAACAGCACGGGCGGCACCTCCCGCGAAAACGTGGTGGCCGCCATCCAGAGAGCCCGTGAGGAGTTACGCACCGATAACTCAGAAACGTCAGGGAGGAAGCCATGAAAATGCAGAAACTATTCCATTGGAGGTTGGCCGGAGAGGGCTGCTGCAAAGGGCCGCTGTGGACACGATGGGCCGTGGCTCTTGTGGTGCTCGGCCTGCTGGCGGCCTGCGGCGTCAAGGGGCCCCCGGTGCCGCCGCAGCAGGTTCCGCCGCCGGCGGTCACCGACCTGCACTACCGCATTGAAAACGGCTGGGCACGCTTGAACTGGACCCTTCCCAAGGCGGCCCTGGCTAAGGGTTCTCCCGAAATCGTGGGTTTCGTGGTGTACCGCAGCAAAACTTCGCTCAAGGACCCCTGCAGGGGATGCCCTCTGATGTTTCAGCGCATCGCGCAAGTGTCCCCCTACACCAGCACCGAGTCCAAAAAGAGAGACACGGTTATTTCGTATGCCGACAAACTCGAGAAGGGCTATCGTTATGTCTACAAGGTGGTCTCCGTGAGCGCCAACAACGTGGGATCGGAGGACTCCAACCTGGTAGAATTCAACTACGGAGAAAAGTAAAAGCGATGCATTATTTCGATTACGTTGCCGATGAGCTGCACTGCGAACAGGTGCCGGTGCGCAGGATCGCGGAGGAAGTCGGAACCCCTTTCTACCTGTACAGCCATGCCACGCTCCGGCGTCATTTTCTGGCCGTTCAGGAGGCTTTCCCGGACACCGAGCGGCTGGTGTGCTACTCGGCCAAGGCCAACACCAGTCAGGCCATCCTGCGGCTGTTTGCCGATCTGGGGGGCGGGTTGGACATCGTCTCCGGCGGAGAACTCTACCGGGGCCTCAAGGCCGGTTTCGCCCCCGGTCGAATCGTCTACTCCGGCGTCGGCAAGCGTGTGGATGAAATCGACTACGCCCTGGACAGCGGCATTTTGCAGTTCAATGTGGAGTCCTTCCAGGAACTGGACCTGATCGACCAGCGGGCCGCCGCCCGAAATACCATCGCACCGGTGGCTATTCGGGTGAACCCCGATGTGGATCCCAAGACGCATCCCTATATCTCCACCGGCCTGAAAAAGAATAAATTTGGCATCAACCACCGGGATGCGCCGGAGGCATACCGCCATGCCGACCGCCTGCCGCACCTGGAGGTGGTGGGCATCGACTGTCACATCGGCTCCCAGATCACGGAGGTCCAGCCTTTTCGGGATGCTTTGAAGAGCCTCATGGAACTCATCGGCGAACTGCGCGGGGAGGGGATTGACATCCGCAACCTGGACATCGGCGGCGGGCTGGGTATCACCTATGGCGATGAGCAGCCGCCGGATCCCGGTGAGTATGCCCGCACCGTCATGGAGGTCATGGCGGGCAGCGGTTTGCGTCTGATCCTGGAACCCGGCAGGGTCATCGTGGGAAATGCCGGAATCCTGGTGGCCTCAGTGCTCTATCGCAAGCACAGCGAGGACAAGGAGTTCGTTATTACCGACGCCGGTATGAACGACCTGCTGCGCCCCTCGCTCTACCAGGCCTACCATGAGATCCGTCCGGTACGCCGACGGAAGCGTCCGGAAATCCGGGCTGACGTGGTGGGGCCCATCTGCGAAAGCGGTGATTTTCTGGCCCAGGACCGGCAGATGCCGGATTTGCAGCCCGGGGAACTGCTGGCGGTCATGAGTGCCGGCGCTTACGGATTCTGCATGTCTTCCAATTACTGCTCCCGGCCGCGTGTGCCCGAGGTGATGGTCAAAGACGACCAGTTCCACGTCATCCGGCAGCGGGAGCGCGTGGCGGACCTGATTCGGGGAGAGTCCCTGCCGCCGTTCGTGAAATGAGCCCAGATTCGTGCAGGGGGAACCCAGAGTGAAAGAGAGCGCATTCTGCATCGCCGTACCGTTCACCAAGATGAGCGGCAGCGGCAACGATTTTATCCTCATCGACAATCGGGGGGGGCGTGTTCGCCAAGAGGCTTCGGCGGATTTCGTGACCGCCGTGTGCCGCCGAAAACTGTCCATCGGCGCCGACGGCGTGATTTTCATCGAGAACGCCCGCAAGGCGGATTTCCGCTGGCGCTTCTACAATTCCGACGGCAGCTTAGCCGAGATGTGCGGCAACGGCGCCCGCTGCGCCGCGCGCTTCGCCTGGCTCAAGGGAATCGCCGGCCGACGCTCGCGTTTCGAAACGCTGGCCGGCACCATCTCGGCCCAGGTGGTGGGCGACCGGGTACGCGTGAAGCTGACCGACCCGACGGATATCGCAAAAGATGTCGCGGTGGATACCGGGCAGGAGCGCTTCGTGGTCGACAGCCTCAACACCGGCGTGCCCCACGTGGTCGTAGCGGTTGGTGACATCGAGAGCGTAGATGTCGTCTCGCTGGGCCGTGCCATCCGGAACCATGAAAGATTCGCCCCGGCGGGAACCAACGTCAATTTCGTTTCGATCCGACCCGACGGGCGCATGGATATTCGTACCTACGAAAGGGGCGTGGAAAACGAAACCCTGGCGTGCGGTACCGGGGCCGTGGCCGCGGCCCTGTCGGCCCACCTCCGGGGCGCTGCGCGGCCTCCGGTTACGCTGGTCCCGCGGGGAGGGGCCGAATTGACGGTTTTTTTCGAACCGTACGAAAACGGTTTCCGCAATGTCCTGCTGGAGGGCGACGCACGCGTCGTCTACGAAGGCCTGATAACGCCGGAAGCCGCAGCTTATTGACGCATTTCAGCGGTCGTCGGGGACCGTGCACGCGAACGCAAATCAAGCATACGGGAGGTCAGCACGCAGATGATGCCCATCGAAAAATCCGACAGACTGAAAAATCTGCCGCCTTACCTGTTCAAGGAACTCGACCGCCAGAAGGAGGAGGTGCGCGCCAGGGGCGTGGACATCATCGACCTGGGAGTCGGCGACCCGGATCTGCCCACACCGCCGCATATTATCGAAGCGCTGCAGCGGGCGGCCGCCGATCCAAGCAATCACCGCTACCCCTCTTACTCGGGCATGGCACGCTTCAACAGCGCCGTGGCCGCGTGGTACCGGCACCGTTTCGGGGTGGAACTCGATTCCTCTTCCGAGGTGGTCACGCTCATCGGATCCAAGGAGGGGTTGGCCCACCTGCCGCTGGCGTTCATCAACAGCGGAGACCTGGCACTGGTGCCTTCGCCGGCCTACCCGGTGTACGATATCGCCGTACAGTTCGCCGGTGGGCGGAGCGTATTTATGGACCTGCGCAGGGAAAACGACTTTCTTCCGGATATCGATGGTATACCGGAAGAAACCGCCCGCCGGGCCCGGCTCCTGTTCATCAACTACCCCAACAACCCCACCTCGGCCACGGCATCACTGGAATTTTTCAACGAGGTGGCAGCCTTCGCACGGCGCCACAACATCATCGTCTGCCACGATGCCGCCTACACCGAACTGAGTTTCGACGGATACCGCCCTCCCAGCTTCATGCAGGCCGAGGGCGCCATGGAGGTGGGCATCGAGTTCCACTCCCTGTCCAAGACTTACAACATGACCGGATGGCGCATCGGGTTTGCCGTGGGACGCCGCGAGATCGTACAGGCCCTTGGGCAGGTCAAGAGCAACATCGACTCGGGCGCCTTCCAGGCCGTGCAGATCGCCGGCATCGAGGCACTGGAAGCAGACCAGGCCTGTGTCCGGGAGGCCACGGAAACCTACCGCCGCAGGCGTGACGTGTTGGTGGACGGCTTGCGTTCCCTGGGACTCGAGGTGGCGCGCCCCAAGGCCACCTTCTACCTGTGGATCGAGACGCCACAGGGCTATAATTCGGCACAATTCGCCGCACACCTGCTGACCCGCGCCGGTATCGTCGCCACCCCGGGCAATGGATTCGGCGCGCCGGGGGAGGGATACGTACGCATGGCCCTGACCGTCGACGAGGATCGCTTGCGGGAAGCGCTGGACAGAATGCGGGACATTGGTTTCTAAGCCGGACAAGAGGGCTGCCCACTGGTCGAGGGCGTATCTCTCGGTGGGTGCCAATCTCGGCGACAAGATCGCCAACTGCCGCGATGGCCTCCTGAGACTGGAACGAAGGGGTGACACACGGCTGGTTGCGGTATCTCCTCTCTACCGGACCGAACCGGTGGACTACACGGATCAGGATTGGTTCGTCAACCTGGCCGTCGAGATCCGGACGGAACTGCCCCCCATGGCGCTGCTGCGGGTTTTGCAGAATATTCAACGCCAAGCGGGGCAGGGGCCAAAACGCGTGCGTTTCGGGCCGCGATGGCTGGACCTGGACATTATTTTCTACGAAAATGCGGTCATCGAAACGGGCGAACTGGTCCTGCCGCATCCTCGCATGCACCGCCGCCGTTTCGTTCTGCAGCCGTTGTGCGACATCCATCCTGATTTCGTTCATCCGGTGCTGGGAGAGCGTCTGCAGGTTTTGCTTGACAAGCTGCCGGCCGATACGCAAAAGATTGAGCAATTGCCGGCGGAAATGAACTTTCTGGGCGCAGCAATGGTTGAAAATCGGGGGGTTAGGGGCCATGAAGAAAAAGGAAATCCTGGAAAAGGTTCTCGGTAATCCCAATATTCTGACATTGTACCGGATCGCCGTAGTGCCCCTGATCGTCATCCTGCTGCTTTTTCCCAACCGCACCTGCACGTTTATCGCCGCGCTGCTGTTTGCGCTGGCGGCAATCACCGATTACTTCGACGGTTTTCTGGCCCGCATGCGCGGTATGGAATCCTCCTTCGGCCGGATTATGGACCCTCTGGCCGACAAACTGCTGGTTTCCTCTTCCTTTATCATGCTG
>JAMOVG010000123.1 GCA_027061725.1 Desulfobacteraceae bacterium
CGGCGGGCCGCGTCACCCCGCCGTTGAGGCCACTCTTTGGCGGCGTCCCTTGGAGCCTGCCCCCGCATGGGCCCCCTCTAGAATCATAATACCCACGCTCTTTTCGCGTGTGGCCCGTTCTGCGCGTCCGGCCATCGGGCGGACCGGCCTCCGCTCTCGCAGGTTGCGGCGTTCCCGCTCGCTTGCATCTTGCCATATTCAGCAGATATGATATAGATCGTTTTCATCTCTATGCACCGCCACGGCGTGATGCGACTCCGTGTTGCCCCTTTTCCAATCCCCTAACCGCAATCCAAGGAGGAGGACTTATGAAAGTATTTTTAAAAATCGGCATACTCTGTCTCAGTGTCGCTCTGGCGGCCACCCTGGTCGTGCTGCCGGGTTCGCCGCAAGCCCGTGAAATCAAAATCGGCGTACTTTATCCGCTGACGGGCGGCGCCGCCGCCGCTGGCCGGGAACTGAAGGCCGGCGCCGAACTGGCCGCCGAGATCGCCAACAAGGCCATGCCCGAAATCGACATGACCATGGCCAAGAACGCCGGCATTAAAAGCCTGGGCGGGGCTACCATCAAGCTGATCATCAAGGACCATGAGGGCAACCCCACCCTGGGGGCCGACTTGGCCAAAAAACTCATCCTGGACGACAAGGTAGACGGCATCCTGGGCTGCTATTACAGCTCGGTGACCAAGACGGTCAGCGCCGTGGCCGAGCAGTACGGCATTCCCATGATCAACGGCACCTCCACCTCGCCGGGACTCACCACGCGGGGTTTCAAATGGTTCTGGCGCACCACGCCCCATGACAAATGGTTCACCAAGGACCTTTTCGAACTGCTCAAGGGACTTACCGAGGGCAAGGTCAAGGGCGTGGCCGCGGTTCCCAAGAAGCAGTTGCAGACCATCGCCTCGGCCTGTGAGAAAACCGAGTGGGGCTCTCACGTGTCCGAGCTGATCAAGTCCATGTCCAAGGAGTACGGCTTCAAGCTGCGCAAATCCCTGCTCTACGCCGCCAAGTCGGCGGACCTCTCCAGCGAGGTGCGCTCGCTCAAGGCGGCCAAGCCGGACGTCATGCTGTTCGCTTCCTACACCTCCGACGCCATCCTGATGGTCAAGACGCTCAAGGCCCAGAAGGCGCACCCCAAGATCATCTGGGGCCAGGACGCCGGCTTCGAAAAACCCGAGTTCCGCAACACCCTGGGCAAAACCATTGAGGGCATTCTGACGCGCACCGTGTTCCTGCCCAAGGTGGTGGAGATCAAGCCGCTGGCCGGCCAGATCAACAAGCTCTACAAGGCCAAGACCGGCAACGACCTGGGCGGCGCCTCGGCGCGGGCCTTCACCGGTCTGCAGACCTGGGTCTATATCCTCGAGAAGGCCGGATCCACCAAGCCGGCCGACATCCAGAAGGCCGCCAACAGCATCGAGATCCCGGGCAAGGAACTGGTGGTGCCCTGGGCGGGCATCAAGTTCTCCACCACGGGGGACGAGATGGGCCAGAACGTGCTGGGATCGGGCCTCATCGGCCAGTACCAGATGGGCAAGGACGGCAAAATCGGCCTGGAGATCGTCTATCCCTTCGACGTGGCCTCGGCCAACATGATTTTCCCGTTCCCGGGCTTCTGAAGCCTGGCGCCTGCAACGCACTGAAGAACGGATGAAGTGACAAAACAAAGCCAGGCAGCCCGCGGGGCACGGGGGTTCTGTTTTTGCTCCTTGTTCTCCGCGGGCGCCGGGATTAAAAGATCTGATCCGCATGGATATCCTGATTAGTTCCATCGTCGCCGGGCTCCTGATCGGCATGATCCTGGCGTTGGTGTCCCTGGGCCTGACGATCATCTTCGGCGTCATGGACATCGTCAACTTCGCCCACGGCGAGTTCCTGATGCTGGGCATGTACACCACGCTGTTCACGGCCCAGGCCACCGGAATCGACCCGCTGCTGACACTGCCGCTGGCAGCCCTGGTGGGATTTGCACTGGGCGTGGCCTGTTACTACGGGTTTATTCGCTTCCTGCTGCGCGGCCCCATGGTGGCGCAGCTGCTGGGCACTTTCGGGCTGATGCTGCTGCTGCGCAACCTGGCGCTGCTCCTCTTCGGCTCCGAGGACCGCGCCCTGCACCACGGCCTGCTGGTGGGCAAGAGCTTCGAGCTGGGCATGGGGGTCATCATCCCGGCCACCAAGCTGGCGGCGGCCGGCCTGTCCATCGTGACCTTTGCGGCCGTGTGGTTGCTCATGAACCGCACGCGCATCGGCAAAGCCCTCACGGCCACGTCCCTGAATGCCCAGGGGGCGCGCTACATGGGCATTCCCACCAGCCGAATGAACGCTCTGGCATGGGGCATCGGCGGCGGCAGCGTCACCCTGGCTGGCGGGCTGCTGGTCAACTTCTGGTCGGTGAATCCTTTCGTGGGCCTGCTGTTCACCATGATCGCCTTCACCATCGTGGCCCTGGGGGGCTTCGGCTCGGTGCCGGGCGCCTTCTTCGCCGCCCTGGTGGTGGGCCTGATCACCGAAATCCCCGGCTTCTGGGATTTCGTCACCTACACTTTCGACATCGGCTGGATGTCGGACGTACCCATGACGTCTTTCAAGTACACCTGGGTGTATCTGGCCTATTTCGTCATCATGGTCGTCCGACCGCGGGGGCTCTTCGGATGGAAACACTGAAAAACGCATTCGACTTCTCCGACTTCCCCCGCAGCGACCTGGTGGTGGCCGGCGTCCTGGCCCTGGCCCTGGCGGCCTTTCCGTTCCTGTCGCCGTCGTCTTTCGCCATGGCCACCATGATCCAGTTTTTCATGTTCTCGATCTATGGCATGGGCTGGAATACCATCGGCGGCTACGGCGGACAGGTGGATCTGGGAAAAGCCCAGTACGTGGGCATCGGGGCCTACACCACGGCGGTGATGCTGATCCGATGGGACATTCCTTTCTGGGTGTCCATGCCGGTGGGCATGTGCCTGTCGGTAATGTGGTCCTTCATCATCGGCTACCCCCTCTTCCGGCTCAAGGGGCACTACTTCGCCATCGCCACCATCGCCACCTCGCTGGTGCTCAAAGACCTCTTCGAGGTGTGGGATTTCGTGGGCGCCGCCAGGGGGCTGGAAATCTCGCCCATCAAGTATCATCCGCCCGATTTCCTGCGCCTGATCTTCCGCGATGACATTTACTACTACTATATCATCTTCGCCTTTTTCCTGGCGGGCATCGTCTACATCAACTGGTTCCGCAAGTCGCGGCTGGGTTTCCAACTGCGCTCCATCAAGGACAACGAGGAGGTCGCCCGATCGCTGGGCATCAACGTGCACTGGGCCAAGATCAAGACCTACGCCATCGCCACGGCCTTCGTGAGCGTGGCCGGCTCCTTCCACGCCTGCTACATCAAGAACATCGAACCCGAAGACACCATGAGCCTGGACATCTCCATCCTCATCGCCCTGATGGCCATGCTGGGCGGCGCCGGATCGCTGTGGGGCCCCATCATCGGGGCCGGCATCCTGATTCCGCTCAAGAGCTACCTCAAGGAGTGGCTGGGGGCGCGGGCCGGGCTGGTGGGCATCGACCTGATCATTTACGCCCTGATCATCATGGTCATTTCGGCCAAGGAGCCGCGCGGCATCTGGGGCATCGTTGAGCGCGTGCGCCGCAGAAAGAGAAGACGATGAAGATCCTGGAAGTCCAGCATCTGGTCAAGGAGTTCGGAGGCCTGCGAGCCAACGACGACATCTCCTTCTCCCTGGAGAAAGAGGAACTGACCGGCGTCATCGGACCCAACGGTGCCGGCAAGACCACCCTGTTCAACTGCATCGCCGGCCTGCACCCGGTCACCAGCGGCCGGATTTTCTTCGACGGCCGGGACATCACCGCACTGAAGGCCCACGAGGTGGCGCGGCTGGGGCTGGCGCGCACCTTCCAGGTGTACACGGCCGCCGGCGACCTCAATGTGGAGGAAAACGTCATGGTGGGCTGCTTCATGCGCACCGCCTCGCGCACCGAGGCCCGCCGCCGCGCCCGGCGTATCCTGGCGGAACTGAACCTGGAGGAGCACGCCGACGCCCTGGTGAGCGAACTTCCCGTGGCCGCCCAGAAGCAGGTGACTATGGCCACGGCCCTGGGGACCGCGCCCAAGCTGCTGCTGCTCGACGAGGTGGCCGCCGGCCTGAACCCGTCAGAAATCGACCAGATCATGGACACCATTCGCCACCTGCACCACGACCTGGGCATTACCATCGTGCTCATCGAACACGTCATGGCACTGGTCATGAACGTCTGCCAGCGCCTCGTCGTGCTGGACTACGGCAAGAAAATCGCCGACGGCGGCCCGGAGGACATCGCGGACAACCCGCAGGTAATCAAGGCCTATCTCGGCGAACGCTACGTCGCCGAACACACGGGGGAGTTATCCTGAGCCATGGCAATCGCACTGCTGGAAATCGAAGACATCTGGGTGCGCTACGCCGGCATGCCGGTGATCCAGGGACTCTCGCTGGCGGTGGAGGGCGGCGAGACCGTCTGCGTTGTGGGGGCCAACGGCGCCGGCAAATCCACGTTGTTGCGGGCCGTGATGGGCAAGCAGCCGCCTTACAAGGGAAAGGTGCGTTTTGCAGGCCGGGAGATCCAGCGCCTGTCCACGGAGGAAATCGTGCACCTGGGCATCGTCTACGTGCCCGAGGAGAAGATGCTTTTCGGCCCCCTCTCGGTGGAGGAGAACCTGCGCCTGGGCGCATACATCCTCAAGGATCCCCAGCGGATCGAGCAGAACCTGGACTTCGTTTACAGCCTCTTTCCGCGCCTGCAGGAGCGCCGCCGCCAGCCGGCCAGCACCCTCTCGGGCGGTGAGCAGCAGATGGTCGCCATCGGCCGTGGCCTGATGTCCAACCCGCGCATCCTGATGCTGGACGAACCCTCGCTGGGCCTTGCGCCCATCCTGGTGGACGAGGTGCTGGACACGGTGCGCAAGCTCAAAGAAGAGGGCATGACCATCCTGCTGGTGGAACAGAACGTGCGCGAAGCCCTCGAACTGGCCGACCGCGGCTACGTGCTGCAGACCGGGCGCATCATGGCCGAGGGAAGCGGGCAAGAACTGCTGGCCAGCGACATGTTCCGCAAGGCTTTTCTGGGGATGTGAGGGCAAGGGGACAGATGCACAATGGCCCAAAGGCGCCGAGGCACAAAGAGACCAGGGCACAAAGTGAACAGAAGGGAATCAATTCGATTCTGCCTCCACAAAAACAGCGAAAGACACGAAACGGCAAACGGGGTGGCGGGAAGCACCCGCGAACCCTGCCCGCCTGATGTGGGGAGAAACGGGAATGAGTGAAAATTTGACCGGGGCGCAGCTGCGGGAGCAGATCCGCAGCGGGAAGTGGCGGGGCCAGACTTCCGGGGCGGCCAAGGGGTTCGTCCAGGCCAACCTGGTGATGATGCCCCGTGAGGCGGCCTTCGACTTCCTGATGTTCTGCGTGCGCAACCCCAAACCCTGCCCGGTGCTGGACGTGCTGGAAGCGGGAGAGACGGAACCGTCCATCGCCCCCGGCGCCGACCTGCGCACGGACCTGCCCCGCTACCGGGTGTTTCGCCACGGCAAGTTCGAAAAAGAGGTCACCGACGTTCAGGAGTACTTCGACGGAAACACGGTCAGCTTCCTGCTGGGCTGCAGCTTCTCCTTCGAAAACGCCATGCTGGCCAAGGGGCTGCCGGTGCGCAACATCGAGGAGGGCAAGAACGTCTCCATGTATGTCACCAACCGCAAGTGCCGCCCGGCGGGCCCTTTCTCGGCCCCGCTGGTGGTCAGCATGCGCCCCCTGACGCCGGCCGATGCCGTAACGGCCGTGCAGGTCACCACGCGTTTTCACGTCACCCACGGCGCGCCGGTCCACATGGGAGACCCGGCGGCCATCGGCATCGACGACATCGGGCGGCCCGAGTTCGGCGACCCGGTGGAGATCCGCGAGGGCGAGATCCCGGTGTTCTGGGCCTGCGGCGTCACTTCGCAGCTGGCGGCCACCTCGGCTCCCCTGCCCCTGGTGATCACCCACAGCCCGGGACACATGTTCGTGTCGGACCTGACCGATGAGCAGATGACGATTTTATAGTCCTTTGCCTGTTGCGCCCCCGGGCATTCAGGGAGTAAAGCGATGACCCGTATCGATCTGAACAGCGACATCGGCGAAAGTTTCGGCGCCTACCGCATGGGCATGGACGAGGCCGTGCTGGAGGTTATTACATCGGCCAACGTGGCCTGCGGCTGGCACGCCGGAGACCCCATGGTGATGCACACGACGGTGGCCCTGGCGGCAGCGCGCGGGGTTTCGGTGGGTGCCCACCCGGGATACCCGGATCTTCTGGGTTTTGGCCGGCGCAGCCTGGACTGCACCGTCGAGGAGGTCCGCAACTACGTCATCTACCAGGTCGGCGCGCTGCAGGCCTTCTGCCGGGCGGCGGGCGTTCCCCTGGCCCATGTCAAGCCCCACGGCGCCCTGTACAACACGGCGGTGGGCGACCCGCGGGTGGGCCGCGCCATCATGGAGGCCGTGGCGGCGGTGGATCCCGCACTGTACTACGTGGCACTGGCCGGTGCGGGCGCCGAAGAAGTCAAGCGGCAGGCCGCCGGGGTGGGCATTCGGGTGATGTTTGAAGCCTTCCCGGACCGTTCCTACACGCCGGAGGGCCGGCTTACCCCCCGCAGTCAGCCGGGAGCCGTAATCCACGACCCTGAAGAAGCCGCCCGCCGGGCCCTGCAGATGGCCCGCGACGGCAGTGTCACCGCCACCGACGGCAGCGTTATTGCCCTGTCCGCCCAGACCCTGTGCGTACACGGCGACAACCCCGAGGCCCTGGCACTGGTAAAAACCATCCGCGACACGCTCTCAGGCGCCGGCATCGAGGTGCGCGCCATGGGTAAGGGTCAGAACTGAGCGCTTCCATCTGAAATGGCCGGCAACGACGAACACACACAACGACCAACCATCGGCTTCCGCATCATGGGCGACCGGGGCCTTCTGGTCGAGTACGGCCACACCATCGACGAGGCCGTTAACCACAAGGTGCGCAGCGTGGCCGCCGCCGTGGCCGCGAAACCACCGCAGGGAGTACTGGAGGCCGTACCGGCCTACCGTTCGCTATTGGTCATTTACGACCCGCTGACCACCGGCATACGCCGGCTGCAGGATTACTTCCGTCGCCTGGAGAAGCGTATCGACCGCATCGCGGTTCCGCCGCCGCAGACCCTCGATATCCCGGTTTGCTACGGCGGGGACTTCGGGCCGGACCTGGACTTCGTGGCCCGCAGCCACGACCTGACGCCGCAGGAAGTGATCGCCCTGCACACGGCACGCACCTACACCGTGTGCATGATCGGATTCTCCCCCGGGTTCCCCTTCCTGGGCGGCCTGGCGCCTGAACTTTCGACCCCGCGCCTGAAGACCCCCCGCACGCGCGTGCCGCGCGGCTCGGTGGCCATCGCCAACAGCCAGACCGGTATCTATCCCCTGGAAAGCCCCGGCGGGTGGCAGCTGATCGGCAGAACGCCGCTGAAGCTGTTCGACCCCTTCGCCGAGCCGCCCGTGCCCTACCGGACCGGCGACCGGATCCGCTTTACGAGCATCACCGACCGCGAGTACCGTCGCCTGCGCCAGGAGCAGTTTTCATGAACACCCTTCTGGTGATCGAACCGGGGGCCTTCACAACTGTCCAGGACCTGGGCCGTTTCGGGTACCGGCATCTCGGTGTGCCGCCATCGGGGGCCCTGGATGAATTCGCCTGCCGCACAGCCAACCTGCTGGTGGGCAACGCCCCCGGTCATGCCGTTCTGGAGATGACCCTGGCCGGTGTGGTGCTGGCGGTGCTCGCGCCGGTCGACGTGGCCCTGACCGGTGCGGATATGCCGGTGCGCGTCAACCGACAGCCCGTGGACAACTGGTGCAGTATCCGCCTGGCGCCGGGAGACCTGCTGCGCATCGAACCGGCGCGCAGCGGCTGCCGCGGCTACCTGGCGGTCACGGGCGGCATCGATGTGCCGCCCGTCATGGGCAGCCGCTCGACCAACACCATGGCCGCCATGGGCGGTCTGGAGGGACGTCCCCTGAAAAAGGGGGACCTGCTGGCGTGCGGTGCAGGCAGCCTGCTGGAGCGCCCGCGAAAGGTTCCACCGGCGATGAGGCCGCGCTACACGCAACCCGTGGTGCTGCGCGCCATCCCCGGTCCCCAGGACGACTTCTTCACCGAGGGGCTGCAGCGCCTCTTCACCCGTCCCTTCACGGTAAGCGCCCGCGCCGACCGCATGGGCTGCCGGCTGGAGGGCCCGCAGATCCCGTTGCGCAGGGCAATGCCCGAAAGCATCATCTCGGAACCCATCCTGCCGGGAGGGATCCAGATTCCCGCCGACGGCCAGCCTATCATCCTGCTCAACGAACAGACCGCCGGCGGCTACGCCAAGATCGCCACCGTGATCTCGGCCGATCTGCCCGCAGTGGCGCAGGCCGCTGCCGGCGACACCGTTGTCTTCCGGCAAACCGACCCGCGCATCGCCCGGGACCTGCGCCGTGAAAACGAGCTTCGCCTGGCCCGACTGCGCGAAATGTTTTCGAAAAAGGGGCGCGGAAAGGGAAGCGTCTAAACCGATTTTCAGGGGGGATGGTGGCATTATGGAATTACATAAGGACGTCCCCCTAAAGGGAGTTGACCCATGGGATTGCTGCAGACAATGGAGCGCCTGCTGAATTTGAACAAATCTTCCCAGGAAGAGGAGGTGGTGAAACTCAAGGAGATCTTCTGCAAGCCGAAAGGCCAGAATCCCATCGAGCAGTTCAGGACTCCGGCCGTTGGCTGCCAGTACAGCAACCCCGACGGCAGCAGCCGGCAGGACGCGCTGCAGAAGCTCAAGGTCGGGGAAAAGGTGCGCCTGATATGGCACGCGGGAGATTCCGGCCGCCGCAACAGGGTCTACCTGGTACGGCGCGGCAGCGGCACCCAGGAGCTTTCCATGCCCGATTGCTTCGGGCGCCTGGACGACAGGGTGGCGGAAAGGGTGATCCGCTGGCTCAACCGTGACAACATCGTTACGGCGGCCAGGGTGGTCAAAATCACGGGTGGCACCCGCAAACAGCCGCGCCTGGGATGCGTTCTCGAGCTGACCACCTATCCCGGCCCCGAAGAAAAAAAAGCGGGCAGCCGCAAGCCGTGACGATCTCAACCATGATCAGCGTCCCCCGTACTGGCCTCCCCACCCCGGCGGCATGTGCAGGTCCGAACGCCCGCCCCTGGCATTCTGTCCGCTCTGGTTACTGGAGGCACAGGAAATACTTGAAAATGCAACGACCAGGATCGTCAGAATGATGGCTATCTTCCGCATAGTGGTCTCCCTTTTTTCTTCCCAGGCATTGGCGCGACAAGCTTGATGCAAGGCAATGGCAGTTCTAAGTCTTTAATATAAGCACTCATCCGGCTGTTGTCCACGGACGGCCACCGAAGAATGCCGGCAGACACCTTGCGGCCAGCCGCAGCGGGAGGGCAATTGGAGCTTGACACAATGTGGTATGTGCGCTACTTTCCTTCAGGAAGCGCGGCACTAGGACTGAACCCTATTTTAAAGTAGCCGGGGCGTTTATGCCGGGCCTACGGGAGAAGCAAAGACCAAATCATCACGCAACACAGAAGGTATTCGCCGGTTGATCCGGCAGGGGCGGCGGCAATTCAGGATAACTGAGAACCTCGACTTCTACACACCAGAGGATTTCAGAATCGCCGAGCGGAAATTTATCACTTTCTGCGTCATTGCCGGACGTTGCCGCCAGCCACCGCAGCGATGAAAAGCACACAGCCTATGAAGACAACCGATCCCGCAACGGCACCGGACGCCGACAGAAAGGTCATCGGAGAGAGCGGCAGCCTGTTCCTGGCCCGCCTGCAGGGCGAGACGGGGGTGAATGTGGGTGCCTGCTACCAGTGCGAGCGTTGCACCAACGCCTGCCCCGTGGCCGGCTACATGGACCTCAAGCCCCACCAGGTCATCCGCTACACCCAGTTGGGGTGGCGCCATGAACTGATGCACTCGGTGACCATCTGGGTGTGCCTGTCGTGCGAGATGTGCACCACATACTGTCCCAACGAAATCGACGTGGCCGAGGTGATCAATCACCTGCGCAATATGGCGGCCCGCTCCACCATCGAGCCCCGGGAAAAGGACCTGGCCGAATTTCACCACGTGTTCCTGCATGAACTGCAGCGTTTCGGCCGGGTTAACGAATTATGGCTCATGGCGGCCTACAACCGCCGCCTGGGTGTTTTGAAAAACAAGCTCCGCGACGGCAGCCTGGTGGAGGACCTTCGCCTGGGCATCAAATTGTGGCGCAGGGGGCGCCTCAGGCTGGTGCCCCACCGTTCCAGGGCCATCCAGGAGATCCGCCGGCTGTACCGCAAAAAGGGGGTCCTCTGATGCGGCTCTCTTTTTACCCCGGCTGCTCGCTGGAGGGCATGGCCAACAACTACGGCCGCTCCATAACGCATGCCTTTTCGGACCTGGACATCGAACTGGTGGAGATCGAGGACTGGTCCTGCTGCGGCGCCACGGCGGCCCACAGTCTGAGCGAGGCCATGGCGGTGGCGCTGCCGGCCCGCAATCTGGCGGCGGCCGACAGCATGGGACTGGACCTGGTCACGCCCTGCGCCATGTGCTTCAACCGTCTGCGGTTTTCCCAGCAGGCCCTCGAGCGGGAGATTTACGATGTTCCCTGGCAGGTGAGCGGCGAACTGCGGGTCCACGACATGACGCGCTACATGGCCTCGGAAGCCATGCTGCAGCGCATCGCCGAGCGGGTGGAGCGGCCCCTCGGCGATCTCAGGGTCATCTGCTACTACGGCTGCCAGATGGTGCGCCCCCCCAAGATCACGGGCTATACCGACTTTGAAAATCCCCAGACCATGGACCGCATCATGCAGGCCCTGGGGACCCGGGTACGGGACTGGTCCTACAAGTCCACCTGCTGCGGTGCCAGCATCGGCATCGGCCGCCGGGATATTCGGGATTCCCTCTCCCACCGCATCCTGGACAAGGCCCGGCAGACCGGCACCGACGCCATCGTGGTCTCCTGCCCCCTGTGCCAGGCCAACCTGGACACGGTGCAGGAGGGCAGCCCCCGGCGGCCCCTGCCGGTTTTTTATTTCACAGAGCTGATGCAGCTGGCGTTCCGCGAGCCGGCCGGCGACGACTGGTTCGGCACCCACATCACCGATCCGCGGCCGCTGCTGCGCGCCAGGGGGCTGATATAGATGCACGGCACAAGGGAAAGAGCGCTTTCGGGAAGCGTGATGGTCATCGGGGGTGGCATCGGCGGCATGCAGTGCGCCCTGGACCTGGCCGACACCGGTTTTCGCGTCTACCTGGTGGAGCAGTCTCCCACCCTGGGCGGCACCATGGCCCGGCTGGACAAGACCTTTCCGACCAACGACTGCTCCACCTGCATGATTTCCCCCAAACTGGTGCAGGTGGCCGGCCACCCCAACATCGAGATCATGACCGGCACCCGGCTGCTGCACCTGGCGGGTGAACCCGGCCGTTTCACCGCCCGTGTGGAGGAACAGCCCCGCTACGTCATCGCCGAGAAGTGTATCGCCTGCGGGGCCTGCAGCGAAAAGTGCCCCAAAAAGGTCCCCGACGTTTTCAACGGGGAGCTTTCCGTGCGCAAGGCGGCCTACCTGACCTTTCCCCAGGCCGTGCCGCTCAAGTATGCCCTGGACCCGCAAAACTGCCTGTACCTCACCCGCGGCCGCTGCGGTCTGTGCAAGAAGACCTGCCCAACCGGGGCCATCGATTTCGAGCAGCAGCCAGCGGTTCGGGAACTGGCGGTGGGCGCCCTGGTACTGGCCGGCGGCTTCGAACTGGCCCTGACCCACGGACACGGAGAGTACGGTTTCGACCGCTACCGCAACGTGGTCTCCAGCCTGCAGTACGAGCGCATCCTGTCGGCCACCGGGCCGTACGGCGGGCACATCCGGCGTCCCTCCGACGGCACCCCCCCCTCCCGGGTGGCCTGGATCCAGTGCGTGCTGTCGCGCGACCCCTCCCGTGGCCGCCCTTTCTGTTCCTCGGTGTGCTGCATGCATGCCGCCAAGCAGGCCGTACTGACCCGGCAGCACCAC
>JAMOVG010000124.1 GCA_027061725.1 Desulfobacteraceae bacterium
CGGCGACCTGATGCGGGTGCCGGGAAGCGGATCCTCGCTGCAGCAGGCGCGGGCCGCGGGCAGCGACGTGCGGGTGGTCTACTCGGCCTTCGACGCCCTGGACATCGCCCGGCGCAACCCGTCGCGGCGGGTGGTTTTCCTGGGGGTTGGTTTCGAGACCACGGCGCCCACCATCGCCGCCACCATCGTGACCGCCCGCAGGAAGGGCCTGGAAAATTTCGCGGTGTTCTGCGCCCACAAGCGGGTGCCCCCGGCGCTGGAGGCGCTGCTCTCCTCCGAGCGGGTGCACATCGACGGGCTGCTGCTGCCCGGCCACGTGTCGGTGATCATCGGGGTCGACGCCTACCGGGACCTGGTGCGGCGCCACGCCCGGCCCTGTGTGGTGGCCGGCTTCGAAGCCGTGGATCTGCTGCAGGCCCTGGTGCTGCTGCTCGAGCAGATCCAAGAAGGTCAGCCGCGGCTGGCCAACGCCTACCCGCGCGCCGTCACCGACGGGGGAAACCCCAAGGCCCTTGAAGTGATGGCGGAAGTATTCCGGCCGGCCGACGCCTGTTGGCGGGGCATCGGCGTCATTGCCGACAGCGGGCTGAAAATCCGGGAGCGCTTCGCCGCCTTTGACGCCGCCAGGGTGTTCGGCATCGCGGCGCGGCGGGTGCCGGAGCCTCCGGGCTGCGCCTGCGGCGAGATCCTGACCGGCGGTAGGAAGCCGCCCCAGTGCGGGCTATACGCCACCGCCTGCACTCCGTCCAACCCCGTCGGCCCCTGCATGGTTTCCAGCGAGGGGACCTGTGCGGCTTACTACCGCTATCACCGCTCGCCTTGAAGCTTGCGGAGGCGGCGTGCATCGTGTACATCAGGCCCATGGAAAAAGGCACCCACCGATTCTGGAGCGTATCCCCATGACCGCAGACCGCAACGCCGGACCCATCCTGCTGGACCACGGCAGCGGTGGCGCCCTGACCCACCGGCTGGTGGCGGAGATGGTGGTGCCGGCCTTTGACAACGAGGCGCTGGCGCGGCTGGACGACGGCGCCCTGGTGGAACTGGGGGGCGCCCGGCTGGCCTTTTCCACCGACACCTACGTGGTGGAGCCCATTTTCTTTCCCGGCGGCAGCATCGGGGACCTGGCGGTCAACGGCACGGTCAACGACCTGGCCATGTGCGGCGCGGCGCCCCGCTGCCTGAGTGTCGGCCTGATTATCGAGGAGGGTTTCGAGCGCCGGGATCTGCAGCGAATCCTGGACGACATGGCGCGGGCCGCCCGGCGGGCCGGCGTGCAGGTGGTCACCGGTGACACCAAGGTGGTGCCGCGCGGCGCCGCCGACGGGATTTTCATCAACACGGCGGGCATCGGCGTGGTGCCGCCCGGCATACGGGTTTCCGGCCACCGGGCCCGCCCCGGGGATGCCGTCATCCTCAGCGGCAGCATCGCCGACCACGGGGTGACCGTTCTGGTGCGGCGCGAGGGTCTGGAATTCGACGCGGACGTGCGCAGCGACAGCGCGCCCCTGAATCACCTGGTGGCGCGCATGTTCGCGGCCGCCGGCGGCGTCCACGTGCTGCGGGACCCCACCCGCGGGGGGGTGGCCACGACCCTCAACGAAATCGCCGGCCAGTCCGGGGTGGGCATCGACATCGACGAGGAGCGCATACCGGTCCGGCCGGCCGTGGCCGGTATCTGCGAACTGCTGGGCGTCGATCCCCTCTACGTGGCCAACGAGGGCAAGCTGCTGGCCTGCGTGGACCCGGCCGACACCGACGCCGTGCTGGCGGCCATGCGCCAGGACCCCCTGGGGGGCGAGTCCGTGGTCATCGGGCGGGTCACCGCGCAGCACGCCGGGCGGGTGGAACTGCGGACGCGCATCGGCGGCCGCCGCATCCTGGACATGCTCAGCGGCGAGCAGCTGCCCAGGATCTGCTGATGCGGGGGGCGCTGCGGACATGGGCGCCGGCGGTCCTGCTGGCCGTAACGCTGGCCCTGACGGCGGGCTGCAACCGCGGCCGTGAAATCCGGCTTTCCGGCGAGACCATGGGCACCACCTACCACATCCGGGTGGTGAGCGGACCCTCGGTGGACATCGACCGGCTGCGGCAGCGCATCGCCTGGCGCCTGGAAGAGATCAACCGCAGCATGTCCACCTTCCGGCCGGACAGCGAGATCAGTCGCTTCAACGCCCTGGGCGCCGACGGCAGGGGCATGCGGGTCTCCGAGGACTTCTGGCAGGTGCTGGAGGCCGCGCGGCGGGTGTACCGCCTGACCGGCGGGGCCTGGGACGGCACCGTTTTCCCGCTGGTCGAGCTGTGGGGCTTTACCCACGAGATGCCGCCGCACAGCATCCCTTCGCCGGAGCGCGTGCGCGCGGCCCTGGGCCGGGTGGGATTCGAGCACATCCGCCTGCTGCCCGGCCGCCGGATCGCCAAGCAGAATCCCCGGGTGGAACTGGACCTGGCCTCCATCGCCAAGGGATACGGCGTGGACCGCATCGCCTCGCTGCTGCGGGCCGAAGGGTTTCGCGATTTTCTGGTGGAAATCGGCGGGGAGGTGCTGGCGGCCGGAAGGCGCCGGGACGGCAAGCCCTGGCGGGTTGGCATCAGCCGGCCGGAAGCCGGAGACGACCCGGACGACATCTACCGGGTGCTTTCCCTGACGGACCGGGCGCTGGCCACCAGCGGGGACTACCGCAATTTTTTCGAGATCGACGGCCGGCATTACTCCCACGTCATCGACCCGCGCACCGGCTACCCGGTGGACAACCACGTGGTGAGCGTCTCGGTGGTGGCCCCCGACTGCACTCTGGCCGACGGCCTGGCCACCGGCCTGATGGTGATGGGGCCGCGCAGGGGGGTCGCGCTGGTCGACGGCCTGGAAGGGGTGGAATGCCTGATCGTGGTGCGCAAACGTGACGGGACCCTGGTAAGTTTCGTCTCACGGAATTTTCGCAGCTTTCTGGAGTGAGGCCCCGTAAAGGGTCGAACGGGAGCCGGCTCCTTCCGATGGACCGGGGATTTTTCAACCCAAATGGTTTCAGCCCATGAGCAATCCTG
>JAMOVG010000125.1 GCA_027061725.1 Desulfobacteraceae bacterium
GCAAAGAGCAGCAGGCCCGCGAGCGGCTGCAGGGTGTGCTGGAGATGGCCGGCGCGGCGGCCCACGAGCTCAACTCACCGCTGTTTTCCGCCCTGGGGACCGCCCAGCTGGCCTTGGCGGACGTCGACCCCGAAAGTCCCCTGCACGAAGAGCTGGCCACCATCGAACGCAATCTCAAGACCATGTCCGAACTGCTGCGCAAGATGAGCCAGATCACCCGCTATGAGCCCAAGGCGTACGTGGGCGAAACCAGCATCGTCGACATCGACAAAAGCAGCTGACGGCCATGTCCACCCGGGCGATCGCATTTCTGAAAAAGGCCGGTGTCCGTTTCGAGGTGGTCGCCTACCGCCACGAGCAAAAGGGTGCCGCCTTCGCCGCCCAGGCCACCGGCTTCGCCCTCGAAAGAACCCTCAAGACCCTGGTGGTGTCCCTGGACACGGGGGGTCACGTGCTGGCGCTTGTGCCGGGGGACCGGCGGCTGGACCTGAAGAAAACCGCCAGGGCCTTTTCCGCCAAACGCGCAGCCATGGCCGATGCCGCCACCGCCGAGCGCCTCACCGGCTACCTCGTGGGCGGGATTAGCCCCTTCGGATCCAGGCGGCGCCTGCCCGTGGTGATGGACGACGGCGTGCTGGGGAGCGATTCGGTGATGATCAATGCCGGCCGGCGGGGCGTGATGCTCAAGATGAGCCCCCGGGACATCGCCGACGTCCTGCGCTGCCGGACCGCTCCCATCGGCCGCGCGGCCCCGTAAGCTGCCCGTTGCAGTGTGCCCGCCCGGTGCCTCCCGGACAAACGGAGTGCGGTGGCCTTTTTTCGAATTCCCCCGGTGAATCAGGCTTGCCTGCAGGCAGACTTTTTGCCATACTTGCCACCGGATCCCGCTGGCGAGACCCGCACCCGATTTATGGCGAGGAGAAGGCACCCATGGCCGTTGAGCAAGATATCGTCCTGATTTACATGGAAGACAAACCCCTGGTTTTTGCCCGTATCGAGGACATCCAGGCCGATCACAAGCCGGGGTGGTATCATGTCAAACTGCTGATGCTGCAGGTGCCGCTGCAGGTGGTCACCTGGATACTGAGAGACGTTTACATCGACGGGGAGACCTTTACCATGGGCGGCAAGGAGATGCGGCTCGAAAAAGTGGTCTGCCCGTCGATCCAGGACGCGCCGGAAGACGAAGAGCCGCCCGGTGACACACCGAAGCCCACCCGCGAACAGCCCGCGCAGGTCATTTCCCTGGCCGACCGCAAACGCAAGCCGTCCGAGATCCCCCCAGAGGAATAATCGGTCCCGGCGATGAAACCCAAACCGACATACGAAGAGCTCGAAGCCCAGGTGGGTACGCTCCGCGGCGAGGTGACCTCCCTGCGCCGGGAGACCGAGCGCCTGCGCCGCCGTTTTGAAGAGGCCCGGCGCACCGAAAAGCTGTACCGGTCCCTGATCCATTCCTCGGCTGACGCCATTGTCATCTACAACCTGGAGGGGCAGGTGCAGTACGTCAATCCCGCCTTCACGCGCCTCTTCGGCTGGACCCTGGCGGAAGTCGAGGGCCGACGCATCCCTTTCGTGCCCGAGGCGGAGAAAGCGCGCAGCGTGGAGGCCTTTGGTAAGGTGCTGGCGGGTGAAATTTGCCACGGTTTCGAAACCCGGCGCCTGACCCGCGACGGCCAGATGCTGCACATCAGCATCAGCGCCTCGTGTTACATGGACCACCGGGACCGGACGGCCGGTATGCTGGTCATCCTGCGCGACGTTTCCCGCCGGGTGCGCATGGAGAAGAAGCTCATCCAGGCCCAGAAGCTGGAGGCCATCGGGACCCTGGCTGGTGGCATCGCCCATGATTTCAATAATCTGCTGATGGGAATCCAGGGCAACGCCTCCCTGCTGCTGTTCAATATGGACCCGGGCGACCCGCGGCGCGAGAAGCTCAAGAACATCGAAAAGTACGTGGGCAGCGGGGCCGAGCTGACGCGGCAGCTGCTGGGTTTCGCCCGGCGCGGCAAGTACGAGGTCAAGCGCCTGGACGTCCACCGGTTGCTGGCCGACGGCAGCCGCATGTTCGGCCGCACGCGCAAGGACATCCGCATCCGGCTGGACTGCGCCGAGGACCTGTGGAGCGTCAATGCCGACCGCGGCCAGCTGGAGCAGGTGCTGCTGAACCTTTACGTCAACGCCGGCCAGGCCATGCCCGACGGCGGCCGGCTTTACATTCGGGCGGACAACCGGCAGGTGGATGCGCAGCGGGCCGAAACGCTGCAGATTAAAGCGGGTCCCTATGTCATGATTTCGGTGCGTGATACGGGCGTGGGTATGGACGAGGCTCTCCAGCAGAAAATTTTCGACCCGTTTTTCACCACCAGGGCCGTGGGCAGGGGGTCGGGACTGGGGCTGGCGTCGGCCTACGGCATCATCCGCAATCACGGGGGCACGCTGACCGTGGAGAGCCGCAGCGGGGAAGGCGCCGCTTTCACCATCTACCTGCCGGCCTCGGACCGGCCCGTCGAATCGGCGTCCGCCCCCCGGAGCAAAACGACCGGCGGAAGCGGCACCCTGCTGCTGGTGGATGACGAGGAGATGATCCTGGACGTGGGCCGTCAGATGATCGAGGCGCTGGGATACCAGGCGATCACCGCCAGCAGCGGCCGGGAGGCGCTGGCCCTTTTCCGGGAGCGCAGCAGCGATATCCGGGCGGTTATCCTGGACATGGTGATGCCCGAAATGAGTGGGGCCGAAACTTTTGATCGGCTCAAACGCATGGACCCCGACGTTCGGGTGCTGCTGTCGTCGGGGTACAGCCGACGCGGCCTGGCCGAGGAGATCCTCCGGCGGGGATGCCGGGGGTTTATCCAGAAGCCCTTCCGCATGGAAGAACTTTCGCGCAAGATCGGGGAAGTCCTGGAGCGCTAGCGGCAGGCGTCCGGAGAGCAGGCCCGCCCCTTGAGATTGAAGAAAAATTTCAGCCCTTTCTTGACGCGATCGGAGAATATTTTGGGTGAGAAATAGGCGCCCGTCACCCGTTTGCTGATCTCGGTGAG
>JAMOVG010000126.1 GCA_027061725.1 Desulfobacteraceae bacterium
TGATGACCCGCATGGCACGGATGATGCCGCCCACCCGCACGGCGCGGCCGTCGGTCATTTCCCCCAGGCTCAGGGCGTCGGCGTTGGTGTAGCGGGCCAGCAGCTCCTCGTAGCGCGCCAGGGGATGTCCGCTGAGGTAAAACCCCAGCACTTCCTTTTCAAAGGCCAAGCGCTCCTTTTCCTCCCACTCCGGGATCTGGGGCAGTGCGGGGCGGTTCAGAGTGCGCGCCGTGTCGGAGCCGGGCAGATCGAACAGCCCCATCTGGGGATCCGAGCGTTCGCGCTGGACGCGCTGCCCGTAATCCATGGCGTCCTCCAGGACGGCCATCAGGCGCGAGCGGTACTCGCCGGTGCAGTCGAAGGCGCCGCACTTGATCAGGCTTTCGAGCACCCGCTTGTTGACGCGGCGGAAATCCACGCGCTCGCACAGGTCGAACAGTGAGCTGAACTCACCCTCCTGCCGGGCCTCCAGGATGGCTTCGATGGCGCCCTCCCCCACGTTCTTGACGGCCACCAGGCCGAAGCGGATGCGCTCGCCGTCCACCGAAAAGCTCAGGTCGCTGCGGTTGACGTCCGGCGGCAGGACCTCGATGTGCCGGCTGCGGCAGTCGGCCACGAATTTGAGCACGCCCTCGGTGGAGTGCATCTCGCTGGTGAGCAGCGCCGCCAGGAACTCCACCGGGTAGTGGGCCTTGAGGTAGGCGGTCTGGTAGGCAATGAGCGCGTAGGCCGCGCTGTGAGACTTGTTGAAGCCATATCCGCCGAACTTCTCGATCCAGTCCCAGATCCGGGCGGCCTTGTCCTCGGAGATGCCCTTTTCGGTGGCGCCCTGCAGAAAGCGCTGGCGGTGTTTGGCGAGGATCTCGGGGATCTTCTTGCCCATGGCCTTGCGCAGGTCGTCGGCCTCGGCCATGGAGTAGTTGGCCAGCTCCACAGCCACCTTCATGACCTGCTCCTGGTAGACAATGGCGCCGTAAGTTTCCTTCAGGATGGGCTCCAGTTCGGGCACCAGGTACTCGACCTTTTTCCGGCCGTGCTTGCGCTCCACGAAGTCGTCCACCATGCCGCTGTCCAGGGGGCCCGGCCGGTACAGGGCCACCAGCGCCACCACGTCCGCGAAGCACTCGGGCTTCAGGCGCGTAAGCAGGTCCTTCATGCCGCTGCTCTCCAACTGGAAAACACCGGTGGTGTCACCGGCCGAGAGCAATCGGTAGGTGGCCTCGTCAGAGAAGTCCAGATCGTCCAGGTCCGGCGGGGTGCCGCCGCCCTTCTCAATGAGCTTGAGCGCGTTGTCGATAACGGTCAGGTTGCGCAGGCCCAGAAAGTCGAACTTGACCAGTCCGATCTTTTCCACCCGCTTCATGTCCAGCTGGGTGACGACTTCCCCCTTCTTCCCGCGGTACAGGGGCAGGTACTCTACCAGCGGGCGGTCGCCGATGACCACGCCGGCGGCGTGGGTGGAGGCATGGCGCGGCAGCCCCTCAAGCACCCGGCAGATGTTGATCAGTTCGGCCACCTGTGGGTCGTTCTCGGCCAGTTCAGCCAGGCGCGGCTCCTCCTCGAGCGCCTTTTCCAGGGTGATGCCCAGGCGTTCGGGCACCATCTTGGCAATGGCGTCCACCTCGCGCAGCGGGATGTCCAGAGCGCGGCCCACGTCCCGGATGACGGCGCGTGTTTTGAGCTTTCCGAAGGTGATAATCTGGGCCACGTAGTCACCGCCGCCGTACTTTTCAACCACGTAGCGGAAGACCTTGTCACGGCCGTTGATGCAGAAGTCCACGTCGATGTCCGGCATGCTCTTGCGGGCCGGGTTGAGGAAGCGTTCGAAGAGAAGGCCGTGCTCGATGGGGTCCAGGCCCGTGATGCCCAGGGCATGGGCCACCAGGCTGCCGGCGGCCGATCCCCGGCCGGGGCCCACCGGCACGCCGTGGGTCCTGGCGTAGTGGATGAAGTCGGCCACGATCAGAAAGTAGCCGGCGAAGCCCATGTCGTCGATCACCGACACCTCGTAGTCCAGGCGCTTCTGGTAAACCTCGCGGTCGATGTCCGGGTTCTTCTGCCGGGCGCGGGCAAAGACGCGTTCGAAACCTTCCCTGACGCGGCGGTGGAAAAGCTCCTCGACGCTCTCGCCGCCGCCGGTGTCGAAGCGCGGGAAGTGGTAGGTTCCGAAGGAAAACTCCACGTTGCAGCGCCGCGCGATATCCAGAGCGGTTTCCACGGCGCCGGGGAACTCGCTGAACGAGGCCTGCATCTGCGCACCGGACTTGAAAAAAAGCTGGTTGGTGCGGAACTTGAAGCGGTTGGTGTCGTTGATCGTCTTGCCGGTCTGCACGCACAGCAGCACGTCGTGGGCGCGCACGTCGTCTTCACGCAGGTAGTGGCAGTCGTTGGTGGCCACCAGGGGAATCGACATGCGCTGCGAAAGTTCGCGCAGCCCCTCGTTGACGCGGTCCTGGATCTCCATACCGTTGTCCTGGATTTCCAGGTAGAAGTTGCCCTCGCCGAAGATCTCCAGGTACGAGCGCGCGGCCGCCTCGGCCTGGTCCATGCGGCCGTCCTTGATGCGGCGCGGCACCTCGCCGTGCAGGCAGGCCGAAAGCCCGATGAGCCCGCGGCTGTGCTGACGCAGGACCTGCTTGTCGATGCGCGGACGGTAGTAGAAACCCTTGAGCTGTGCGATGGTGGCCAGCCGGCACAGGTTGCGGTAGCCCTCCATGTTCTCGGCCAGCAGGATCAGGTGGCTCATGCCCTGCTTGTCCTGGGCGCTGCGGTCCTCGATGGACCGCGGCGCCACGTAAGCCTCCATTCCGATGATGGGCTTGATGCCGGCCGCCACAGCCTTCTCGTAGAACTCCAGCCAGCCGAACATGGTGCCGTGGTCGGTGATGGCCACGGCCTCCATACCGTATTCGGCAGCCTGCTTCAGGAGGGCATCAATGCGGATGGCGCCGTCGAGCAGGCTGTACTCGGTGTGCACATGCAGGTGAACGAAGGGGGTCTGGGATTCGGCCATGGTTCAGAGATCCTGTCCCGCCGGGCGG
>JAMOVG010000127.1 GCA_027061725.1 Desulfobacteraceae bacterium
GAAGCGCAACGGGCCGAAGGGGAATTTCTGTTTGTTTTAATTGAAGATAATTCAAATACAGCGGAATATCGGCGGCACCGGCTGAAAGTCGGGGCCCTGCGGCAGGAGGTGCATAAAAAAAAGAGGCAGTGTATCGAAAAAATCTCAGCGCAGGCTCATGCGTGCATAGGTGTCCCAGACCAGGTGCCACAGCTTCAGGGCGGTGGCGTGGCTGGAGAGGTAGCGATAGGCGCGCTCGTAGTTGTGCTGCACGATGCTTTTGCGCCGCTGCGCCGAGAGCACGCCGTCGATCCACGCGAACAGCGCCGCCACCGCCGGGACGTGATGCAGCGGCCGGCGGGCCCGTTCATCGGCCGTCCAGTCCGCCGCCACTTTCTCGAAGACCGTGAAGTCCATGCCGTGGCAGCGCATGCCGATGCGCTGCGTCAGCGGAGCGTAGGAGTTGAGGCGCCGGTTCATGAAAAAGGGAATGCCGGCGGCCGCCATTTCGTTGAGCGCATTCTCCCAGCCGCCGGCGCTGCTGGCCACGACCCCCACACTTTTAAGGGCCGCCATGTTGGCATACACCGTGGCCAGCATCCGACGGCTGAACCCCCGGCCCAGGTGCAGGTAGTGCACGCCCAGCTGCCGGGCGAAACGCACGGTCTGCCGGAAATAGGGCCGGTCGTCGATGTCCGGGTGGGTCACCACGAAGCAGACCCGCCGTCCGCGGGAAAGGCCGTAGTGATGGGCCGCCAGCATGGCTTCACAGAGCAGTTTGCGGGCCACGGGGCGCACCGGCGAGAGAAAAAAGACCGTCTCCCCGTTGAGAGCTTTAGTGGTGTAGCCATATCCGTCTTCCCGCGGGACCACTGCATGGCGGGCCAGGTAGTCCAGGAAGCCCTCTTCCGGCTGCGCCGCGAAGTCCGCCTTGCGGGTCTTGAATTCCAGGAAATCCGGTATTTCGAAAACGTGGTCGGGCGGCACCGAAAAGCCCTTTATAAAGGTCGCCTGCTGGGTGGGATTGAGCACGATGTGAAACAGGTTCGTGTAACGGTAAGGGCCGCCCGAGTATGGCTCTCCCGGGGGGCGGGCCGATATGAGGGCGCGCACGAAACCCTTGAGCCGGGAGACCCGCTCGGGGCGTTCGCTGTCGGGATCGGCCGAGTGGCTCACAAAAGCCCGCCGGGGGTGGCTTTCCACCAGTTCCCGGAGCGCCACGGCCGCCGCCGGGTGCAGGTGGCGCAGGGAGAGCAGGTTGTAGACGAACACCGGCGTGTCGTCGGGGATCTTGCGCAGCACCTGGTCCACCGCAGTGCGGATGCGCCGCTTGTGGTGCAAAAAGAGCGCCATCCAGGCCTGGTCGGAAAGCGCCTCGGCCCCGCAGGCTTCCGGTCCGTGGCGGAAAGCGCCGGCGTACAGGCGGCGGGAGTCGGGGTGCGACAGGTCCAGGCGGGGGATGACCGTGCGCCGCTGGCCCAGGGGGGATATGGGACCGAAACGGGTCTCCTCGCGCCCGGTAACCACGTGGATGAAGATCCCCAGGTCGTTCAGGAGCTTGTGGTACTCCTCCTTCTGCAGGGCCACGCCGTCCAGCCCGCCGTGGCGGGTGATGATCACCGGGCAGGTCAGGCGTCTGAAGCCCCGTCGGAATGGTGCTGCATCCGGCATCTTCATGCTCCGCAGGCCCATGCGCCGGCCGCAAGCGACCGCGCGCCCCCGGCACCGCGGCCCGAAGTCCGTGCAGCGGCCGGCGGCGGAGGCGTCAGCCGTCCTGCCGCGCCTTGTGCGGACGGTCTTTCAGGCGGATGCCGTGCTTTCGCATGAGGGTCTGGAAGTTGCTGCGCTGCAGGCCCACCTGGCGCGCCGCGCGGGTTACGTTCCACCCGTTGCGCTCCAGGGCGCTACGGATGAAAAGGCGCTCGATATCGCCGACGGCCTGCCGGCGCACTTCCTTTTTGAGTCGTTTGAACTCCTCGTTGGTGGTCGGGATGTGCTCCAGCAGCTCCTCCATGTGCTCCACACGGCTCACCAGGGGAATGTCGCAGCGGCCGATCTGCCGGTTCTCGCACAGGATGACGGCGCGCTCCACCACGTTGCGCAGCTGGCGCACGTTGCCGGGCCAGTCGTAGGCCATCAGCCGCTGCACGGCCCCCTCGCTGAAGTCTTCGATATGCTTGCCCATCTGGCGGCAGAACAGCCCCAGAAAATGCCGGGCGATGGGCATGATGTCGGTCTTGCGCTCCCGCAGGGGCGGCAGCATGATGGGGTACACGTAGATGCGATAGTAAAAATCCTCGCGAAAGGCACCCTCATTGACCATGTCCTTGAGGTCGCGGTTGGTGGCCAGTATCAGCCGGATGTCCACCTTTTCGACCCGCGAAGAGCCCAAGGGCAGAAACTCGCGCGATTCCAGAAAGCGCAGCAGCTTGCCCTGGACCTCCAGGCTGATGTTGCTGATCTCGTCAAGGAAGACGGTGCCGCCATGGGCGCGCTTGAAGATGCCCGGCTTGTCGCGGTCCGCCCCCGTGAAGGCGCCCCGCAGGTAGCCGAACAGCTCGCTCTCGAGCAGGTTGCCGCTGAGCGTGCCGCAGTCCACCGCAAAAAAGACCTTATCGCGGCGGCGGCTGTTGGCGTGCACGGCCCGGGCGATGAGTTCCTTGCCGGTGCCGCTCTCGCCCTGAATGAGCACGGTGGAGTCGGTGGGCGCCACCTTCTCCACCATGGAGATCACCCGCCGGATCTGGCGGCTGTCGCCCACCAGGCGGTGGGAGATGCCGGACGGGCGGGCGGGAACGGCCGCGGCGGGCGGCGGGCTCTCCGCGCTCTCCAGGGCCTGACGGACCACCGCGCGCAGTTCCACCGGGGTGAACGGCTTGGGCAGGTAGTCAAAGGCCCCGATCTTCATGACCTCCACGGCCGACGACACCGAGGCGTAGCCTGTGATGACGATGACACGCGTGGCCGGGTAGCGCTCGCGGATGCGGCTGAGCACCTCCAGCCCGCCCAGGGCGCTCATCTTCAGGTCGGTGACCACCACGTCGTAGGGGGCTTCGTCCATC
>JAMOVG010000128.1 GCA_027061725.1 Desulfobacteraceae bacterium
AGAGCAGGAGCCCCTGGTCTACGACCTGGTGCAGCAGACCGCCGCCCGTCTGGGCATCACAGCGCCGATCCCCCGCGAAGCGGTGCGCTGCTTCGGCGACTACGTGGGTCCGGGCTACTCCCTGCCCACCGCGGAGATGGTGGAGGCCGTCAAGCTGCTGGCGCGCACCGAGTGCATCCTGCTGGACCCGGTATACACCGGAAAGGCCATGGCCGGGCTCATCGACCTGGTGCGCAAGGGCTGGTTTAAGAAGAACGAGACCATCCTGTTCGTGCACACCGGCGGTTCGCCGGCCTTGTTTGCCTACATGCAGGAATTTCGCAAGTAGCCGGAAACGGTCCGTCAGGGGCCAATTGCCCCTGTTCCACTGCGCCGCTTCGGGGCGTCCGCCCGTGACGGACAATTGGCCACGGACTATGGGTATGTAATAAAAGAGCGCTCCTGAAAACAACCCAGAGGATACGAGATGGATCAGATGAAAGACGGCATATGCGCCCGGGTGGATGCACTGGCGGAAACGCTTTACGGTGTCAGTGAATTTCTCAAGGAGCACCCCGAGACCGCCTACCAGGAGTACGAATCGAGCGCCTACCTGGGCAGGGTCATGAAAGACCACGGCTTCGATGTGCAGGCCGGTGCCGGCGACGTGGAAACCGCCTTCGTGGCCCACCCCGCCGACTGCGCCGCGACCCGCCCGGCGGTAGCTATCCTGGCCGAGTACGACGCACTGCCGGCCATCGGACACGGCTGCGGCCACAACCTCATCGCGGCGGCCAGCGTGGGCGCCGCCCTGGCCCTCAAAGAGGTGCTGGGCGATGCGGCCGGCGGGCTGTTCCTGGTGGGCACCCCGGCAGAGGAAGGCGGCGGCGGCAAGGCACGCATGGCCGATGCGGGGGTATTTGCGGATATGGACGCCGCCATGATGTTTCACCCCGGGCACCTCAACCTGCCCGGCAAGGGCATGCTGGGGCGCATCAAGTTCGGCATGGAGTTCTTCGGCCGGCCGGCCCACGCCTCGGGGTCACCGGACAAGGGCATCAACGCCCTGGACGCCATGGTGACGGCCTACGTGGGTATCAACGCGCTGCGCCAGCACCTGCGCCCGGACGCCCGCATCCACGGCATCATCACCCACGGCGGCGACGCGCCCAACATCATCCCCGAACACGCCGCCGGCCTGTTCTACGTGCGCGCCGGCAGCCGCACCTACCGCGACGAGGTCTTTGAAAAGGTCAGGAAGTGCGCCGAGGGCGCCGCAATGGCCGCGGGCGCCACCTGCCGGATCGACGTCCAGCCTCCGGTATTGGACCCCTACCGCCGCAACCTGTCCCTGGAGGCGGCCGTGCAGGCCAACATGGAGGCCATCGGCATCCCCGTTGACGAGGACGACGGTCGGCGCGGGTCTTCGGACATCGGCAACCTAAGCCACGTGCTGCCCTGCATCCATCCCTACCTGGCCATCGTGGACGGCGACATCCCCAGCCACTCCGAGGGATTCTGCGCCGCCACCACCACGGAACGCGGTAGGGACACCCTGCTAAAGGCCGCCAAGATGCTGGCCCTGACGGCCTACAACTTTCTCACCTCGGCGGAGCTGCGCCAACGGGTCAAAGAAGAGTTTGAGAGCCACTGATGGTGAAATTCCGGGACAACGGGCCGAATGGCTCTGCCCACGAACAATAGACCACGGCCCACAGACAAATCACCCCTCGTTGAGGTGACAGGCAGAGAGCCAGTGGGGGGCGATTTCTTTGAGAGCAGGGACCTCCTGGCGGCAGCGGTCCGTGGCGTGGGGGCAGCGGGGGTGGAAGTGGCAGCCGGGCGGGGGCTCGAGCGGTGAGGGAATCTCTCCGCTGATGGGCTCAAAGTTGAAGCGGCGGTTCTCCAGCCGCGGCACCTCGCGCAGCAGGGCCTGGGTATAGGGATGGTTGGGCGCCTCGAAAAGCGCCTCGGCGCGGGCGCTCTCCACAAGGCGGCCCAGGTACATGATGGCGATGCGGTCGCTGATGTGCTCCACCACGCCCAGGTCGTGGCTGATGAAGAGATAGGTCAGGTTGAATTCCTCGCGCAGCTTGATGAACAGGTTGAGCACCTGGGCCTGGATGGAGACGTCCAGGGCCGCCACGGCCTCGTCGCACACGATGAACTCGGGCCTGACCGCCAGGGCGCGGGCGATGCCGATGCGCTGGCGCTGGCCGCCGGAGAACTGGTGCGGGTAGCGCCGTTTGTAGGCTGGGTCCAGGCCGCAACGCAGCATGATGTCATCCAGGTAGTCCTCGAAACCGGCGCGGTCCACGATGCCGTGCACCAGTGGCGCCTCGCCGATGATGTCGCGCACCCGCATGCGCGGGTTGAGCGAGGCGAAGGGATCCTGGAAGATCATCTGCACGCCCAGGGCGTAGCGCCGGTAGTCTGCGTCGGTGAGAGACGAGACATCGGTGCCGCGGTAGTGGATCTTGCCCGCGCTGGCCGGCAGGATGCCGGCCACCATGCGCCCCAAAGTGGACTTGCCGCATCCGGATTCGCCCACCAGTCCTACCACTTCCCCTTCCCGGATGACCATGGAAACCTCGTCCACGGCCCGCACGATCTCCTCGCGCACGCCGACGCCCAGCTTCTTGCCGATCCTGGCGGCCAGGTCCAGTTTCTTTTCGAAGCGGCGCGAAACCGCTTCCAGGCGGATGATCTCGCCGGGCGTCATGACAGGCTCTCGTCGTGGGGGTGGTGGCAGCGCACCCGGCGGCCCGGTGCCGGCCGGGTGATGGGCGGCGATATCCGGCACTCGTCGTCGGCCCGCGGGCAGCGCTGGCGAAAGGCGCAGCCCGGCGGCAGATTGAGCAGCGAGGGCGTCATTCCCGGGATCTGGTACAGGGGCCGCCCGCGCTTGTTGCGGCTGGGCACCGATTCGATGAGCCCCCGCGTGTACGGGTGCAGCGGCCGGTCGAGCACGTCGTCGATGCTCCCCTGCTCCACGATGCGGCCGGCGTACATGACGCACACAC
>JAMOVG010000129.1 GCA_027061725.1 Desulfobacteraceae bacterium
CGAAAGTGTTGAGAGAGGCGGGTTATCTGGCCGCTTTCAATTCAAGCATTACGGCAACGGATCGACAGGAGTTGCCCGAAAGCGAGTACAAACGGCCGGCCACGAAAGTGTATCATGACTTTCCATTATTCCTGCGCCGATACCCGAAGGACCAGGCCGATTTCGTTCGGGACATCCAGTTGGGGCGCCCGATCATTGTTGTAGAACACCATACCGCATTCAAAAACGGGTACCAGAACATCACGGAGCTGGTCGATTGGATCAACACCCTGGGCAAAATCAGATGGACCTCCCTGTTGAATATCGCGGAATTTTATCTGAGGGAAAAGGCGCCCAGTATTCGCCAGAACACCGGCCCACCACCGGAAAGGCTGCGTGCCAGGCTGAAAATCGCCGCAAGGCGCAGACTTTCCGAAGTTCGAGACAATTTCGTTGAAACTAATGAACTGATGAGCAGGATTTACAGGCTTATTAGAGGATAGCGCTTTTCCGTTTTTGCCCCAGTGTTTTTCACCATCCAACATTTTTGCAGGCCCACTCCCCCAAACGATGTAAACTTCAGTCGCCTCGCATATCGTTCAGCGTAAAAATTTTCTGTGCATTTTAGGCTTTATCTGATAATAGGGGGGCCGTATGCGGGTCCCCTCTAAAATCGAGTGCTATGAGCTGATCTGTCGGATGGAGATGATGGATCACATCGTGGCGCACTCGCTGAAGGTCTGCCAGGTGGCGCTGGCGCTGGCCGACGGGCTGGCCGAGGAAAACATGGGCTTGAATCGGGAGCTGATCCAGGCCGGGGCCCTGCTGCACGACATCACCAAGACGCGCAGTTTCGCCACCCGTGAGAATCATGCCGAAAGCGGGGGGGAACTGTTGGCGGAACTGGGTTTTCCGGGCGTGGGCGACATCGTGCGTCAGCATGTCAAGCTGGACAGCTACCCCGGGGGCGTGCTTTTCAGCGAAGCCGAAATCGTCAACTATGCCGACAAGCGTGTGCTGCATGACGAGGTCGTTCCCCTGGACCGGCGCATGCAATATATCGTGGAACGATACTGCCACGGGGAAGACGACCGTCGGCGGGTCGGCTGGCTGTGGGAAAAAACCCGCGGCCTGGAAGCGCGGCTTTTCGAGCGCCTGCCTTTTGCGGCCGGCGAACTGGAAAGCCGGGTGGCGGCAAAAGAGCACCGCCGAGAACTGGAATCTTACCGCGCGGCGTGCCTCGGCGACAGCGGCTGAAGCCGCTCCCTGTGGCCGGAGATCACGGTCGGCGGACCAGGGGTGGTGATTCGGAGAGTGTTATGTATCGTGAAGACTATATCAATTCGCTGCGCACCGAGCTGCTGGGCATGGTGCGCGACTATCTCACGCCGGTGGCCGTCAAGTACGGCTACAGCGAGGTGCCCCTGGAAACCAACATCAAGTGGCGCCCGCTGGTGCTGTTCCTGGGCAACTATTCCTCGGGCAAATCGACCCTGATCAACGAGTTCCTGGGCGCCGAGATCCAGGCCACCGGCCAGGCGCCCACCGACGACTCCTTTACCGTCATCACCTACGACGAATCGGCCGATAAAAGTGACGAGATCCGTATCACCGAGGAGCGCGACGGCAAGTTTCTGCTCAACGACCCGGAGTACCCCTTTGAGAGCCTGAAGAAACACGGCCAGCGCTTTGCCGCCCACTTCCGCCTCAAAAAGGTCAACTCGCCCTTTTTAAAGACCCTGGCCATCATCGATACACCGGGCATGCTGGACAGCATCACCGAGCGGGACCGGGGGTATCGCTACCAGGAGATCATCGGCGACCTGGCCCAGATCGCCGATCTGGTGCTGGTGCTCTTTGACCCCCACAAGGCCGGCACCGTGAGAGAGGCCCACGAGAGCCTGCGCGAGACGCTCCCGGCCAAGACCTTCGAAGACCGCGTGCTGTTCGTGCTCAACCGCATCGACGAGTGCGCTTCCCTCGACGATCTCATCCGTGTATACGGCACCCTGTGCTGGAACCTTTCGCAGATGACCGGCCGCAAGGACATTCCCATGATCCGGCTGACCTATTCGCCCAATGCGGCCGTGTCCACCCCCGTCTCGCCTGACCGCGACACGGGCTACCTGCGTTATCTTGAAAACCAGCGCGAGGAGATCCGCGAGGCCATCCTGGAGGCGCCGCGCCACCGCCTGGACCACCTGGCCACCTTCGTGGAAACCCACGGCGAGCGCCTGTCGCACTTCCTGGAGGGGTTGGCCAACTACCGGCGTCGGCTGCGCATCTTCCGGGCCAAGCACGTCTTCGTCGGCGTGGTCGTCAGCCTGCTGGCCGGGGCCGCCGCGGTGGGCGGGGCCATGCTGAGCGGCCTGTTGCCCGGTCCCGACCCCGTCATCATGGGGGCGGGCGGCGGCGGTGTGGCGCTGATCGTGTTCCTGCTGTGGATGACCCTTTTTCAGAAATTTTTCAAGGGCCGTTTCCACCGGCGCCAGATGAAGAACCTGGACAATCTCACACCGCTGGAAAACCAGACCCGGCGCGACAGCTGGGAGGCCGTCCGCGACCTGGTGGCGCGCTACCTGGAAAAGACCCGCGGGCGTTATTCCTACGGTGATGTGCGCCGCAATTACAGCGTCGTGCGCATGGTGTACGACAAGGGATCACGGGAAATCCGGGAGGCGCTCAACGAACTGGCCGCCGGCGGCCACACCCCGGTGCCCGGGCCTGCCCCTGAAAAAGATGCCCCCGCCGGCGAAGTGCGGGCGGAGGCCGCCGCAAACTAAACTTCCCCTGCCGCAGTGCCGATAATCCTCTCGGGATGTTCCCGGCGGACCCGGTCCGCCATGGAAACCAATTAACCTCCAGGGGGGATTCATGGCTTTTAGAAAAACATTTCTGGTGATCGTCTCCGTGGCACTGATCTGCGGTGTGGCGGCAAGCGCTTCGGCCTTCAGCGAGGAGGGCATCTACGACATGCTCGAGAACGCCTACCAGTTCTGTCCGCCCGCGCTCAAATCCTACCTGCAGCAGAACCAACAGTACGTGCGCTGGGGAGCGGGCATTGCTACCCGCTGGGAGCGCGTACGCTTGGACCCGTGGGAACTGGAGGCGATCTACCGGAAGCTGGTGGCCAACCTGAAAAGCGGCAAGGCCGGAGAATTCCAGACGGCCAAGCGATTCGGCGTGCTGGCCGGCTTCGTGGCGGAAACCATTCTGCCGGGGCCCGTTTACATCAACCGCCTGGACTACGAGCCGGTCAAGGTGGTTTACGAAGGCTACGCCCAGCGGCCCGACCTTAAGTCCCGCATCGCTTACCTCATGGTGCAGTACCGCGCCAAACACGCCTGGGACACTAACCCTGAATCCCTCCAGCCGCTCTACCAGAAGGCGGTCAACGAGATCGTGGACCTGTGGGTATCGGCCTGGAAGGAGGCCGGCCTGGATATTTCTGGGGTGGCCGAACGCGGGACAACGGTCGCGACCCGCTGAGTTTTCCGTTCTACCCGCGCCCCCCGGCGCACAGATCCCGGATTTCCAGGAGCGTTTCCCGGATCTCGGTGAGTAGCTGCTGGTGGCCCTGGGGGGGCGGCGGGGCCTCGACGATGGTGAAGGGAAGGGGCGGGGGATCGGCCGGTTCGTCGGCGGGCGGCATCAGCGGCAGTTCCGGCTGGGCGTAGCGCCGGAAGACCACGCAGCTCCTGTTCCAGCGGCATCTGCGGCACACCGAGACGTGTTTCTTGGGGTGGCCCTTGCGCCGGGTGCAGGTCAGGTACACATCCTTACGGTTGGTCTCCATGGGCGTGAACCAATCGTTTCAGAGCGGCTCCTTTTTGATTACCTTCTTGAACTTGATGCCGATCTCCTGGGCGCTGATGCGCACGATTTCCCCGATGATGCGGGTGTACTGTTCTTCTCTGGGAAAAGGCACCGACAAGGTAACTTCCTGGCCCATGCTCAAGTCCTCACGCTTTTTGCGGGTCTCGATGAGCAGGCCGCCCAGGCTGATGTTGCGGATGAAGTCCTTGTAGATACGATCCCCGCCCACGTATCGAACGTCGGCCAGGTAACGCTTGCGGGGATGTCTGCGGCGTTCGTTGGGGGGCCGCTTTTCAAGCTGCTCCAGGAGGATGTGGCGCTCCTCCTCGGACATCTCCTCGATGATAGTGATCAACCGCTCCCGCGTGCTCTGTTCCACTGGCACCGCCCCCTTTCCACGCTGTTTCGAGACCCGGAACAAATTGATGCCACGATCCAGCCGGCCTTTTGGCCGTGTTCCGCGCTGTATCAGTAGCCGCAACCCAGAGGTTGTGCCTGCTGATGCGCTTTGAACACGAATAAAAATCCGGCACCCTGGTTGTGGATTTGTCCATTGCATGCCCCTACTGGACGCTGGCATTTTCTTACTGTATACTCAATACCATCGGGGTATGTCAAATGGGGGCGGTCGGTGGGCAGCGGCGGGCCCGGTTTCGGTGGAGTCGGTTCGCTGCTGCAGTTTTACAAGGGCCACAGATGCTGACTGCAAGGCACAAGGGCGCAAGGATGCAGGGGGAGATCGACAGGGGTTTCCGGAATCGGGTTGCCCCGGGATTGCGGATGGCGGTGGCGGCTGTGCTGCTCCTGGCGGGTTGTTCGACGAACCGGGTACCGTTGATACGACTCTATGGCACCGGGCCGGAGACCGGGGTCGAGAGGCAGCTGCGGCAAAACGCCCGCAAGTGGCTGGGGGTTCCCTACCGCTACGGCGGCGACAGCCGCCGCGGCATCGACTGTTCGGCGCTGGTGGCCAGGCTTTACGACGCCACCTTCGACGTCAGGCTGCCGCGTACCGTGCGCCGGCAGATGGCGGCGGGGCAGCCGGTGGGAAAACGGCCGCTGGCGCCCGGCGATATCGTTTTCTTCAAAACCGGCTTCCGAAACATTCACGTCGGGGTCTACCTGGGCCGTGGCGAGTTCGTGCACGCCTCCAGCCGCAAGGGGGTGATCGTTTCCAGTATATTCAACCAGTACTGGCGCCGGCACTACCTGGCCGCACGCCGGGTCGTCGCCGAGCGCTGATTTTACCCGGACGCCGCCGGTTGCGTCCCGGCAGAGGTTGCAAAACAGGCGGGTACGTTTTATACCTCAAATCATCGACGGCACGAAAATCCGGATTTCAAGCGCTTCAATCGGGGAGGCACCATGGGAACCAAGGCCAGGGATGTGATGGACAGCCATTTTCACACCCTTTCTCCGCAGCACACCATCGCGGAAGCCGTACGGCTCTTCCGCGAGGCCGGCCACAGGGAGGGCAAGCGGATATTCGGCATGATGGTGACCGACGATGACGGCCGCTTGCAGGGGATGCTCTCCATGTACGACATCCTGCTGTTCATCCGACCCAAGCACGTGCACATCTGGGGGGAGATGGAGGACATCGATATAGAGGGGCTGCTGGAAAGCATCTTCAGGAAGGCGGCCGCCATTCTGGTCGGGGATATCATGACCACCGACGTGGTGACCATCGGTCCGGATACCCACGTGATGATGGTGCTGGACCTGATGATCAAGAAGCATATCCGACGCCTGCCGGTGCTGGAAGACGACCGCATCGTGGGGATGGTCTATATTTCGGATCTTTTTTCCTATTTTTTCAAAAACCTTTCCCAGATATAAATTGTCCCGGGGTTGACGCATCATGGCGATTTCCGGTAAACGCAACGTCCTGAGCGGACTGAAAGTAAAAGAGGCCATGCGCCGGCAGGTCATCCACCTGCCCAAGAGCGCCTCGCTGAGCCAGTGCATCGGCACTTTCATCAAGTTCAAGGTCAACGCCGTGCTGGTGACCGATGAAGACGAGCAGCCTGCAGGGGTGGTTTCCAAAACGGACCTCATGGGGGCCTACTATGCCGATCTGCCCATCGACAGCCCCCTGGAGATGATCATGGTGGGGCCGCCACTGTTCTGCGGCGAGGAGGATTTCCTGGAGGATTCGCTGGACATCATGTACGGCAGCGGTATTCACCGCCTGTACGTGCGCGGCGGCGAGGAGAATGCCGTCACCGGCGTGCTGGCCTACCCGGACATCGTGGGCCTGCTCTACCGCTACTGTCGCAACTGCAAAATGAGCTCCTACCGGCGCGGCGGTGAGATGGACTTCCGCGAGGTAATGGGGCAGATTCGGGTAAGGGAGGTAATGGGGCCCTCGGTGAAATCCCACCGGGAGGGCGAAAGCCTGCTGGAAGTCATGGAGGGGCTTTCGGCGCACCGTTTCGGGGCCGTTCTGATCCGCAACGATGCCGAAGAGCCAGTGGGCGTGCTGTCCAAGTCGGATCTCATTGTGGCCTACAAGCATGGCGTATCCACGGATGTGCCGGCCTCGGAGGTCATGGCATCGCCCGTGGTTTCCTGCGACGAGGAGGAGTTGCTCTCGGGCGCCATCCAGCGCATGATATTCACCGACATCCACCGGCTCTTCGTACACCGCAAAGATCCCCGGGAGATCACCGGAGTGTTGTCGCTTTCCGATGCGGCCCGCGCGCGTTCCGGCTCCTGCCACGCCTGCGTGACCAGCCGCATCAAGGTGGAGCAGGCGACATGAAGAGAAAGGCAGAGAGTCACCGCAATACAGACAAGCGGGTCAGGATGTAAAAGCAATCCAATGAATGTTGCACAGCTTCCTACAAAAACGGATACTTGACAGCTTATATTATGACCAACGGCGTTGATTATTATAAGGTTCTGGGCGTGGACCAGAAGGCCGATACGCGGCAGATCAAGGAAGCCTACCGCAGGATGGCCTTCAAGTTCCACCCGGACCGCAACAAGGACAACCCGACGGCGGCCGAACAGATGAAGGCCGTCAACGAGGCGTACGCCGTGTTGTGTGACCCGGCCAAACGGCAGCGCTACGACCAGATGCGGCAGCAGTTCGGTTCCGACGCCTACAGCCGTTTCCGAAACGATTTCAGTGACCAGGATATTTTCAGCGGATCGGACATCCACGCCATTTTCGAGGAGGTGGCCCGCAGTTTCGGCCTGCGGGGCTTCGACGAGATCTTCAAGGAGTTTTACGGTGCAGAGTTTCGCACTTTTGAGGTGAAGAAACCGGGATTCTTCGGCGGGGGCTTCATTTTTACCGCCCCCGGGGGCCGGAACCGGCAGCAGCGTGCGGGGCAGGCTCAGCGGCAGGTGCCACGCATGGACGGCCTGGGACGGTTTTCGCGCTACCTGCTGGAAAAAGTTTCCGGGATCAAGATCCCCCAGCGGGGGGCCGATGTCCACGACGTCATTCAGATCAGCGAGGAACTGGCCCGCAGCGGGGGGCCATACGCCTATTTCCAGCGTAAGCGCAAAAAGAAGCTGGTGGTCAAGATCCCTGCGGGGATCCGCGACGGACAGCGGATTCGGCTGGCGGGCATGGGCGAGCCGGGCAAGGCCCAGGGGCCGGACGGCGACCTGTTCCTGAAGGTGAAGATCAAGAAGCCGCTGCTCTCGAAGCTCAAAGCCATGTTGATGACCAGGCGGTAAGAGGAAAGGGGCAAGGGGGCAAAAGTAAGCGCCGTCATTGAAGATCAAAAACGCAGAATGGCAATTGATGATAAGGAGGCTGGCATGGCGGTAAAAATTCTGATTAAGCGCAACGTTCCTCAGGACAAGGCCAAAGAGATGATCCGCCTGTTTCGGCAGATGCGTTCCCTGGCCACCGAACAGCCGGGCTACATTTCCGGTGAAACCCTGAAGAGCCTGGACAAACCGGACCTGTTCCTGGTGATCAGCACCTGGCAGTCGTCCGAGGACTGGGAAAAGTGGCTGATTAACGAGGGGCGCCAGAAAATCCAGAAGGAGATCGACGCCCTGCTGGGCGGCAATACCCAGTACGAGATGTACCACTACGGTTTTTCGGAGTAGGGTAAAGGCAGGGCACAGAGGGGGAACTGCAAGGGCCAAAGGCACAGAGGCACAAAGTGCCGGTGCGGCCCTGCAGGAAAAGCGAGCAGCGTTCAGGGGTCTTTATGGAAAAGAGACATCTGAACGCTGGAGGCTTTTCGGGACCGGCGTCGTCGTTTGGAAGGCGGTTTGCGCATGGCCGCAGGGATGCTTCCCGGCAGGGGCGCATGCGGCGGCAGGTCTCTTTTTCGGGAATAGTCCACCTCGAATTCGTTTCGGCAGCCAGGGCGTACGGCGGTCAGCCCGTCGAACACTATCTGGCGCTCCTGGGCCGTGATCACCGGGAAGCCGTAGGGTTCGTTGACGTGCTTGATGAGTTTACCGGATTCTATTCTTTCCCGGCAGAACGCCAGGTGCGCCGTCAGCCGGCTGTCGATGTGGCGGTTGGCGATACCCACGATGGATTCTGCAGCCGCCTGGATGGCCCCGGACAGTCCGTGGTCGATTTCGAACCCTGCGCTGTTGCGTCCGTACGCCATGGCCGCCGCCATGGTGGTCCCGGTGCCCGCAAAGGGGTCCAGTACCAGGTCGCCCTTGACCGAGTACATCAGGATCAGGCGGATGGCCAGCTCGAAGGGAAAGGCGCCGCTGCGGGCGCGGGTTTTGCGGTCCCCGAGTTCCTGTCGCGACCCCTTGAGGTCGAACCACACGTCTGAGAACCAGTTGTTGCGCTCCTCCCAGAAGATGGCGCTTTCGCGCCGCCGCTGCTGGTCTGCGGCCCGCACGAACTCCCGTTTGCCCCCCTTTCGGAGGATCAGGATGTACTCGTGCTCCAGGGTGACGTAGGCCCCGGCCGGCAGCATGCCGGACCCCATGAACTTGTTGGGCGCGTTGGTCTGCTTGCGCCACAGGATGTCCGGCAGGACCGTGAATCCCCGTTGCTGCAGGCCCGTGAGGATGCGCACGTGGTTGGGGTACAGGGCGAAGTCGTCTTTGAGCGTACGCGTGGCGTCACCCACGTTGATGCACACAAACCCGCCTTTTTTGACCACCCGCCACAGCTCCCGCCAGACCGTGTCCAGCATGGCGTGCATGCGCTCGAAGGCTTCGGCGCCCCTGCCGTGCCGCAGCAGTGCTTTCAGGGAACGGTCCTTTCGGCAGAAGGCCTCGTCCCACATTTTGATCATGGGGTACGGCGGCGAGGTAACCACCAGGTCGACGCTCTCATCGGCCAGCGGCTTCATGTCGGCCGCATCACGGAAATAGATTTTGTGACGTGAAATCAATGGGAAATTTTTCTGCCGGCAGGCTCCGGAGGACGAAAGTAACCGGTGAAAAACAGCTGTCAGGTATCCGCTTTTGAAAGAGGTACCCGGTGCCCGCCGAGAAAAGCGGACACCGGATACCTGAGAGCGGATAGCTGTTTCTAGTATCTGTACTGATCGGGCTTGAAGGGGCCGTCCTGGGGGACGCCGATGTACTCGGCCTGCTCGGGGGTCAGCCGGGTGAGTTTGACGCCCAGCATGTCCAGATGCAGGCGGGCTACCTCTTCGTCGAGCTTCTTGGGAAGCGTGTAGACTTTTTTCTCGTAGTCCTTGGCGGCCAGTTCCATCTGGGCCAGGCACTGGTTGGTGAAGCTGTTGCTCATGACGAAGCTGGGGTGGCCGGTGGCGCAGCCCAGGTTCACCAGCCGCCCCTCGGCCAGCACCAGGATGCTGCGGCCCGACTTGAGGGTCCACTTGTCCACCTGGGGCTTGATGTTTTCCCTTTTGCACTCGGGCGTGTCGTAGAGGTAGGGCATGTCGATCTCGTTGTCGAAGTGCCCGATGTTGCATAGGATGGACTCGTCCTTCATCTGCTCCATGTGCTCGCCGGTGATCACGTGATAGTTGCCGGTGGCGGTGACGAAGATGTCGCCGATGGGGGCCGCGTCCTCCATGGTCATGACCTCGTAGCCTTCCATGGCGGCCTGCAGGGCACAGATGGGATCGATTTCGGTAACGATCACCCGTGCGCCGAAACCGCGCATGGAACTGGCGCAGCCCTTGCCCACATCGCCGTAGCCGCAGACCACCACGGTCTTGCCGGCAATCATGACGTCGGTGGCGCGTTTGATGCCGTCGGCCAGCGACTCGCGGCAGCCGTAGAGGTTGTCGAACTTGCTCTTGGTGACCGAGTCGTTGACGTTGAAGGCCGGGAAGAGCAGTTCACCGTTGCGCTCCAGGTGATAGAGCCGGTGCACGCCGGTGGTGGTTTCCTCGGAAACCCCCCGGATCTCGGCGGCGATGCGTGTCCAGCGCTTGGGGTCGTCCTGGTGGCCGGCCTTGAGGCGCTCGATCAGACAGCGCATGTCTGGGCTGTCGTATTCCTGGTCCAGCAGGCTGGGGTCGCGCTCGATGCGCACGCCCTGGTGGACGTAAAGAGTGGCGTCGCCGCCGTCGTCCACGATCAGGTCGGGCCCGCTGCCGTCCGGCCAGGTCAGCGCCTGCTCGGTGCACCACCAGAATTCCGCCAGGGTCTCTTCCTTCCAGGCGAAGACCGCCGCCAGTCCCAGCTTGGCCACCGCCGCCGCGGCGTGGTCCTGGGTTGAGAAAATGTTGCAGCTGGCCCATCGGATATCCGCGCCCAGCTCCTTGAGGGTCTCGATGAGCATGGCCGTCTGGATGGTCATGTGCAGGCTGCCGGTGATCTTTTTGCCCTGAAGGGGTTTTTGCGGGCCGTATTTCTCGCGTACCGCCATCAGCCCCGGCATTTCCTTGCGTGCCAACTGCATCTCGCGGATGCCGAAATCGGCCAACGACAGGTCGGCCACCTTGTAGGGCAGCGACAGATCCAGCGGTTCGATACCGCCGGTGGTTTCTTTGACTTCTGCTAGTGACATTCGCACACCTCTTTTATGCTGAATTTTGCAACGGAGCCACCCAAAGCGGGGGGGTCCGTTGACCGTAGCGTCCAGGCAGGCAACCCGCCGCAGAAGCCCCCCATACTATCCCTTGGCGCCTCTGTGCCTTTGCCCCTTTGCGCCTTGTCTTTGTTATTTAAGCCCCGCCCGTTCGCGGATTTCCGCGGCGCGGTCGGTTTTTTCCCAGGAGAACCCCGGTTCGTTGCGGCCGAAGTGGCCGTAGGCCGAGGTGCGGCGGTAGATGGGGCGCAGCAGGTTCAGCTGGGAAATGATGGCGGCCGGCCGCAGGTCGAACACATCCATTACGATGTCTTTCACGCGGTCCTTGGAGACGATGCCGGTTCCCATCAGGTCGATCATGATGGAGACCGGTTCGGGTACGCCGATGGCGTAGGCGATCTGGATTTCGCACTTTTTGGCCAGGCCGGCGGCCACGATGTTCTTGGCGATGTAGCGGCCCATGTAGGAGGCGCTGCGGTCCACCTTGGAAGGGTCCTTGCCCGAAAAACAGCCGCCCCCGTGGCTGCCCTGGCCGCCGTAGGTGTCTACGATGATCTTGCGACCCGTCAGGCCGCAGTCGCCCATGGGGCCGCCCACCACGAAGCGGCCGGTGGGGTTGATGAAGTAGCGTGTGTCGCCGTCGACCATCTTTTTGGGGATTACCTTCTTGATGACCTCCTCGATGATCGCTTCACGCAATTCCTCGTAGGTGACGTCCGGCTTGTGCTGGGTGGAGACCACCACGGCGTCCACGCGCCGCGGGCTGCCGTTTTCATACTCGATGGTGACCTGGGACTTGCCGTCGGGGCGCAGGAAATCCAGGGACCCGTTCTTGCGCACCTTGGCCAGGCGGCGGCACAGCTTGTGGGCGTAGGTGATGGGCATGGGCATCAGTTCGGGGGTCTCGTCGGTGGCGAAACCGAACATGAGGCCCTGGTCGCCGGCGCCCTGCTCCTTGAAAAGTCCCTCGCCCTCGTTAACCCCGATGGCGATGTCCGGGGACTGGTGGTCGATGCTGGTGATTACCGAGCAGGTCTGGTAATCGAAGCCCATCTGCGAGGAGCAGTAGCCGATTTCCTGGATGGTGTCGCGCACGATCTGGGGCATGTCTACGTAGCAGTCCGTGGTGATTTCCCCGGCGATAAATGCCAAGCCGGTGGTCACCAGGGTTTCGCAGGCCACGCGGCACTTGGTGTCCTGTGCCATGATGGCGTCCAGGATAGCGTCTGAAATGGCATCGGCCACCTTGTCAGGGTGCCCCTCGGTAACCGATTCCGAGGTAAAGAAGTAGTGTTCCTTGTTCATGAATCCCTCCATGGGTGAAAGCGGCGAACATCAAACGCATTGCAACTTATAAACTACTTAAAATAGGGCAATCCTGAGGGAGTGTCAATGATTAATGAAGGTTGTCCGGTATCTGATATTAGGCCTCCGGGAAAGGTAAGTGGGTAATTTTAGGATGGCAGAAAGGCAAATTCCGGATGATATGCGGTCATTTGGCGCCTGCAACAAGCGGACGGCGGCCCCCAAAAGAGCGGACATCGCATACCTGACAGCCGGTGCCGTGTTTAATAATTCATTTGCCTAAGAGGTCTGGATTTGTTAATAAAAACAATTCAGTTTATCAGGCCGATTTACAATTTGCGGGAAAGACTGTGTGTGCCGATGAAGGGAGCTGGTTCATGAGAATCTTCAAGTGTGCAGCGGTTGGACTGTTTGTCAGCATTCTGATTCTTTCTCTGGCGGGTGCGGCCGCGGCTTCCGGCACGGAAGCCGAAACTTCCCACCAGGGTGTAGCCATCACCCAGGAGCATGCCGGCGCCACGGGGGGAGAAGCGGCCTCCGGCCACGCACCGGGGAAAGCCGCCGGCGGCCACGGCGCCGGGCACATCGACCTGGGACCCGTCCTGCCCCTGTGGAGTTGCATCCCCTTCGCCTGCATGCTGCTGTCCATTGCCCTGTTTCCGCTGGTGGCCCCCGAGTTCTGGCACCATCATTTCGGCAAGGTATCGGCCTTCTGGGCGGCGCTGATGGCCATTCCCTTCATGTTCGCCTACCGCGGAACCGCGGTCTACGAAATCATTCACATCATTCTGGCCGACTACGTTCCTTTCATCATCCTGCTGTGGTCGCTGTACACCGTTTCGGGCGGTATTCTGCTGCGCGGCTCCCTGCGCGGCACCCCAGTGGTCAACGTCATCATGCTGGTCATCGGCACCGTGCTGGCCTCGTGGATGGGCACCACCGGGGCCGCCATGCTGATGATCCGGCCCTTTCTGCGGGCCAACAGCTACCGCAAGAACCGCACCTTCATGGTGGTCTTTTTCATCTTCCTGATCGCCAACGTGGGCGGCTCGCTGACACCCCTGGGAGACCCGCCGCTCTTTCTGGGTTTCCTGCACGGCGTGAGCTTCTTCTGGACCTTCAAGATCCTGCCGCACATGCTGCTCGTCTCCGGCCTCCTGCTGCTGGTGTACTTCCTGCTCGACAGCTACCACTACCGCAGGGAGAACATCACGGCGCCCGATGACGGGGTAAAGGAGCCGCTGCGGCTGGACGGCACCTACAACTTTATTTTCCTGGCGGGCATCGTGGGGGCGGTGCTCATGAGCGGCATCGTGGACTGGGGCCACATCAACACCTTCGGCGTGCACCGTGCCGTGCAGGACTGGGTGCGCGACGGGTTGCTGGTCCTGATGGGCATTCTCTCCATGATTTTCACGCCCATCACCCTGCGTGAAGACAACGAGTTCACCTGGTTTCCGATCATCGAAGTGGCCTACCTGTTCATCGGCATCTTTATCACAATGATCCCCTGCCTGCTGATCCTCAAGGCCGGTCCCGAGGGCCAGCTGGCCTTCCTGATCAACGCTGTCAAGCGGCCCTACCACTACTTCTGGGTGACCGGCGCACTTTCCAGTTTCCTGGACAACGCCCCCACCTACCTAACGTTTTTCAACACGGCACTGGGCAGCTTCTTCGCCAATGTGCCCGAGGCCCAGGCCGTGCCGCTGCTGATGACGGAGAAGACGCTCTACCTGGAAGCCATTTCTGCCGGGGCGGTTTTCTTCGGGGCCGTCAGTTACATCGGCAACGCACCCAATTTCATGGTGCGGTCCATCGCCGAGGAGGCCGGTACGCCCATGCCGAGTTTTTTCGGGTATATCCTGAAGTATTCGCTGGTGTATCTGATCCCCTGTTTCATTATCGTTACCCTGGTGTTCTACATGTAATAAGGAGCGGGTCATGAAATTTAGAAAAATACTGCTGCATACGCGTTTCAGAGAAATGGCCTACAACTCCCTGAAGGCGGTCCTGGAATTGAAAAAGGCCGGGCTCGAGGAGATCGTGCTGACACACATTATTCCCACCGACGAGGTCGGTTTCGTGCCCTACGGCGGTTTTATGAAGGAAGAGGCCGAACGGCACCGCGAAAAGGCCCGCGCCCAGTTCGAGGACTGGCAGCCGGCCATCGAGGCGGCCGGCGTGCGCAGCAAGATCCGGGTGGAGGTGGGGGCTGTGGTGCCCAAGATTCTCGCTATAGCCGAGGAAGAGGACGTGCAGCTCATCGTGGCCGGGCGCAAGAAACGCACCCTGCTGGAGATGGTCTACGTGGGTTCGCATATTCTCGACCTGCTGCGCCGCAGTCCCCTGCCCGTGCTCATGGGCAAGTACATGGTGCAGTTTGAGGTGGACGGCGAGAAGATGACGCGCATCAACGACCACATTTTTGAGCGCCCCATGCTGGCCACCGACTGGTCGGCGCCCTCGGAAAAGGCCCTCGACGCGCTGCTGGCGCTAAAAGGCGTAGCCAAAAAGGCCCTGGTCACCCACGTGCTCTGCGACAAGATTACCAAGGGGTTGGATGCCGACGGCCTGAAAACCCTCGAAAAGGAGAGCCGCCAACGCCTGGATGCATACTGCCGCAAGCTGGAGGACGGTGGCCTGCCCGCCGAGTCGCACCTGTCTTTCGGACACGCGGCGCGGGAAATCATCAATATGGCGCGGGAATACAGCGCCAGCATGATCGTCATGGGGCGCACCGGCAAGGACTGGTTCGAGGAGTACTGGCTGGGCGGCGTTTCCCACAAGGTGGCCGAGTCTTCGGAACTGCCGGTCATGCTCATTCCGTGATAAGTTTGAAGTTTGAAGGGCAACATGTGAAGGGCATCAGCCAATGCTAGAACTGCTCCAGGACACCAACATTGCCATCATCGGCGGCGGCCGTTTCTGCAGGGCTTTCCTGCAGTTTCTGATCGCCGAGGATCTGGGGTTCCGCCGGCCCACCATCCTGGGGGTGGCCGACCGTAACGAGCGGGCCGAGGGAGTGGTGTTCGCCCGCGAAAAGGGCATTTTCACCACCACCGACTACCAGGATCTGTTCCGCCTGCCGAACCTGGAAGTTCTCATCGAACTGACCAACAGCACCCGTCTGGCAGAGGTCATCCGTAAGGAGATGCCGGAGGGCGTACAGCTTATCGACCACATCGACATCCGTTCGGTGTGGAGTGTGCTCCAGATCCGCCGTGAGAAAGTGCGCACCATGCGCGACATCACCGGCAGGAGAATCGCCCCGGACCTGCTCTACGAACACTTTGACCAGTTCGCCGACCGCATCGAGCAGATCGTGCTGGAGCGTACCCGTCGCTACCAGGAAATCGAGCGCGAGTTCATCGAGAACCGGCGCGCCATCTCCCAGATCGTGGATGGCAGTACCATCCCGACTTTTGTGATCGACGCCAAGCACGTGGTGACCCACTGGAACAAGGCCTGCGAGCGGCTCACCGGCTATCCGGCCGAGAAGGTCGTGGGCACCGACGAGCCCTGGCGCGCCTTCCGATCCGGGCGCCGCCCGCTGATGGCCGACCTGATCCTCGACGGCGTGGGTGAGGAGGAAGTGCTGCGCTACTACGGCAAGAAATGGCGCAAGTCGGCGCTTATCGAAGGCGCTTACGAGGCTGAGGAGTACTTTCCGCTGCTGGGTGAAAAGGGTAAGTGGCTGTACTTCACGGCCGCACCGATTAAGGCCTCGGACGGCAAGATCATCGGGGCCATCGAAACCCTGTGGGACAAGACGGCTGAAAAAGAGGCCGAGGAGCAGCTCAATCGACACAACAAGATGCTGGCCGAGACGGCCCGCGAGCTGGCCAAGAGCGAAAAAACGCTGGCCCAGATCATTCAGGGCAGCACGGCGCCGACTTTCGTCATCGACAAGAACCACATCATTACCCACTGGAACCGGGCCCTGGAAAACCTGACGGGCTATCCCGCCGAGGAGATGATCGGCACCCGCAAGCAGTGGATGCCCTTCTGGGACCGGGAGCGCCCCTCCATGGCCGACGTTATCCTGGACCAGCTGGACGAGTCCAAAATACACGAGCTATACGGCGGCAAGTGGCGGCCGTCGCCCCTGATCGAGGGCGGCTACGAGGCCGAGGAATTTTTCCCCCGGCTGGGCAAGGACGGCAAGTGGTGCTTTTTCACGGCCGCGCCTATCAAGGGGCCCGACGGTTCCATCGTGGCAGCCATCGAGACGCTCTGGGACCGCACCGAGCACAAGAAAGCCGAGCAGGAGCGCGAGCGCCACACCCGCGAGCTGGCGGCGCTCAACGCCATCTACACGGCCCTGAGCGTGTCCGACGACCTCAACGAGCGCCTGGAGCGCGCCAGCAAGGAGATCAGCAGCTACCTCGACGCAGACGCCATCTGCCTGTTCACCATGGAATCCGACGGCCGCTACAGCCTGCGCTACACTTACGGAAACGCCATGGAGGTGTGCGACAAGAACCGCATCGACCAGAGTGACAGCATGATCAGCCGAGTGGCCTCCAGCGGGAAAACCGCGCTGTTCGAGGACATCGGCTCACGGGCGCCCAAGGGCGTCGGCTACCTGGCGCGCCAAGGCCTGCGGTCGCTGGCCTACATCCCCATCAAAACCAAAGGCAAGAAGGTCTTCGGGGTGATCCGCGTGGGCAGCCGCAAGGCGCATCATTTCACCCACGAAGAGCGCAATGTGTTGGACCTGATCGGCAATCGCATCGGTGTGGCCATCGAAAACTCCATGCTCAAGGAGCAGTACATCAAGAGCGAGGAGAAGTACCGCACGCTTTTCGACAGCGCCCCCAACCAGATCTTCATCCTCGACAGCAGCACCTGCCGCATTCTGGACATCAACCAGCGGGCCCAGGACCACTACGGATACTCGCGTGAGGAATTGCTGGGCATGCATTTTCTGGACCTGGGGGACAGGGAGGACGAGGAGCTCATCGAGGGCCTTGAGCAGGCCTGCCGCGGCAGCAAGTTCCTCTTTTTTACCAAGAAGCGCCACTACCGCAAGGACGGCACGCCCTTTTACGTTAACATCAACATCAGTTCGGCCAAATACGGCGACAACTACGTCATCAACGCCACCACTACCGACATTACCGAGAGCGTGGAGAAGGAGACCCAGCTGGTGCAGGCCAGCAAGATGACCACCCTGGGTACCATGGCGGCCGGCATGGCCCACGAGATCAACCAGCCGCTTAACGTCATCCAGGTGTGCGCCGACTTCTTTCTCAAGATGATCAACAAGGGCGTGCGCATCAGCGACGAGGAGCTCAAGACGCTGGCCAGGGACATCAGCGACAACGTCCAGCGGGCCGCCGGCATCATCAAGCACATGCGCGATTTTGCGCGGCAGTCCGAGGTGGTCACCACGCAGGTCAACATCAACGAACCAATCCGCGACGTGTTCAAGGTTTTGGGCCACCAGCTCAAGGTGCACCAGATCGAGCTCAAGCTGGACCTGGATCCCGACATCCCGCCCATCCTGGCCGAGCACAACCGCCTGGAGCAGGTGTTCATCAACCTGGTGACCAATGCCATCGACGCCATGGATGAAAAGGGTGCCCAAATGGGCGATGAACCCTGGGAGCGCATCCTGGAGATCCGCTCCTTCACCGAGGGGGACCAGGTGGTGGTGACGGTCACCGATACCGGCACCGGCATGCCCCAGGAAATCATCGACAAGATCTTCGAGCCTTTTTTCACCACCAAGGAGGTGGGCAAGGGCACCGGTCTGGGCGTCAGCATCAGCTACGGCATTGTCAAGGACTACAACGGTACTATCGACATCAGGAGCGAACCCGGAGTGGGCACCACCTTCGAGCTTCGCTTTCCGGCACACAAACCGAAAGGCAGCTAATGGCGCAAGAGAAGATCCTGTTGATCGACGACGAAGAGGTCAACGTCAGGGTACTCTCCATGTCCCTGCGGGCCGACGGCTACGAGGTGGTCACGGCCTACAGCGGCGAGGAGGGACTGGAGGTTTTTGACCGCGAGTCGCCCGACATTGTGCTCACCGACATCAAGATGCCCGGTATGGACGGCCTGGAGGTGCTGCGGCGCATCAAGCAACGGCGGCCCGAGGCCGAGGTGATCATCATCACCGGCCACGGCGACATCGAATCGGCCATCGAGGCCCTGCAATACGGAGCCTCGGATTTCATCAACAAGCCCATCCGCGACGAGGCTCTGGCGATTTCCCTCAAGCGCGCCCGGGAAAAGCTCGACATCCGTCGTCAGCTCAAGGCCTACACCGAGGACCTGGAGAACATGGTGCGCATCGCCACCGAGGAGGTGCACCGCAAGTCCAACTTTCAGGCCAAGCTGATCCGTAGCTCCAACGACGGCATCGTGGCCACCGACGATGAGTGGAAGATCGTGATTTTCAACCCCGGCGCCGAGAAGATCTTTGGCTACAAGAAACACGAGGTGGTGCGCAAGTTCGACATCCACGACCTCTTACCGTCGGACGTGGTACGCATTTTCGAGGACGGCAACGGCGAACAGAAAGAGTCGGGCTGGATGGAGACCACCGTGACCGCCAAGGGCGGCGAGGAGATTCCGGTGCGCTTTTCCGGGGCCGTATTGAAAGAAAAGGGCAAGATGATGGGCTCGGTGGCTTTTTTCCAGGACCTGCGCGAGATCAAGCGCCTGCAGCGCGAGCTGATCCACTCCGAGCGCCTGGCCGCGGTCGGGCAGACCGTGGCCGGTATGGCCCACTGCATCAAGAACATCCTGCACGGGTTCAAAGGCGGCAGCTACCTGGTGGACATCGGCCTTGACAAAAATGACATGGACAAGCTAAAAACCGGGTGGAAAATGGTCCAGCGAAACATCGAACGGACCTCTGAACTGGTGCTGGATCTGCTTTCCTACTCCAAGGAAAGGGAGCCCGAGTTCCAGATATGCTCACCCAACGAAATTGCCGCCGACGTGTGTGACCTGCTCAGGGAGACGGCCACGGAGAACAAGGTGGAACTGGACACCGAGCTGGACCCGTCTATCGGCATGGTGTCCATGGATGGAAAATCCGTGCACCGCGCCCTGATGAACCTGGTGTCCAACGGCATCGACGCCTGCATCATGGACGAGGACCTTACCAAGCGCCACCGCGTCACCGTGACCACCGCCCGGGAGGGAGACGATGTGGTCCGTTTCCAGGTTACGGACAACGGCTGCGGCATGACCGACGAAGTCAAGTCCAAACTCTTCACCTCTTTTTTCAGCACCAAGGGCGCCAAGGGGACCGGTTTGGGTCTGCTGGTGACGCGCAAGCTGATCGAGGAGCACAAGGGCACCATCGAGGTGGACTCGGAGCCGGGGCAAGGAACGACTTTCACCATTCGGCTGCCGGTGGGGAAGACAGAAGAGGCACAAAACGGGTGAACGTATCAGCGATCAGGTATCAGGGAAAAGGTATCGGCTTGAGATGATACGATTTTGAAGACCTAATAGCGCATAGTGGAGGATGGGAATATGGGGAAGAAAGTGCTCATCGTGGACGATGATCCGGATGTGAGACTGTTCAACGTGACGGTGGTGGAAGAGAACGGGTACACGCCCATCGAGGCGGCCAACGGCGAAGAGGGCCTGGAGAAGGTAAAGAAGGAAAAGCCGGACCTGGTGCTGCTGGACGTGCTGATGCCCAAGCAGAGCGGTATCCGCCTCTACCGCGAGCTTAAGACCAGCAAGGCCTTGAAAGACATCCCGGTGGTGATCCTGTCCGGCATCGCCAAGCGCACTTTTCTGCGTTCCCAGAAAGCCCTGACCGAGTTTGGCGGCGAGGAGGTGCCGGAGCCGGAAGTGTACCTGGAAAAGCCGGTGGAGCCCGAAGAGCTGGCCCAGACCATCAAGGGCATCCTGGGGTAAAACCGGGTGCACGGCGAATCCATGCATAGGCCCACTCGGACACCCATGGAAAAGAGCGACCTTGAATGTTTGGCAAGGCGCCCGGGGCTCGCAGGGATGCGTTCGTGTCTCAAATGTCAGGGGCCGCCAGGGGGGAAAGTATGAAGACGGAGATCCGGAAACTGTTGTTTGTGACCAAGTTTGAGGAACTGTGGTTTGACGCCCTCCAGTCCCTGCTGGATCAGCGTAAGCTGCCGCTTTCCCACGTGGTTTTTCTAAACGTGATTGAGCGCGAGAAGGTCGCCCTGCACCGAGGCGCCGGCTACCAGAAGGAAGAGGAGATCAAGCTGCGCGAAAAGGCCAACATCCGCTTCATTGACTGGGCCGAGCACCTCTTCGAACAGGGACTGGAGTGCGGCGTGTACATCGTGGTGGGCAGCCTGGTCCAGCACGTGGTCGACACGGCCAGGAAGGAAGACGTCGACCTGATCGTGATCGGACGCCAGAAGAAGGGCAAACTGGAGCTCTTCTATTCCAGTTCCGACATCATCGAGATTATCCGGCGGGTGGAGGTGCCCGTGCTGGTATACAAGTACATGAACCAGGACATCAAGGCGGTCGAGTCCCCCCTGAGACGGCCCCTGCTGGCCACGGACTGGTCGCCGTCCAGCTGGCGGGCGGTGGAATACCTGAAAAACCTCAAGGATGCCATCGAGCAGGTTAACGTTGTGCACGTGGCCAGCGAGAAGAGCCTCAAGGGGTCGTCGGCCATGGCGGTGCAGAAAATCCGCAAGGAGACCCGGCAACGGCTGGAGGAAATCTGCGATGTGTTCGAGGAGGCCGGCATCGACGCCCGGCCCCACGTTTACGTGGGCAATCCCGTGGCCGAGATCGAAAAGGCCGCCCGGGACTGCCAGTCGACCCTGATCGTGGTCGGAACGTCCGGAAAGAGCGCCTGGACCGAACGGTGGATCGGCAGCGTGCCCAAAGATCTGGCCGAGAAGTCGGTGTTCCCCACCCTGCTGGTGCCGCCGGAAAAAAAGTGAACAGCGGAACCGGTTCCACAAGCGAATAGGAGGAGTAGATGGCGGTAGTCACCATTTCCAGACAGTTTGGTGCGGGCGGCAAGACCCTGGGCAGAATGATCGCCGAAAAACTAGGATACACTTTCGCGGACAACGACATCATTCAGCGCATCGCCCAGGAGGCCAACGTCTCCGCCAACTGGGTGGAGGCGTTTGAAAAAGAGGCCGGCAGCAAGATCTCGCGGATGGTCTCCAGCATGGTCTCCCAGCGCTTGGTGGACCGTATTCTCAAGGACGAACGGGGGTACATCGACGAAAAGATCTACCTGGACTACCTGGTGCTGATCATCGCCCAGATCGCCGATGAGGGCAACGTGGTCATCCTGGGGCGCGGCAGCCAGTACATCCTCAACGACCATCCGGACGCTTATCACATCCTGCTCATCGATGAGTTCGAAAACCGCGTGAAATTCATGATGGAGCACTACGGCATGTCCTCGCGCAAGGCCGTGAACGTGGTCACCGCCGAAGACAAGCGCCGGGCCAACCTTTACAGAAAGTTGGGCAAAAAGGACTACGACAACCCGTCCCTGTACCACTTGGTGCTCAACAGGGGCCGGTTGACACTGGACGTCGCCATGCACCTGGCCTGTGAATTGGTCTATACCGGCAAGGCCCACCCGGAAACGGACCGTTAATTGATGTTGACACGCCGATAGAAGGTCTGTTATCTAAAGCGTCTTGTTTTTCAAATGCCTGCGTAATCGTCTGCCGGCTGGTTGAGGGTGTTTGAAGCCGGCGACGGTGCAATGCTGCAGGGGAAGGCTCGTTTCCCGATGTTCTTTGATTACAAGAAAAACCGGGCATGGGCCGAGAACCTGACCATTGTGATGCAGCTCGGGCTTACCATGGCCGGCTGTATTGCATTTTGCTTTTTCATCGGCCGCTATCTGGACCGATTGCTGGGGACCCGGGGCGTTTTCATCACCATTTTTACGATTCTGGGTGTCGTTGGCGGCGCGGTCGTCGCCTACCGTCAAATCATGGAAATCACCGGAACCCGGGACGAAGACCAAAACGACGGGGAGCCGCCGGATGGGCGCACCGGATAGAGCATTGCAGAAGAAATACGGCTCCAGGGCGATGGCAGTGGCCATCGTGGTGGGGCTTTTTTTTATCGCCGGCGGTTACAAACCCCTGGCCAAGGGACTCGTGCTGGGCAGCCTGTTTTCGGTCATCAATTTCGTCATCATGGGTGAAACCCTGCCGTCGCGACTGGGAAAGAGCCGCCGCGGCGCCTTTGTGGCTTCACTGGGCTCCATCTTTTTCCGTTACGCGCTCATGGCCGTGCCGCTTGTCGTGGCCATTAAAATGGAGCAGGTGGACCTGGTCACCACGGTGGTGGGCCTGTTCATGATCCAGGTGGTGATCCTGGCGGATCACGTGCTGGGCGGTCTCAGGAGAAAACACCCCAAACAGGTATAGGAATGCCGTCACCATGGAAGATCTGGGAAAGATACATCAGCTGATCATTCATCTGGGCGGGTATGACATCACCCTTAATCTCGAAGTGATACTGATGACATGGATTGTCATCGGGATGCTGACGCTTTTCGGTTATTTGGCCACCCGGCGGGCAGGACTGGTCCCGCGGCAGTTCCAGGTGCTCGGCGAGATTTTCGTGGGGGTGTTTTTCAAGATCACCGAGGATGCTCTGGACAAGGAGCGCGCCGAGAAATACGGCCCCCTGGTGGTCGCCCTGTTCATGTTCCTGATGCTCTCCAACTGGTTGGGCATTATCCCCCACCTGGAAGAGCCCACCAAGGACCTGAACACCCCTTTCGCCCTGGGCATCATGGGATTTGTCATTGCGCATTACGCCGGCATCCGCTCAAAGGGCTTCAAAGCGTACATCAACGAGTATTTTCAGCCCATGTTTTTTATGGCGCCGCTGAACATCATCGGCGAGCTGTCCAAGATTGTGTCCATCTCGTTCCGTCTGTTCGGTAACATCATGGGGGGGGCCATTATCATTCTGGTGGTTTCCCATCTGACCTACAGTATCGTGCTGCCGCCGCTGCTCAACGCCTTCTTCGGGCTCTTCGTGGGCACTATCCAGGCGTTTGTTTTCACCATGCTGACGGTGGTGTACATTTCGGTGCAGGTTAAATAAAATGAGGTATCAGCTCTCAGGTATCCGGGAAAGGGTATTGTCTGCCGAGCAAAGCGATAGCGCCATCGAGAGCTGATAATTGATTGCTGACAGCTGATACCTTCAGGACCCAAATCATGCAAATGGATGTAGACACACTGATCAGAGTCGCGGCCTTTACGGGCGGCGGTATCGCCATGGGCTTTGGGGCCATCGGCGCGGCCATCGGTGAGGGGTACACCGCGGCGCAGGCCAACGTGGCCGTTTCGCGCAACCCCTCCCTGTCCGGCGACCTGTTCAAGAACATGCTGGTGGGGCAGGCCGTGGCCGAGTCCGCCTCGATTTTCGCCCTGGTGATCGCCATCCTGCTGCTTTTCCTGGATGTTCCGGGCCACAGCAAGCTGACGGCGGCGGCGCTGTTCGGCGCCGGCCTGTGCATCGGTTTCGGGGCCATCGGGTCCGGCATCGGGTCGGGGTTTCCCGGGGGCCAATGCTGCATGGGAATTGCGCGGCAGCCGGCGGTGGTGTCTAAGATGACCACCAACATGCTGATCGGGTCGGCGGTATGCCAGACGCCCGCCATTTTCTCAATGGTGGTGGCCCTGATGCTGCTCTTCATGGATTTTTCCAAGCTGCCGCTGTTTCCCACCTGGGCGGCCCTGATCGGGGCCGGCGTCAGCACCGGCCTGGCGGCCATCGGGTCGGGGTACGGCGGAGGCCTTGCGGCCGGGGCCAGCTGTGAGGGGCTGGCGCGGCAGCCCGAGGCGGGCAGCAACCTGACCACCACCATGCTGGTGGGCCAGGCCGTGGCCCAGACTCCCTCTATTTTCGGACTGCTGATCAGTTTTATCCTGATTTTCAAAACCTTTCCCGAGTCCACGAGCCTCAGCGCCGCCATGGCATTGCTCTCGGCGGGCATCTGTATGGGGTTCGGGGGCATCGGCCCGGGAATCGGCAACGGCATGGCGGCTGAAGGGGCCGTGCGGTGGGTCGCCCGCAACATAAAAAGCGCCGGTGAACTGATGCGCATCATGCTGGTGGGGCAGGCGGTCTCCCAGTCCACGTCGATTTACGCCATGGTCATCAGCCTGGTGCTGATATTCGTGTTATAGAAATCGCATAAGGGGACGTCCTTAAAAAATTCAATAACTGCATTTTGCATTTTCCATATCATCTAAAAATGAGCTGTGCGCGGCTCACGACAACTTCAATGACGGTTTTAGGAGGGAAAAATGGCGATCGAAGGTGTTGATATTGTAAAGGCGGCGGCATTTCTGGGTGCCGGCATCTCCATGGGGCTGGGCGCCATCGGACCCGGCGTGGGTGAAGGCATGGTGGCCGCCAAGGCCTGTGAAGCCATCGGGAAAAACCCCAAGGAAGCCGGTCTGCTGACCCGCACCATGCTGGTCGGCCAGGCGGTGTCCGAGTCCACGGGTATTTACTCACTGGTCATCGCGCTGCTGCTGCTGTTTGTGGTCTAAACGCAAAAATTGCAAGGGCCGTCCATGGAGATCATCACCAATATAGCGCTCATCAGCATCAATGGTACGCTCATTGCCCAACTGGTGTTCTTTCTGATTTTTCTCTTCATCATCAACCGGGTCATGATTCAACCCCTGCGCCGGGTGATGAGCGAGCGGGAAGGACACCTGCACCAGTTGAAGCAGGATATCGACCAGGCCAGGATGGATTATGAGCAGCTCAGTGAGACCGTCAAGCGGGAAGAGATCGAGGCGCGGAGCGAAGCGGCGCGGGTGATGCTGGAACTGGAAGCCGCCGGCATGAAAGAGGCGAGCCGGATCGTATCCGAGGCCCAGCAGGAGATCGAAAAGCTGCGGGCCGAGGAGCGCCACCGGCTGGAGGCACAAGTCAGCGAGGCGCGGCGCGTCATCGGCCGTGAGGCCGAGGCCCTGGCAATGGACATCATGGAAAAAGTGCTGGACCGGAGGCTGGCCCATGAATAGCGTGCTGACAGGGATGCGCCGATGGATGCCGGTCGTGGTAACGGCCGGTGCGCTGGTCATACTGCTGCCCCTTGCCGCAGCCGCGGCGGGCCAGGAAGCCGCCGGCTGGCGACCGACCTACGACCTGATCATGAAGTGGGTCAATTTCCTGATCCTTGTTTTCGTGATTGTCAAGTTCGCCCGCGTGCCGCTGAGGAGTTTTCTCAAACAGAAAGAGGTCGAGGTCTCCAGCGAGATCGAGGCTATGGAGGCCGAGAAGAGGGCCGCCGAGGAAAAGATCGCCGAGGTGCGCCGGGCCATCGAGCACCGCCAGGAGCGCTTCGAGGAAATCAAGGCGCGCATGCTCCGCCAGGGCAAGCGGCGCAAGGAGAACATCATCGAGGGCGCCCGCCGGGAGAGCCGCATGATGATCGAGGCTGCCCGCCACAAGGTGGAGGGACAGATCCGCCAGGCGCACGAGAAGCTGCGGGAGGAGATGGTTGACCTGGCCATCAACCTGGCCATGAAGCGGTTGCCCGAGGTGATTAAGGAGACCGACAACCAGAAGTTGCTGAGCCGGTACCTGGAGGCCGTGGAACAGCAGTGAGGGAAGGGCGCAAAGGCGAAGGGCAAAAATGCCCATAGGGGCAGAGGCACAAGGGCACAGAGGTAAAGCGATAGGGAACCGACGGGCGTGTCCGTTGCCGGTGGCCCGCTGGGAAATGAAAACCCCCGCCGCGAAAGGCAACTTTCGGACGGGGGTTTGCTGTTTCCGGGCGAAGCGCTGCTTAACCGATGTGCGGCATCAGGGTCCAGACGATGAGCCACCGGGGATCTTCCGGTGTCTTGCGAAGGCAGACGATGCCCGAGTTCTGGAACTTGAACACCGCCGGCTCCTGCCTTCCCAGGATCAGGTGGGACGTCATCCGTGCCATGAAGGGCAGGTGGCCCACCAGCATGATATCCTCGAACTCCGGGATACGCGCAGCCAGGGCGGCCACGTCGTCCAGGGGCTTGAGTCCCTCCATTTTCAGGATCCCCTTTTCGGGGCGCAGGTATTCCGCCATGATCTCGGCGGTCTGGCGGGCGCGGGTCTTGGTGCTGTGCCAGATGGCGCTCACGGGCACCTTGTAGCCGGCTGCAACTTCGGCAATGCGTCGCGTGTCGGCCCGGCCTTCCTCCGAGAGCCCCTGGCGGGGATCTATTTCCTTTGAAAGACTCTTGCCGTGCTGAACCAGGTAAAGGGCCATTTTGCGCTCCCGTTTCGCTCTACTCGTCGCCCTCAGCCGCCTCGACGCCCTTGCTGAAGTCGGTGGGCACATTTACCGCCCGCTGACCCAGTTCGCGGTCGATCATCATGATGCCGTGGGGGTGGCCTTCGACCATTTTGAGCTGGTTGATGATCTCGTTGTCGTTGTCTTCCTCTTCCACCTGTTCGGTGATGTACCACTGCAGGAAGATCTGGGTGGCGTGGTCCTTCTCGGCGATGGCCACTTCCATAAGGTTGTTGATGGACTTGGTCACAAACTGCTCGTGCTCCAGCGTTTTGGTGAACATATCCAGCACGGATTCAAATTCCAGGGGCGGCTGTGCGATGGCCTTGAGCTGCACCCGGCCGCCCTGCTGCTGAACGTACTCGTACATTTTCATGGCGTGGTACATCTCTTCGTGAAACTGCACCATGAACCAGTTGGCGAACCCGTTCAGGCCCATGTCCTTGGACTGCGCCGACATAGCCATGTAGAGATAGGCCGAGTACATTTCCTTGTTAATCTGTTCGTTCAATTCCGCCAGCATTTTTTCGCTCAGCATCAGAGATTCTCCTTTCCCTCGTGGATAACGTTTTCAGAGGCGCAAGTTTTCTATTACCATAATACTGTTTGATGAAAAAACAAGGTAGGATTGGCCGGTGTCGGGAATACGTTGGCCGTTCTGAAAACGATATGGGCAACGCTGTGCGTGGCTCGCTCAAGAAGTCGCCGCGGACAAGCGACGACAGACAGCAGCTATTGTCGCGGGGCTAATCCGCTTTTTTTCTTGGCGGCCTTTTTGGCCGCGGCTTTCTTGGCGGCTTCCGCTTTTTTCCGTTCGTCTTCGGCCTTCTTGCGGGCGATGGCCTGGTTGAGGCGTTTGTTCAGCCGCTTGTAGACCTCTTCGTCGTAGACGCCGATTTCCTCGGAGTGCAGCCGCCAGATTTCCAGGCAGATGCGGGCCTCGTAGAAATTGTTGCGGGCCAGATAGTCCTCGAAATAACTCCGGTTGGCGGCGATGGAGGCCTGGTAAATGCGCTTCTTGAAGCTGTCGTAGAGGGCCTGGTCGAAGGTGCCGGCATCGATGGCGTTGCTGCGCCAGATGTTGAGCGCCGCGCGGGCGCTGTAGAAACCGTCCTTCTTGATGGCGCGTTCCAGGCGCATCAGGCTGGCCTTGGCTTGGCGCAGGAGCACCTTCTGGTGCGGATCGGATTTTTCGGTTTTCTTCCCGCCGGTTGCCGCGGCCGGAGAAACCCCTGCCAGCAGGCAGAGCACCGCCGCCAGCAAGGCGAAGGAAAGGGCCAGCTGCTTCATCGCTGTTTACATGGACCACTTCAATAGTGCAGCCCCCCAGGTAAGGCCGGCGCCAAAGCTGACCAGGAGCACGTTGTCCCCGGTTTTCAGAAGGCCGGCGTGGTTGGCTTCGTCCAGGGCGATGGGGATGGAGGCCGACGAGGTGTTGCCGTATTTGTGCACGTTGGTGAACACCTTCTCCAGGGGGATGCCCAGGGTATGGGCCAGAGCGTCGATGATACGGATGTTGGCCTGGTGGGGAACCACCAGGCGGATGTCTTCGGCCGTCAGGTTGTTTTTCTCCAGGGCGTCGCGGGAGATGGCTGCCATGTAGCTCACCGCCCGTTTGAAAAGGCGGTTTCCCTCCATGCGCAGGGTAAAGGGTTTGGTGTCGATGTCCTTCAGGATCTCGGGGATCGTCGAGGTGCTGTACGTGGAGTAGAGCAGTTCGCCGAGGTTGCCGTCGGATTTGAGGTGGGTAGACAGGATACCGTTGGAATCTTCGCGGGCGTCGACCACCACGGCACCGGCGCCGTCGGCCAGTAGCACGCAGGTGCTGCGGTCCTGCCAGTCCACGATGGAGGACAAGCGTTCGATACCGGCCACCAGCACACGCCGGCAGTGGCCCGCACGGATGGCGTTATCGGCCATGGCCAGGGCGTACAGAAAGCCGGTGCAGCCGGCCGATATGTCGAAGGCGCCTGCATTGACGGCGTTGATTTCCTTCTGCACCATGCAGGCCGCGGAGGGAAACTGGTTGTCCGGCGTGACCGTGCCCACGACGATCATGTCCAGGCTGTCAGCCGTTACACCCGCCATTTCCATGGCTTTAACGGCCGCCCGCGTGCCCAGGTCCGTGGATGTCTCGTTGCGGTGTATCGACGAAATGCGTCGATCCCTGATGCCGGTTCTTCGGGTGATCCACTCGTCGGAAGTGTCGACGATCTCTTCCAGATCCTGGTTGGACAGCACGCGCTCGGGCACAGATGACCCGGTACCGATAATGCAGGATTTATACGGCATGATTTTTCTTTAAAATGAGCGGTTATGAATTTTTGGATGTTTGGCCTGAAATATAGTAAAAATGGGAGGATGTCAACGAGATTGGGAAATAGATGAGTGAAGGTATACGTATCAGGTATCGGCGATCAGCTGTCCGGTTTCAGGGGAAAGCATCCTGGGCGGCTGTCAGGACGTGGAGCCAAGGCGATTGCAGGTTACGGCCCGTCGAAGCCAGGTGCATGCAAGCCATGAAAGACCCCGGCAATGACCACGCCGATTGGTATGGGCGATTGCGCTGGGGGTGGAACTGAAAAATGTTGACGAAACAGGCATTAGCGAATAGAGATGACTGCAGTTCATGCCATGGCAGAGGCGCGGCGTGCCCCTGTCGTCAAAGGAGATGATGCCTGATGTCCTGGCTTTTTCCGCTTGTGAAAGCAGCGGCGGTGCTGGCGGCCGCCGGACTCCTGGGAAACTGGTTTCTGACCGAGCTTAAAAGGGCACGGGCCCAGGGCAAGCCCTGGTACGCGCCGTACGTATCTGTGCCCGGCTTGCTGATTATTCTGGCGGTGCTGCTGCCGCTGCTATTGAAATGGATCAGACCCTGACCTGAAATACGGATGCGAAAGGAAACACGAGGTGATGGAGAACGAAGCACCTGACCGGCCGCGGGAAACGCCCGATGAAGAACAGGAGCCCAGTTTTGCCGAGATGTTCGAGGCGTACACCCCCGGGGACGTGCGTGACCTGCAGGTGGGCGACAAGATCAGCGCGCGGGTGATTGCCGTGGGCCGGGACGCTGTTTTCGTGGACACCGGCACCAAGATAGACGGCGTTGTGGAGCGTGAGGAATTGCTGGACGAAGAGGGACAACTGGCGTGTGCGGTTGGGGACGAACTGGACCTTTTCGTAGTCGCCGTGGGCGATTCGGAGATCCGGCTCTCCAAGGCCCTTTCGGGACCGGGTTCGTTGGAAATGCTGGAGGAGGCCCGGGATGCCGGCATCCCGGTTGAGGGGCGCGTGCAGTCCACCTGCAAGGGGGGCTTCAACGTCACCATCATGGGCCGCCGGGCCTTCTGCCCCATCAGCCAAATGGATGTGGCCTACATCGAGGACGCCGAAACCTATGTCGGGCAGCAGCTCAATTTCCTCATCGAGCGTGTTGAAGAACGGGGGCGCAACATCGTGGTCTCCCGGCGCCGCCTGCTGGAGGCCGAGATCCGCAAACAGCGCCAGGCCTTCCTGGAAAACCTCAAGGAGGGCGACGTGGTCGAGGGGCGGGTGACGCGGCTGATGCCCTATGGCGCTTTCGTGGAAATTTGCCCCGGACTGGAAGGCATGCTGCACGTCTCGCAGATCAGCTGGTCGCGCGTGGGAAAGCCCGAGGAACTGCTGGCGCCGGGACAGGAGGTGCGCGTCAAGGTGACCGGTATCGAAACCCGCGAGGAGTCCCCGCAGCCGCGGATTTCGCTCTCGCTGCGGGATCTTACGCCGGATCCCTGGGAAAGCGTGGCTTCCCGCCTGCAGGTGGGCCAGAAGGTGCGCGGCACGGTGACGCGCTGCGTCGATTTCGGCGCTTTCGTGGAGATCGAGCCGGGCATCGAGGGCCTGGTGCACATCAGCGAGATGAGCTACGCACGCCGGGTGCACGCCGCCAGCGACGTGGTCACCGAGGGGGAGACCGTGTCGGTGATGATCAAAGACATCGATACCGAAAAGCGGCGCATTTCGCTGAGCATCAAGGACGCCGAGGGGGATCCCTGGGTGGAGGTGCCGGAAAAATACGGCAGCGGCAAGACGGTCACCGGCATCGTCGAGAAAAAGGAGAATTTCGGCCTTTTTATCCAACTGGAGCCCGGCGTCACGGGCCTGATGCCCAAGTCGAAGTTCGAAGGGTTCGAAGACCCCGCCGCGGCCCGGCAGCTCAAGCCCGGCGATGCGGTGCAGGTGAAGGTGGCCGAGCTCAACACGGCCGAGCGCAAGATGGTGCTGGTGCCGGCCGGCAGCACGGACGAGGGTGAGTGGAAATCCTTCACGGCTGCTGCGCCGCAGGACAACGGCGTCAGTGACCTGGGCGAGAAACTGCGCCGCGCACTGGCGGGAAAAAGTAAACAGGGGTAACAGATGTCAGCGGTTCCCGTCAGTGGATCGCTGGTGGCCGTAAAAGACAAGGAGAATAGTCACAGATGAGCGAGAAAGAAAGCGATGCATATGATCTGGTGATCATCGGCGGCGGTCCCGGGGGGCTGACCGCTGGTATTTACGCCATGCGGGCGGCCATGAAAACCGTGCTGGTGGAGATGGGCGCCTTCGGCGGACAAATGGTCATGACCGACGAGGTGGAGAACTATCCGGGCTTCGAGCACATCAACGGCGCCGAGCTTTCCATGAAGTTTTCCCAGCACGCCCAGGCCTGCGGGCTGGAGACCATCAGCAAGCAGGCCGTGGCCGTCGATCCGGGGATCCACTTCCACACCGTGCGATTGTCTGACGGCGAGGAACTCAAGGCCCACAGCGTCATCCTGGCGGTGGGCGGTTCGCCGCGCAAGCTGGGCATTCCGGGCGAAGAGGCGTATCATGGCAAGGGTGTTTCCTACTGCGCAGTGTGCGACGGCTTTTTTTTCCGGGGCAAGACCGTGGTGGTGGTTGGCGGCGGGGACACCGCGGCCGAAGAGGCCCTGTACCTGGCCAAACTGACCCCCAAGGTGTATTTGGTGCACCGCCGCGACGAACTGCGGGCCAGCAAGATCCTGCAGCAGCGCGTGAAGGACGACTGCAACATCGAGATCGTGTGGAACGCGGTGCCGGTGGAGATCAAGGGGGACGAGCAGGGCGTCCGCGCTGTCACGCTCAAGGACACCCAGACCGGCGAGCAGCGCGACCTGGCGGCCGAGGGTGTTTTCATCTTCATCGGTTTCGAGCCCAACAACGACCTGGTGCCCGCCGGGGTCAAGATGAACGCCCAGGGATATGTGATCGCTGACGAGAAGTGCGAGACCAACATTCCCGGCATCTTCGCCGTCGGCGACCTTAAGGAGAAGTACGCCCGCCAGATCGTGGTGGCGGCCGGGGAGGGCTGCCTGGCGGCCCTGGGTGCGGCCCATTACGTGGAGACCAAGAAGGCCACGGGAGGTGTGTGTGAACTGCCCCCCGAACTGATGACCCAATAGCCCGGTATTTGGTCCGATCGGCCTGCCCCGGTTGCGAAGTTGGGTGAAAGGGCATAAATGCGGCACTGCTTCAGACGTGGGTGTCAGTGGTGGCCGGGGGTCCTGCTGCTGGCGGGGCTGATCCTGTTTCCGGCGGTAGGTTTTGCCACCAAAACCGTTCTGCTTCCCCTGAAAGTGCGCTACGAACTTCTGGAGGTGCTGGTACGCCAGAGCATGTTCACTGCACCCGGTGGAGCCATGGTGTTGGAGGACCCCACCGACCCCTGCCGGTCGATTCGCATCTCCGGACCGCGTTTCAGCGCCGCGGACGACCGGCTGCGCTTCGAAGTCCGCATCGACGCCGCCGTCGGCACCCGCATCGGCGGCATTTGCTTAACCCCGGTCCAGTGGGGCGGATACCTGGCGCTTCTCCAGAAGCCGCACCTGGATCCGCGGAACTGGCGGCTGTCTTTTCAGACCGAGGACGTGGAGCTGTATGACGGCAGCCACCGTCTCCTGAAAACCGGCGGAGTGGTGGGTGAAGCGGTCAAGGCCCAGGTGCTGTCCGGCCTGGACGGCATGGTCGTCGATCTGGCACCGCCGGTGGACGAGTTCAAGGCCTTCCTTTTGCCGCTTTTTCCCCGCCCGGTGCGGCAGGACACCCTGCGCATGCTGCAGAGCATGCGCCCCGGCCCGCTACGCGTGACCCCGGCGGCCATTGAGATGGACGTGCTGGCCGATGTCACCGAGGTCTACGAGGCCGAAAAGGACGTGGCCTCTGGACCGGTCAGCAAACAGGATCTCGAAAGCCTCATCGACAACTGGCAGGCCTGGGACGCCTTCCTGGTGTCGCTGCTCAACTCCCTTCCCGCGGCGCAGCTCACTGACACCGATCGCCGCATCCTGCTCGACGCCCTGCTAGACATCCGTTACGGCTTTATCCATGAACTGGACCAGGGCACCCTGGAGAGGGGGTTCGTGCGGCGTCAGTTCATCGAGACCTGGAATCGCATCGCCCCCGTCTTCCTGGCCCACCTGAGCGGGGGGGCGACCGGCACCGGCACCGGCTACCTGGCCTTTTTCACGGCATCGGATGCCCTCACCATCCTGGACCGCATCGGACCTACCATGGGGCTGGAGATCAGCCGCAACGGCCTGGTGCGCATGGCCAGGTACATGCGGCTGCAAAACGCCGACAACCTATCCTACGGCCCTGCCGTCGACCCCCAGCTTCGCCGGGTGCTGGGAATGGACCCCCTGGCAGACGGCGCTGAGCCGGATAACAACACTGGTGGGACGAACCCCTCCGGGCGCCTGGACACCGGGGCTTCACGGACTCTCCTGGGCACCTTGCTGCTGCCCGCAGCCTGGGCCGGCGAGAAGCCCCGCCGGCTGTCCATGGCGGAAATCCGTCGCTGGCTGGTGACGCCGGACAACGTGAACAGCCTGGTTCCAAAAGTGCGTCGGTTGCTGGAAAAGGTGGTCGCCGGCACCCGGCGCAGGTCCAAAGAAACTGCGCTGCCTTCCGGTTTTTTCCGCCGCACCGTCTTGGCCACGGCCTGGCAGGAGAGCTGTTACCGGCAGTTCGTGGTTAAAAACCGCAAGCTGACCTACCTGCAGTCCTACAACCGTTCATCGGTGGGGCTGATGCAGATCAACGAACGCGTGTGGCGCGGTATTTACGACCTGCACCGTCTACGCTGGGACATCTCCTACAATGCCCGCGCGGGCTGCGATATTCTGAACCTTTACCTGGAGCGTTACGCGCTCCGCAAATACGGGCGCTCCCTGTCACAGCGTAAAGAGCGCCAGGATTTCCTGAGCGGCCTGCTCTACGCGCTATACAACGGCGGACCGTCCGAGCTGAAGAAATTCCCTGAACGGATGCGCAGCGGGAAACTGCACCACAGTGATCGGCTGTTTCGGGAAAAGTTGAACTGGGTACGCGCCGCGGCCTGGGAAAATATCCGCCGTTGCCTGGGCGGAGGGTAAGCCCAAAGAAAGCGGCTTGGTGGCGCGCAGGCGGTTTAAAAAGGGCGAGCGATGTCTTATTTTCAAGGGTGAAGGTTAAGGGACGACGGGGGTGGTGAGCGGATGCGTTTTTGGCAGGAGCTTTCAAAAACGGTTGCAGCGCGGTTGCTGGTGCGCTGGGTGCTGGCGGCGGGGCTGGCGGTGATGCTGTGTTCGTGTGCCGTCATATCCCGTGACGTACGGCAGCAGGCCGTACCGTCGTCGGTGCCGTTCCAGGCGCTCATGCAGGACACCGATGCCTACCTGGGAAAGGTTGTCATCCTGGGCGGCTACATCATTCGCACCGTCAATCGCGGCGAGCAGACCGACATCTATGTGCTGGAAGCTCCGCTGCGCCTGGGGGAAGAACCCGCTTCGCGCGACAAGTCGCGGGGACGCTTCGTGGTGACGGTCAACGGGTTCCTGGACCCGGAAGTCTATCGCAGGGACCGCCTGGTGACCGTGGCCGGCAAGGTTACGGGAAAAGTCGAACTCGAGCAAGAGGGCCACCGCTACCAGTACCTGAAGCTCGACAGCGTCGAAACCTACCTGTGGCCCGAGTACCGCAGGTCCAGGCCTTACGGGAGTTGCACCGGCCCCTGGTTCTACGGCGGTTTTTACGGGAGCGCCTACTGGCCCTACGGCGGTCCGTGGGGGGGCTGCGGCCCTGGCTGGCGGTACTGACGTGTCCTCTGCCAACATCGACAACCGCGAAATCGCCCGTTTCGACGATCAGGCCGACCGCTGGTGGGATCCGCAGGGGCCGTCCAAATCGCTGCATGACATCAATCCCCTGCGCCTGGCATTTGTCGAGGCCCACGCCGAACTGCGCGGCACGCGGGTGCTCGACGTTGGCTGCGGCGGCGGCATCCTGAGCGAGGCCATGGCGGCCCGGGGGGCGCGGGTCACCGGCATCGACATGAGCGAGACCAGTCTGCGGGCCGCTCGCCGCCACGCCGCGGCGCGGGGGGTGCAGGTAGACTACCTGCTGACCACGGTGGAATCCATGGCCGATACCTGTCCGGGGCGCTTTGAAGTGGTCACCTGCATGGAACTGCTGGAACACGTGCCGCGGCCCGTTTCGGTGGTGCGCGCCTGCAGCCGACTGGCGGCCCCCGGGGGACGGGTGTTTTTCGCTACGCTCAACCGTAATTTCAAGTCGTTCCTGTTCGCCATTGTCGGTGCCGAGTACGTGCTGCGGTTGCTGCCCCGGGGGACCCACCGACACGCCCGTTTCGTGAAACCCGCCGAACTGGTCGCCTGGGGGGCACGCGAAAATCTTTCCTGTCGGCAGACCCGCGGATTGTGCTATAATCCTTTCACGCGGCGTTACCGCCTCTGCACGGACACCAGTGTGAATTATCTGATGTGCTTCCACCGCAGTCGGGCAAAGGAGCAGACGCATGGATCTTGAAAGCGCCATTTTGACGGCTATCGAGTACGAGAAGAAGATTCGCGACATTTATCGCGAAGCCGCGGAGGCAGTGGCGGATCCCCTGGGGCGGCACATTCTGCAGTCCCTGGCGGACGATGAGGGTGGCCACGTGAAATACCTCGAAAGCCGGCTGGCGCAGTGGCGCCGGGACGGGTCGCTTTGCGTGAAGGGGATGCTCTCGGCGGTGATCTCCCGGGATCGCCTGGCAGATAAAACCCGCCGGATCGAAAAGGACATGGCCGGGGAGGACCGCGGAGACGAAAAACGTATCCTGAGCCGGGCGCTGCAGGCCGAAATCGATACCAGCGACTTTTATCGCCGCATATCGGCGGAAATGGACGGCCCCGCCCGCGAAATGTTCGCCCGCTTCCTGGAAATCGAGGAGGGCCACATCGATGTGGTGCAGGCGCAGCTGGATTATCTCAGCGGCAGCGGCTTCTGGTTGGGGCTCAAGGAATTCGATATGGAGGAATAACGGCCGGGAAACCGGTTTTGTTTGATTTTCCGTTTCGTTGTGTGTATCAGGCCAGAGAAGAGAAAAGCGCTTTTTCGAACCCGGCGGCCCCCATCGCCCCCGTGGTTCGATTTTGTCCGCTTTTCACGATAGGGTCATTCGTGTGATGTGCCACTAACACCGACAGGAGGGAACAGGAATGCAGGACATCATGGAGTTGATCAAGAACAAGGACCCTGAACAGCGGGAATTTCACCAGGCGGTGATGGAGGTCATGCTGTCCATCAAGCCCGTGCTGGACCAGAATCCCATCTACCGTGAGACGAAAATCCTGGAGCGCCTGGTGGAGCCCGAACGGGTGATCATGTTCCGGGTGCCGTGGGTGGACGACCGTGGAGAGGTGCAGGTCAACCGCGGCTTTCGCATTGAGATGAACAGCGCCATCGGTCCATACAAGGGCGGCCTGCGGTTTCACCCCTCGGTCAACCTGGGCATCCTGAAGTTCCTGGCCTTCGAACAGGTGTTCAAGAATGCCCTGACAACGCTGCCCCTGGGCGGCGGCAAAGGCGGGTCGGACTTCGACCCCAAGGGAAAATCCGAGAACGAGGTCATGCGTTTCTGCCACGCCTTTATGTCCGAGCTTTATCGCCACATCGGCCCCAACACGGACGTGCCGGCCGGCGACATCGGCGTGGGCGGACGGGAGATCGGCTACCTGTTCGGCATGTACAAGAAGCTGCGCAACGAGTTCACCGGCGTGCTGACCGGCAAGAGCCTCAACTGGGGCGGCAGCCTGATCCGTCCGGAGGCCACCGGTTACGGGTCGGTCTACTTCTGCTCCGAAATGCTCGCGGACAACGGCAAGAGCCTCGAGGGCGCTGTCTGCCTGGTGTCTGGTTCCGGCAACGTGGCCCAGTACACTGTGGAGAAACTGCTGGACTTCAACGCCAAGCCGGTGACCCTGTCGGACTCTTCGGGCTACATTTATGATGAAGAGGGCATTGACCGCGAAAAGCTGGAATTCGTGAAGACGCTCAAGAACGTCCGCCGCGGCCGCATCAAGGAGTATGCCGAAAAGTATCCCCAGACCGTCTACACCCCGGTGGACCCGGAACTGGACTACAACCCGCTGTGGAACCACAATGCCGACTGCGCCTTCCCCAGCGCCACCCAGAACGAGATCAACGGCAAGGACGCCCAGAACCTGGTCAACAACAAGGTGTGGGTGGTCTGCGAGGGGGCCAACATGCCCACCACACCCGAGGGCATCGACATCCTGCACGACAACGGAGTGCTCTACGGACCGGGCAAGGCGGCCAATGCCGGCGGCGTGTCGGTATCCGGCCTGGAGATGACGCAGAACAGCATGCGTTTGTCCTGGAGCCGCGAGGAGGTGGACAACCGCCTGAAAATGATCATGGCCAGCATCCACAAAACCTGCCTGGAGGCCGCCGAACAGTATGGTCACCCCGGCAATTACATGGTGGGTGCCAACATCGCCGGCTTTCTCAAGGTGGTGGACGCCATGCTGGACCAGGGGGTTGTGTAGAAAGGTATCCGGTATCGGCTGACCGGTGCCAGGGAAAAGGTGCCAGCGGTCGGGTGACGCGTTGAAAATGCGGATGCCTGACGGCTGACACCTGTCGGCTTTATAACTTGGAGGAAGCGATGGGCAATCAGATCAGAACTGCGGTGCTGTTGGCCGGGATGACGGTTTTCCTGGTTTTCATCGGCGGCCTGATCGGCGGGCGCCAGGGCATGATTTTCGCCCTCGTCATTGCGGCGGGCATGAATTTTTTCAGCTACTGGTACTCGGACAAGATGGTCCTCAGGATGTACCGGGCCCGTGAAATTACGCCCCAGGAAGCCCCCGAACTCTACAACATTGTCAGCGGTCTGGCCCGGCGGGCAGGGGTGCCCATGCCCAAGGTCTACCTCATTCCCCAACAGTCCCCCAATGCGTTCGCCACCGGGCGCAATCCCGAGCACGCCGTGGTGGCGGTGACCGAGGGACTCCTGCGGATCATGAGTCGCGACGAAATCGAGGGCGTGCTGGCCCACGAGATGGCCCACGTCAAGAACCGTGACATCCTGATCGGCACCGTGGCGGCTACCATGGCCGGCGCCATCATGATGCTGGCCACCATGGCCCGCTGGTCGGCCATTTTCGGCGGTGGCCGCGGGGGGGACGAGGAGGGCGGCGGACTGGGCGCCATCGGCCTGATCGTCATGTCCATCCTGGCACCCCTCGGGGCCATGCTCATCCAGATGGCCATATCGCGTTCCCGGGAGTACTTGGCGGACTCCACCGGGGCGGCTTTCGCCGGAAACGCTGAGGGCCTGGCCAGCGCGCTGGAGAAACTGGGCGCCTACGCCAAGCAGGTGCCCATGCAGGCCAGTCCCCAGACAGCCCACATGTTCATCGTAAATCCCCTCTCCGGAGGCGGCCTGGCGACGCTGTTTTCCACGCACCCGCCCTTGGAGGAGCGCATTGCCCGCCTGCGCGGGTACCGCGACGGCGGCAAGCCCATGCCGGCACCGGAAGCCAAGGCGGACATATCCCAACAGGGCCGGAGTATCTGGGACAGCCTGAAGTAGGGGCGGACACCGGTCAGGGGGATGGAAGATGAAAGACGAGCAGGGACTTTACTACTACCCTTTTCCCGACAACCACAAGGTGCGCATGTACGTGCGCGCTGTGGGGCACGAGGTTTGTTTCCGCATGTGGAATGCCGATGACCCCGCCATGTGGGAGCAGCACGGCTGGGTGCCTTACGGAGCTGTGCGCCAAGCCGCCGACATGTACCGCCCGGACGCCTTCGATCCCCGGCGGGCCTACGACATCGACGTGGCCCGTGCGCTGCTCGAAGAGCAGGCATAAGTCTGCGAGCCGCGCCTGTCACGCATACAGGCGGAACATGACGGCCAGGAAGATCATCCAGGCCAGCACCGCCACGGTGGCCAGCAGACACAGGCCGCCGAGTAAGCGGTGAACCGCGTTCTCCGGTTTTTTCTCTACGTATCCCAGGAAGAACCCCAGTACGATGCCGGCTGCAAATCCCCCGGCGTGCCCCCAGTTGTTGATGCCCGGGATCAGCATGCCGAACAGCAGGATGCCCACGGCCCACCCGCCGACCTGGCGGTACACCAGCCGGCCCCAGTCCCCTCCGCGCGCCTTGCCGAAGTAGACCAGGGCGCCGATCAGGCCGCACACCGCGGCCGAGGCGCCGATGGTCAAGGGAACACCGGCCATGGCCGACACCCAGAATCCGAAGACGCTGCTGACGGTGTATATGGTGAACATGCGCCAGGGGCCATACTCCCGCAAGGCAAGGGGGGCCAACTGCCAGAAGGCCGCCATGTTGAAGAAGATGTGTAGAACGCCGCCATGCAGGTAACCGGCCGACAGCAGGCTCCACCAGCGGTGAAGCCGATAAACGGGGATCGAACCGGTGGCGCCCAGCACCAGCAGGGCGTTGTTGTCCGGGGATAGAAAGTAGAGCGGGTTGGCCGAAAAACGAATGCCGCCGGCCATGGTCAGCAGCGAGACGATGAACATGGCCGCGTTGGCGTAGATGATTCCCTTGATCCACCACGTGAGGGCCTGCCCGTCGGTGCCGCGCAGAAAGCGCTTGAACTTCGACCCCGGTCGGCGCAGCCCGCAGTGGGGGCAGCGGCGCTCGTCGAGCCCGATCAGGCGCCGGCAGGCGGGGCACAGGATGGTGGCTTTGTCATGTGTCATGGGGTCACTCGGGACGCAGATGCCGCCAGGCGGCCAAACGCGTCGATGGATGCGGTTTTTTCCTGCGCCCGCGCTGTTTTGTCAAGATTTTTTCGTGGCTACAACCTCTCTCTTCCCGCGAGCAGCCCCATGCGGCAAAAAAGTTTGGGGGGCGCTTCTTGACAACGGTCGAAATAGCATATTAGTATACTTTTATAGTGATTAACAGAGCCGCTGTGTACGCAGCTGGGGCGAAAGGAGCCACGCATGAAGCAGAATTACCGCATCGGTGTCATTCCCGGGGACGGTACGGGACCGGAAGTCATCGCCGAGGGTCTGAAGGTCCTCGCGGCCGCGGCCGACAAGGCCGGCTTTTCCTACGAACTGGTACACTACGATTTCGGCGGTGAACGCTATCTCAAGACCGGCGAGACCCTGCCCGACGGCGCCGTGGAGGAATTGCGGCAGCTGGACGCCATCTACCTGGGTGCCATCGGCCACCCGGATGTCAAGCCGGGCATTTTGGAAAAGGGTATCCTGCTGAACCTGCGTTTTGCGTTGGACCTGTACATCAACCTGCGGCCCATTAAGCTTTACCCGGGCGTCGACACTCCGCTCAAGGACAAGGGGCCGGCCGATATCGACTTCGATGTGGTGCGCGAGAACACCGAAGGGCTTTACGCCGGGGCCGGCGGATTCCTCAAAAAGGGCACTGCCGACGAGATCGCCGTGCAGGAGTCCATCAACACGCGCAAGGGCGTCGAGCGCTGCCTGCGCTTCGCCTTCGAACATTGCCGCAAGCGGCCCCGTAAAAAGCTGACCCTGTGCGGCAAGACCAACGTCCTGACCTTTGCTTTCGACCTGTGGGAGCGCACCTTCCGGGAACTGGCGGCCGAGTATCCCGACGTGGAGACCGATTACGCCCACGTGGACGCCATCTGCATGTGGATGGTCAAGAATCCCGAGTGGTTCGACGTCGTGGTGACCGACAACATGTTCGGCGACATCATTACCGACCTGGGCGCCATGATCCAGGGCGGCATGGGCATCGCCGCCGGGGGCAACATCAACCCCGAGGGCACCGCCATGTTCGAGCCCATTGGCGGGTCGGCGCCCAAGTACACCGGCAAGAACGTGATCAACCCCCTGGCGGCCATCATGGCCGGCCAGATGATGCTCAGCCACCTGGGCCAGGCCGAAGCGGCCGACATGGTCGAGCGGGCCGTTATGCAGACCATCGAGAAGGATCTCAAGAGCATGAACGCCGGCCGTATGGGCATGGGCACTACCGAGGTGGGGGACCGCGTGGCGTCCCGCCTGGCCGCGCTTTAAGCCCTATTCCTGGTTCCGGCGGCGCTGGGTGTCGTTTGTTTTCTCACACCAAAGAGGAGGGATCCCATGAAACGTTTAAACCGACTCGGCATCGTCACCCTGGCACTGCTCGTTTTTTCACTGGTGCTGCCGGCCGCCCTGCCGGCCGCCCAGACCTCGCTGCTGGACACCATTGCGGAGCGCGGCTACATCCTGGTGGGCACCACCGGTGACTACAAGCCCTTCAGCTTTCTGAACCCCGACACCGGCAAGTACGAGGGCCACGACATCGATGTGGCCAAAAAGATCGGCGAGGCCATGGGCGTGGAGGTGCGTTTCGTCAAGACCACCTGGAAGACCCTGGTGGACGGCATCCTAGAGGGCAAGTACGACGTGGCCATGTGCGGCATCACGCGCAACCTGTCGCGGCAGAAGAAGGTTGGACTGACCGACCCCTATATCAACGTGGGCAAATCGCCGCTGATCCGCAAGGCCGACAAAGACAAATTCAAGACGCTGGCCGACATCGACCAGCCGGGCGTCAGGGTGGCCGTCAACCCCGGCGGCACCAACGAAAAATTTGTCAGGGCCCACATCAAGAAGGCCCAGATCGTGGTGGTTCCGAAGAATCTGGACATTCCCGCCAAGATCGCCGCCGGTGAGGTGGACGTGATGATCACCGACAACGTGGAGGCCATGCTGGTGGCCGCCCACAACGACAAGCTCTATGCCGTGTCGCCGGACGAGCCCTTCACGCGCGACGATTTCGGCTACATGGTGCCCCGCGACGACCAGCCTTTCCTCAACTGGATGAACCTGTTCGTCCACCAGATGAGGGCCAAGGGTGAGTTCGCCAAACTCAAGAAGAAGTGGATTGCGGAATAGCCCGACTGCGGGTTGTGTCCGCGCAAGCGACAAGGAGTGATTGCCATGCAGAAAAAATGGATGTTGGGTTTCATCGTTGCGCTGCTCTGCGCGAGCCTGGTTCCCGGAGCGGCCGTCGCCAAGACGCGGCTGGTGCTCAAGAGCGCCCGCCAGACATCAACCTACTACACCTTTGCCGTGGGCCAGGCCAACGCCATCATGGCCGGGGACCCCGACGTGGAGGTAACCGTCGAAGACAGCCCCGGCTCCATGGTCAACGTCAAGCAGAGCAAGACGCGCACCAACTACCTGTTTACCTCGCCACCGGTGCTCATCGCCGCGGCCATGGCCGGCAAGGGCAAGTTCAAGGACGGCGGCTATGACCAGATCCGCTCCCTGTGGCCCATTCCCGGGCTGGTCATGCACTGGGTGGTGCGCAAGGACAGCGGCGTGACCAGCCTCAGGGGACTGGCGGGCAAGCGCTTCATCCCCGGCGGCGCCGGTTCGGCCGGGGCGCGCTTCACCATGCAGGTGCTGGACGTCATCGGCGTCAAAGACAAAGTCAAACTGCTGCAGGTGGACCTCAACGAGGGTGTACAGGCCGTCAAGAACCGGCGCGCGGTGGGCTTTTCCACGGCCAGCTCGGCGCCGGCCTCGCTGGTCTCCGAGATTGCCGCCACTACGCCCATCCGGCTGCTGGAGCTCAAGGACGCCGACTACCAGAAGGTTTCCAAGAAGTTCGCCCGCTACATCATCCCGGCCGGGCTGTACAAAGGCGTAGACAAGGACGTCAAGACCATCAGCCTGCTGGTGGGCACTTACACCGTGGCGAGCCTTCCTGATGATGTGGCCTACGCCATCACCAAGGCCTTCTGGGAAAACCGTAAGGTGTGGGAAAAATCCCACCCGGCCATGAAGCTGGTCAAGATGGAAGGACTCAACCAGTTGCGCGCCAAGGTGCACCCCGGTGCCCTGCGCTACTACAACGAAATCGGGTTCAAAGTAGCAGATGCGCTGAAATAGGCCTGACAGGGGGCCATTCCCGCAGAACATGACAGGAGGTGCCAGATTGCCCACGGTACCCGGCAGACGATTCATATTGACCGTTTCGGTGATTTTCGCCGTCTACCAGATCCTGCTGCCGGTCTACGCCTTCATGCCCAACATGCGCGAGCGCTCCATTCACCTGAGCCTGGCGCTGATCCTGATTTTTCTGGGCGGGGGCGGTACCGCGCACGGGCGCTGGCGCCGGCTGTGGGACCTGCTGTTGTGCCTGACGGGCGTTGGCCTGTCGCTGTACGTCTTTTTTCACTACTATGCCATCATCGATCAGTACGGCACGGCCACGGGCCCCCTCCAGGTGTGGGCCGGCCTCCTGCTGACCCTCATCGTTCTGGAAGCCGCACGTCGCATGGTGCGACCGGCGCTGCCCCTCATCGCGCTGCTGTTTCTGCTGTACGCCGCATACGGGCACCTCATCCCGGGGCGCTTCGGACACCCACCGTACAGCCTGGCAACGCTTTCCAGCATGTTGTACCTGACCACCGGCGGCATCTGGGGCCAACTGCTGGGGGTCAGCGCCAACATCATCGCCATCTTTGTTTTTCTGGGCGCCTTCATCGTGCACACCGGCGGCGGCACCGGCTTTTTGCGCATCTCGCTGCGCCTGGCGGGACGTTACACCGGTGGGCCGGCCAAGGTGGCCACGGTGTCCAGCGCCCTGTTCGGGTCGGTGTCGGGCAGCGCCAGCGCCAACGTGGCCTCCACCGGGGCTTTCACCATCCCCATGATGAAGCGCCTGGGCTACGCACCGGCCTTGGCGGCGGCGGTGGAGGCGGTGGCCAGCACCGGCGGGCAGATCATGCCGCCCATCATGGGCGCTGGGGCCTTCATCATGGCCGAACTGATCCAGACGCCCTATCTGACCATCGCCTTGAGCGCGCTGCTGCCGGCCCTGCTGTATTTTTTCGCTGTTGGCCTGGGCATCCACTTTTACGCCCTGCGCAGCGGTTACGGCCGCATGCGGCCCGAGGATATCCCGAGCTGGGCCGACACCCTGAAAGTGAGCGGGTTTTTCCTGGTGCCCTTCGGCATGTTGGGTTTCTGGCTGTTTCGCGGCTACACGCCCCAGTACGCCGCCTTCTGGGCCGTGATGGCCACGCTGCCCCTGGCGCTGCTGGACGAGGAACTCCGGTTCGAGGGGCGCGCCGTGCCGGGCAAACTGGAAAAGGCGGTGCTCAGCGGTGCCCGGCAGGCGGCCCTGATCGCCAGCATCTGCGCCAGCGCCCAGGTGATCATCGCCATCATCGCCTTCACGGGCCTGGGCGTCAAGGTCAGCGCCGGCATCCTGGCCTTCAGCCAGAACAGCCTCTTTGCGGCCCTGGCGCTGACGGGTCTGACCAGCATTCTGCTGGGCATGGAAGTGCCCACCACGGCCGCCTACATCGTGGCCGTGGTGGTGGGCGGGCCGGTGCTCATCGAGCTGGGGGTGCCGCCCATGGCCGCGCACCTGTTCGTTTTTTACATGGCCATTCTGTCGGCCGTGACGCCGCCGGTGTGCGGTGCCATCTTCATCGCCGCCGGCATGGCCGAGGCCAACTGGGTGGAGACGGCGCGCTTCGGGCTCAAGCTGAGCTTTGCAGCCTTCCTGCTGCCCTTCCTGTTCGCCTATTATCCGGGCCTGGTGCTCATCGGGCCCTGGTGGCAAACGGTGCTGGGCGTGGCGCGCGCGGCGGCGGCCCTGACGCTGCTCTCGGCAGGTTTCATGGGGTACTTTAACCGGCGCCTGGTCATGGGGCAGCGGTTGCTGCTGACGGCCGCCGGGGCCCTGATCCTGCTGCCTTCAGCGATCCTGACGGCGGTTGGCGTCGCGGCCGGAGCGGGATTGTGGGGCTACACGCGTCTGAAACCCGAAAGCGCCCCGGCGGCGCAATGAAAAGCGGGGCGCCGGACCGCGGCCTGCAGGAGGAGCGGTAATGCAACTGCCGGAGAAAGTGACGCTGCGCGAAGTGGCCATGCGCGACGGGCTGCAGTCGCTAAAGCACTTCGTGCCCACGGAACAGAAACGGGAAATCATCGCAGCCGTGGTAGAGGCCGGCATTCGCCGGGTGGAGGCCACCTCCTTCGTGAGCCCCAAGGCCGTGCCTCAGCTCAAAGACGCCGCGGAGTTGATGGGCGGCGTCCCCCGGGGGCGGGCCACCTATGCTGCGCTGGTTCCCAATGCCCGCGGCGCCCGGGACGCCGTGGCCGCCGGTGCCGACGAGATCGTGGTGGTCATCTCGGCCAGCGAGGCCCACAACCGCGAGAACGTCCGGCGCAGCATCGATGCGTCCCTGGCGGAGCTGGATGCGGTTTTCGAAATCGCCCTGTCCGCCGGCGTGGACGTCATCGGGTCGGTGGCCGTGTCTTTCGGCTGTCCCTTCCAGGGGGATGTGCCCGAGGCGGACGTGCTTCGCATCGTGGCGCAGTACGTGCGCCGCGGTGCACGGTCCGTCATTCTGGCCGACACCACCGGCATGGCCGGCCCCACACGGGTGGCGCGGCGTGTGACGGCTTTCCGGGAGCGTTTCCCGGACACGCACCTGGTGCTGCACTTCCACAACAACCGCGGCACAGCCATGGCCAATCTGCTGGCCGCGCTGCAGGCCGGGGCCGACTGTTTTGACACCGCGTTGGGGGGTATCGGCGGATGCCCCTACGTGCCCCAAGCGGCCGGCAACCTGGCCACCGCCGACGTGGTTTTCATGCTGGAGGAGATGGGCGTGGAAACGGGCGTCGACCTGCAGAAGCTCATCCCGGCGGCGCGTCGCCTGGAGGAGATCCTGGGATTTACCCTGCCGGGCCAGGTCATGAAAAGCGGCCCGCGCGACCCGCGCCTGGCGGCCCACATCTGCGGCATCGGCAAAGCGCTTGCGCAACGGCAACAAGCGGATAGCTGAACCGGATACCTGATCGCTTTTTAAAAACGAGGTGACAATGCCCCTTTCCGGAATCAAAGTGCTGGACATGACACGCGTGCTGGCAGGACCCTTCTGCACCATGCTGCTGGCCGACTTCGGGGCTGATGTCATCAAGGTGGAGACGCCCCAGGGTGACCCGGCGCGGGTTGCCGGTATCACGGGCGAGGGGGAAAACCCCTTTTTCGTCAACATCAACCGCAACAAGCGCAGCATCGCACTGGACCTGCGGACGGAAGGCGCCAAGGACATCATCCGGCGTCTGGCCGCGCGGGCGGACGTACTGGTGGAAAACTACCGGCCGGGCGTCATGGAGCGCATGGGGCTGGGCCGCGAAGCCCTGCAGGAGATCAACCCCGGACTGATTTACGCGGCCGTGTCGGGTTTCGGAAAGACCGGCCCTTACAGCCACCGGCCGGCCTTCGACTTCATCGCCCAGGCCGTTTCCGGCTTTATGAGCCTCAACGGCAGTGAGGACATGGATCCCCAGCGGGTGGGCATCCCCATCTCCGACACCATCGCCGGCCTCTATGCCGCTTTCGGTATCCTGGCGGCGTTGCACCGCCGCGGACGGGGCGGGCGCGGCGAGGAGGTTCAGGTGGCCATGGTGGACAGCCTGATCAGCATGTTCACCTTTGCCTCGGGCGCGTTTTTCGCCACCGGTCAGCTGCCGCCGCGAACCGGCAACGATCACATGGTGGTGGCCCCCTACGGTGTTTTCCACGCCTCAGACGGGCCGCTGGCCATCGCGCCCAGTACCGAGAAAAACTGGCTGAACCTGTGCCGCGCGCTGGACATGGAAGAGGTGCGTCGAGACCCGCGTTTTGCCACCAACCGCGACCGCATGCGCCACCGCCGCGATATCAATCGTATCGTGGCCGAGCGCATCGCCGTTCGTACACGCGCCGAGTGGATCGAACTGCTCAACCGCGAGGGGGTTCCCTGCGGTCCCATCCAGAACCTGCAGGAGGTCTTTTCCGATCCCCAGGTGCACCACCAGCAGATGGTGCTGGTTTCCGAGCAGCCTTCGGGACCGGTTAGAATGCCGGGATTCGCCGTCAAGATGGACAAGGCTCCGGCACGCCTGCGCCGGCCGTCGCCGCAGATCGGCGAACACACCGATGAAGTGTTGGCCGAGGCCGGCCTGGACTGCGCGCAGATCGAACGCCTGCGGGATGAGGGGGTCATATGACGGGGACTGTTTGCGTCGCGACCCCACCCGGGGGGATGTTGATTTTCGAATTTTCCTGTTTTTGTGACGACCCTGCCGAGGTAGGGTATTGCTAACCATCACGAACCGGTGCCACCGCGCCACCAACCGTAGAAGGAGGAGTGTCCCATGAGAAAGAGAATGTCGTTGGTTTTTATTGCCGTACTGGCCTTGTTGATGGTCTCCGGGCCGCTGTCGGCGGCGGACATCAGCATCGATGTCAATTGCACCATGAAACCCGGCGGCTCCGAAGAGGCCGCCATCAAGAAGTTCAAGGAAATCGTCGAGAAGAAGTCCAACGGCCGCATGCAGGTCAAGATTTTCATGAGCGGCCAGCTGGGCAAGGAAAAAGCCGTGCTGGAGCTGATGAAGATCGGCCAGACCCAGATGGCGCTGACCGGCGGCATCTTCCGCACCATGTTCGCCAAGCAGTACGACCCCATCACGATTCCTTTTTACATGCCCTCCTGGGAAAGCATTGTGGCCTACCTGCAGGGGCCCATGGGTGATAAGATCCGCGAACTCGCGGCCCAGAAGGGCGGTGTCATCGACTTCGGCCCCCAGAAGCGCGCCCCGCGCCAGATGACCGCCAATCGCAAGATCGTGGAGCCGGCCGACATCAAAGGCCTCAAGATGCGCCTGCCGGCTATTCCCATCTGGGTGGACGTCTGGAAGCAGCTGGGCGCCCTGCCCACCGTGATTCCCGCGCCCCAGATTTACCTGGCCATGAAGACCGGGCAGGTGGAGGCCCACGAGAACTCCCTGGTTTCGCCGTACTCGCGCAAGCTCTGGGAAGTGCAGAAGTACATCATCCTGACCAACCACGTCTACTTCCCATGGCATTGGGTGGCCAGCAAGGTGTGGTTCGACAAACTGGATCCCAAGGATCAGAAGATCATCCGCGACGCCGTCACCGAGGCGCGCAACTACGGCTCTAAGGTAGAGGACGAAAAGGATGCGTTCTATGCCGCCGAGCTCAAGAAGCACGGCATGATCTTCGTAGAGCCCGACCGGCCCGCCATCCGCGAGGCCGCCATGCCGGCCATCAAGCGCGCCGTCAGTAAGCTGGCGCCGGGGGTTGCCGAGGAAGTGGAAAAGGCCGCCCAGGTGAAATAGGCGCCCTTGCCACACGGAACCGCAGCGGGTGGATGCCGTCGCCCCGGACCGGAGCAGGCGGCATCCTCACCGGCGGTTTCAACGGGCGACGGCGTGCGGCGCCGAAAGCAACTGCCCGTCTGGAGCGGACGGGTATCCCCCGCTTTGGGTTTCGTACGCCGGCCTCGTCGCCTTGCTGGGCGGGTCCGCCTGCGGCAAAATGGTATGCCGTGCAGCCGCGGACCGTTGTGCGTGGCGACGGGCGATGATCTGCAACCACAAAGAAGTATTCGCTCCCCCCGGGTGACGCCATGAAAGCCCTGCTGCGCTTTTTTGATATCGGGGCGCTGGTGTGTTTCAGCGCCATGATGATCTGTATTCTCATTGAAGTGGTCAGCCGCAACCTGCTGAACCTGCCGACCACCTGGGCCGAAGAAGCCTCGCGCCTGATGTGCGTCTGGAGCGTGTTCCTGGGATCGGCCTCGGCCTGGCGCCGGGGGGCGCACATTGTCATCAACGTGGTGCTCGACCGACTGGGCCGCCGCAGTGCCGCTGTGCTGCGGCTGGTGGTCGATATCCTCAGCCTGGTTTTCCTGGTGAGCGTGTGGATCGGCACGCTCTACATCATGAAGATCAGCTACCCGTCCAAGACCACGGCCCTGGAGATCAGCATCAGCTACTTCTACCTGGGGCTGTTTCTAGGGGTTACCGGCATGGTCGTTTTCCAGGCGGCCAATTTTGTGCACACGGCACGCGCCCTTTCGGGGCGTCGGCCGGCAGGCGTACAGGAGCCCTGACCCATGGAGATGCTGATTCTTTTCATCGGCCTGCTGGTCTTCTTTTTCATCATCGGGGTGCCGGTTAGCGTGTCCATCGGGCTGACCTGCATGGCCGTGCTGTGGATGGAAAACGGTTTTGCCAGTATTCCGCTGACCCTCTTCCCGCTCAAGATGATGCACGGGGTCAACAGTTTTCCCATCCTGGCCATTCCCTTCTTCATCTTGGCGGCCAACGTGATGAACAAGGGCAGCGTGACGCCGCGCATCTTCGATTTCGCCAATGCCCTGGTGGGGCATCTGCGGGGCGGGCTGGGGCATGTCAACGTGCTGGCCAGCATGATTTTCGCCGGCATGTCGGGCACGGCCGTGGCCGACGCCGCCGGCCTGGGGACCCTGGAGATCCGTGCCATGAAGGAGCAGGGGTACCCGCTGGACTACAGTACCGGCATTACCGGGGCCTCCTCGGTCATCGGCCCCATCATCCCGCCCAGCGTGGCCATGGTGATCTACGGCTGGCTGGGGGATGTCAGTGTGGGGGCCCTGTTCATCGCCGGGGTGATTCCCGGCATTCTGCTGGGCGGTAGTCTGATGCTCATGACGTGGCTGCTTTCCTTCCGGCTCAACATGCCCATTCAGCCGCGTCCGCCCGTTCGGGAGGTTTTCCGCCTTTCCCGGCGGGCGCTGCTGTCGCTGATGACGCCGGTGATCATCGTGGGCGGCATCTGGTCGGGAATTTTCACGCCCACCGAGTCCGGCGTGGTAGCCAGCGCCTACGCCATGGTGCTGGGTATGGTGGTCTACCGCGACATCAGCTGGAAGGACCTGTTGGAGGTCTTCTACACCACCATCGAGTTTACCGCCATTGTGCTGTTCATCATTTCCATCGCCGTTCTCTACGGCTGGCTGCTGGTGCGCATCCAGATCCCGCTGACCCTGGCGGAGATGATCATGAAGGTCTCCACCAACGCCACCGTGCTGCTGTTCATCATCACCTTCTTCTTCCTGATCGTCGGCTGTTTCATGTCGGTCATCGAGTCGGTGCTGATTTTTACCCCCGTCATGGTGCCCATGATCAAGATGCTGGGCATCGACCCGCTTTTTTTCGGCGTGCTGATGGTCATCTCCCTCTCGGTGGGGGTCATCACACCGCCCTTCGGCAACGTGCTCTACGTGCTGGTGGGCATTACCAAGATGCCCTTCGAGAAGGTGGTGCGGGCCATGGTGCCTTTCCTGGTGCCCATTATTCTGGTGATCGCCCTGCTGGTGCTGTTTCCGCAGTTGGTGTTGGTGCTGCCTCACTGGATGTCCCGGTAGTGTCCGCGCACAGGCGGCATCTTCCGGCCCGGCGCGGCGTTCTCGCTCATTTGAGATCCTCGACGTAGCCCGCTACGCCTGCGGTCTCAACATCGCTCGTGCCTTGCTCCGGGCCGGAATCTACCACCTGTGCGCGGACACATGCTGGCGTGGACGTCATCATCGGGCCCGGCGCGGCGTTCTCGCTCATTTGAGATCCTCGAGGTAGCCCGCTACGCCTGCGGTCTCAAAATCGCTCGTGCCTTGCTCCGGGCCGGAATCTACCACCTGTGCGCGGACACATGCTGGCATGGACGTCATCATCGGGCCCGGCGCGGCGTTCTCGCTCATTTGAGATCCTCGAGGTAGCCCGCTACGCCTGCGGTCTCAAAATCGCTCGTGCCTTGCTCCGGGCCGGAATCTACCAC
>JAMOVG010000130.1 GCA_027061725.1 Desulfobacteraceae bacterium
AGCGAAAAAGGGCGACGCCCTGGGCCGATTCGGCGGACGCGTTTCCGACGCGCTGGTCAACCTCTCGCGCCTGTCCATCCGCAACACGGCCACGCGCCTGGCCACGGTGGTGATCCTCACCGGCGCGGCCTGCCTGACCGCCTGGCTGCTGGTGCCCAAGGCCGAGTACCTGCCCCAGGGCAACCGCAACCTGATCCTCAACATCCTGATTCCGCCGCCGGGCTACTCCATCACCAAACGCCGGCAACTGGGCGCATTCATCTTCAAGGCCACGCGACCCTACTACGAGAGCGACTTCAAGGACGGCATCCCCCGGATCAAGGACATCTTTTTCGTATCGTCCGACCGCATGACGCTTTTCGGCGCCATCAGCGCCCACGAGACCCGCGCCCGGGAGATGATGCCGCTCTTTACGCGCATCATCCACCGCATGCCGGGCATTTACGGCGTCAGCATCCAGTCGGGGATCTTCCAGAACAGCATCGGCCGCGGACGCACCGTGGAGGTCGACATCTCGGGCCGCTCGGTGGACACGATCATCCAGGCGGCGCGCACCCTGTTCGGCGCCATCCGCAAAAGCATGCCCGGGGCCCAGGTGCGGCCGGTGCCCTCGCTGGAGAACAGTTACCCGGAGGTCAACTTTCTTCCAGACCGCTCGCGGGTGGTGGCCAACGGCCTGACCGAGGAAGAAGTCGGCCTCTACGTGGACGTTATCCTGGACGGCCGCAAGGTGGGTGAGTACAAACCCGAGCAGGCCAAAAAAATCGATCTTGTGCTGCGATCCGACCCGGGCCACATCACGGCCCCCGAGGACATCGCCGACAGCCCCATCGCCAACGGGTACGGCAAGCTGATCCGCATCGCCGACGTGGCCCGCCTGCAGTACAGCCAGGGCATGACGCAGATCGATCACCTCGAACGCCGCCGCAACATCAAGCTGGAGGTCACTCCCAGCCGCGACGTGCCGCTGCAGGCCGCCATGGAAACCATCCAGCGCGACATCATCGGCGGTCTGAACAAGGCCGGCAAGCTGTCCGGGGTGTCGGTCACGGTGGGCGGCAACGCCGACAAGCTCTCCCAGGCCCTGGCGGCCATGCAGTGGTACCTGCTGCTCTCCACCGTGATCATCTACCTGCTCATGGCGGCGCTCTTCGAAAACTTCTTCTACCCCCTGATCATCCTGTTCAGCGTGCCCCTGGCCGGCGCCGGCGGTTTCCTGGGCCTCGACCTTGTCAACCGCTTCATCGCGCCCCAGTCCTTCGACATCGTCACCATGCTGGGTTTCGTCATCCTGGTAGGTACGGTGGTCAACAACGCCATCCTGATCGTGCACCAGGCCCTGAACAACGTGCGCTACAACGGCTTGTCCGAAAACGAGGCCATCCTGGAGTCCGTGCGCACCCGCATACGCCCCATCTTCATGAGCGCCACCACCAGCCTCTTCGGCATGCTGCCGCTGGTGCTTTCCACCGGTCCCGGCAGCGAACTCTACCGTGGCCTGGGCAGCGTGTTGCTGGGCGGCCTGGCCGTCTCCACCGTCTTCACCCTCTTCGTTGTCCCGGCCCTGCTGTCCTTTTTTATCGGCTTCGAACGAGATCGGCGCCCACAGGCGGACGGGCCGGCTCCGCAAACGGTTTAGCGGTTCTTCAGTGGGGGCAAACCGGGTTCGACCGGCCACATGACACTCCCGGAAAATCTTCCCAACCGCTTTTGGAACGTGGCGCAAGGCAATCGCAAGTAACCTTGGCAGGGGCAATGCCCTGGCCCTTCATGGGCGGTGTGCCCGCCCCGGCGCGCCGGCCTGCTCGCGATTGCCCTCGGACGTGGCGTCGTTCCATAAAATAACGAACGTTCGCTCGATTTTTATTGACTTCCTTTCCCGCTCTTTCTAATGGATGGAGGCATCGGGTTTTCGGGTCCGCACTGCGGGCAGCCACGAATCATCACCCACAGAGGGAGAAAAAATGGAAAAAATATGGATGAAGCACTGGCCCCCGGGACTTTCCAAACAGATTTCTTTTTCTCACGGCGACATTCCCCTGCACGAATACCTTCGCATACAGGCCCGAAAACAGCCGGACAAGCCGGCCATCATTTTTTACGGCCACACCCTCACCTATCGGGAAATGGATGAGGCTTCGGACCGCTTTGCCGGGTATCTGAACGCTCGGGGTATCCAAAAAGGTGATCGGGTGGGCATTTTTCTGCTCAACTGCCCCCAGTACGCCATTGCCCATTTCGGCATTCAGAAAGCCGGCGCCATCGTGTGCCCCTGTTCGCCGCTGTTCAAAGAAATGGAACTGGAATACGAACTCAATGATGCCGGCATCGAAATCCTGGTGGCCCTGGACCTGTTCATGCCCGTGGTGGAAAAGGTCCGTGCAAAGACGTCCCTGCGGCAGGTCGTGGTCACCAACCTCAATGATTACCTCCCCGGGGACCCCTCGCTTCCGCTCATCGACGCCATGAAACTGCCCAAACGGCAAGTCCCGGCAGCGGACGACTTCATGGACATCGTATCGGACGCGAACCTCTGTGCCCCCCGGCTGGATATCGACATGCGAAACGACATCGGGCTGTTTCAGTACACCGGGGGCACCACCGGTCTGCCCAAGGGGTGTATGCTCAGCTTCAACGCCGCCCTGTTCAAGACGGCCTGCACGGTGGAAATCGCCGACATCTCGGAGGACTCCGTCTGTCTGGTGACCATGCCGATTTTTCACATCGCCGGCATGCTGGCCGGCTTGAACTCGTGTGTCTATGCCGGCGCAACCCAGATCCTGCTGTCCATGTTCGACGTGCAGACCGCCGTCAGGGCCATATCGACCTACCGGACGGATTTCTGGTACAGCGCGGTGCCCATGAACGTGGGCATCATGGCCGACCCGGAAAGCCGCAGGCATGACCTTTCCTGTCTGAAGCTGTGCCTGACCTCCTCATTCGGCATCCAGCTGACGGAAGAGATCGCCCGACAATGGCGGGATTT
>JAMOVG010000131.1 GCA_027061725.1 Desulfobacteraceae bacterium
GGCCACGCCCATGTTGACGCATACCTGCAGCCCGATGGCCGAAATCAGCCCCAGGGCCATCAGGGCCCCGAAGGTGTCCTGCGCGCCCCGGGCGATGCGGATGCCGCGGTAGAGCACCAGGCCGTATAGCGCCAGGATGACCACCACGCCCACCAGCCCGAGTTCCTCGCCGATGACCGAGAAGATGAAGTCCGTGTGGGGCTCGGGCAGGTAGAAGAGCTTCTGGTAACCCTTGCCGATACCGGTTCCCCAGATGCCGCCGGTGCCGAAGGCCATCAGCGAGTGCACGATCTGGTAGCCCTGGTCCGAGGAATACTGCCAGGGATCCAGGAAGGTCATGATGCGCTTGAGCCGGTAGCTGGCGTTCATCATGAGCATATACCCCGCCGGCAGCAGCACCAGCAGGGCGGCCGACAGGTGCAGCAGCCGCACGCCGCCCACGAAAAGCATGATCCAGGTGACGGCCGCCAGGATGGCCACCGATCCGAAATCGGGCTCCAGCAGGATAAGCCCCGACAGGATCCCCAGCACCACCACGTGGGGCACGAAACCGATGGAAAAAGCCTTGATCATCTCCTGCTTCTTGCTCAGCGAGTAGGCCAGGTAAATGACCATGGCGAAACGCGCCAGTTCCGAGGGCTGGAAGGTCACCGGCCCCAGGTGCAGCCAGCGGGTGGAGCCGCCGGCGGTGTACGCCAGGGGCGTGAGCTTGAGGGCCAGCAGGGTCACCAGCGCCACGGCCAGCAGCGGGTAGGCCATCACCCGGTACAGCCGGTAGGGGATGTGCCGGCAGGCGATCAGCAGGGCGATGCCCAGCACCCCGGAGACGATCTGCTTCTTGAGAAAGTAATAGTCGCTGCCGTATTTTTTCATGGCCAGGGCCGAACTGGCGCTGTAGATCATGACGATACCGATGCCCACCAGGAAGAGCACCGGGAACAGCAGTCCCACGTCGTAGGAAAACGACCGGGAACCGGGTGCGGCACCGCTGCTTTTTTTCATCGTTGTCATGACAGTTCCGCCACCTTTTGCATGAAATCATCGCCCCGCTGCCGGTAGTCGCGGTAGGCGTCGAAACTCGAACAGCCCGGCGCCAGCAGCACCACGTCCCCGGGGCGGGCCAGGCGCCGGGCCAAGGCCACGGCGGCCCGCATGTCGGCCGCGCGGCGGGTTTCCACAACACCGCCCAGCTTTTCCAGGATGCGCCCGGCGGCTTCGCCCATAACGATCAGCGCCCGGGCCCCGCGTGCCAGAGGCTCCCGCAGCAACCCGAAATCGTCTCCCTTGTAACGGCCGCCCATGATCAGCACCACGCTACGCTCGAAAGCCTCCAGGGCCCGCAGCACGGCATCCACATTGGTGGCCTTGGAGTCGTTGACGTACGCCACGCCGTCTACCGTCCCGGCCGGCTGCAGCCGGTGGGGCAGTCCCCTGAAGTCCGCCAGAGCGCTGCGGATACCATCCGGGTGCGCACCGGCCGCCAGGGCCGCCAGCGCAGCGGCGGCCGCGTTTTCCTGGTTGTGGGCGCCGCGCAGGGCCAGCGCCGAGAGGTCCAGGCGCACTTCGCCGCCGGTTTCCGCCGTGCGGATGACCAGTGAGCGCCCCTCGATGACCGCACCCTGTTCGTTTGGCAGCTGCGCCCAGCAACCGCGCATGTACGTCAGCAGCCGGCCCCGTGCGCCGGCGGCGGCCGCCATGGCGCGGCTGTCGGCGGCGTTGACCACGGCGGTGTCGCCGGCAGCCTGGTTTTCGAAGATGCGCGCTTTGGCCGCCGCGTACGCCGCCAGGCCGTCATAACGGTCCAGGTGATCGGCCGAAATATTGAGCAGCACGGCCACCCGCGGCCGAAAGCGCTCAATAGTGTCCAACTGGAAACTGCTCAGCTCCAGCACCAGCCGCTCCCGGGCCTCTCGACGGTGCACGTACTCGATCAGGGGCCGCCCGATGTTGCCGCCCACCCAGACGTCCCTGCCCGATGCTTTCAGCATTTCCCCGATGAGCGTCACCGTGGTGGTTTTGCCGTTGGTGCCCGTGACCGCCACCACGGGCTCGTGGATGAAGCCTGAGGCCAGTTCCACCTCTCCGACTACCGGCACACCGCCCCGCCGCGCCTCGATCAGCGCCGGCAGGTCGTGGGGCACGCCGGGGCTGAGCACCACCAGGTCGGCATGGGCCAGGGTATCGGCGCCGTGGCCGCCGGCCTCCAGGGCGGCCCCCAGCTCCTGCAGCTCCCGCCGCGGATCCCCCAGCGCCGCCAGCGGCGCCCGGTCCGAAACCGTCACGCGGGCCCCGCGGGCGCTGAAAAAGCGTGCCAGGGCCATGCCGGTTTTACCGGCCCCGATGATCACGATGGATTTTCCGCTGAAATCCGTTTGCACGTCGCAACGCTCCGGCCGACGGCCGCCAGCGGCCGCCGGACCATTGTCGACCGTCGTTGTCAGAACAGGCGGCACAGGTTCTTCCAGGACGGCTCCGGCTGGCTGCCGGTGAAAAAGCGCTCGCCGCGGCCGTATACCTGTCGGCGGTCGTCGCGGCCCAGTTCCAGTTCCCCCTCCAGCACCACGCCCCAGTGGCCGGCACTCTCCCCGGCTTCCGGTTCGGCCAGCAGCACACGATACTGTTCGGATTCGGCCAGGAAGGCACGCACCTCCCGGTGACGGTGGCGGGTATCGCTCAGCATTTCCAGGGCTTCGGAAAAAACGTCAGTCACGGCAAACCTCCCTCTCGAAATGGTCTTCAACGCAGTTTCAGGGTACTCATGGACAGCAGGGCCAGCGCGATGGCGATGATCCAGAAACGCACGATCACCTTGGGTTCAGGCCAGCCCTTGAGTTCGAAGTGATGATGCAGCGGCGCCATGCGAAAGATGCGCCGCCCCTTGGTCACCTTGAAAAAGCCCACCTGAAAAATGACAGAAAGGGCCTCGATCACGAAAAGCCCGCCCACCAGCATCAGCAGGATCTCCTGGCGGGTAATGGCCGCCACCGTGCCCAGGGCGGCCCCCAGCGGCAAAGAGCCCACGTCGCCCATGAATATCTGAGCCGGGTAGGCGTTGAACCACAAAAAGCCCATACCGGAGCCGGCCAGGGCGCCGCAGAAAACCGCCAGTTCGCCGCAGCCCGGGATGTAGCCGATCTGCAGGTAGCGGGCGATCTTGGCGTGCCCGGCCACGTAGGCGAAAATCATGTAGGTGCCAAAGGCGATGATGGCCGGCCCGATGGCCAGGCCATCCAGCCCGTCGGTAAGATTGACGGCGTTGGAGCAACCCACGATCACCAGCGCGGCAAAGGGAACATACCCCCACCCCAGGTTGAGGTCGGCGTGCTTGAAAAACGGCACCGTCACGCGCCCGTCGAAATCGGCCTGCAGGTAGATCAGGGCACCGATGACCAGTGCCACCAAGCCCTGCATGGTGAACTTGGCGGCCGCCGTGAGGCCCTTGCTCTGCTTGCGCACCTGCATCAGGTAGTCGTCCAGGAAGCCGATCAGCCCGAAACCGATGGTGGCCGCCAGGGCGATCCAGACCAGCGGGTTGGCCAGGTTGCCCCACAGCAGGGTGGCCGCCAGCGCGGCGAACAGGATCAGGATGCCGCCCATGGTGGGCGTGCCCGCCTTCTGCAGGTGGCTCTGGGGCCCGTCGTCGCGGATGTACTGCCCCACCTGCCAGCTGCTCAGCCTGCGAATCAGCCAGGGGCCCAGCAGGAAGCTGATCAGAAAGGCCGTCAGGCTGGCGTAGATGGTCCGGAACGTGATGTAGCGGAACACGTTCAGCACCGACAGCGATGTGTGCAGCGGGTAGAGCAGGTGGTAGAGCATACCTATACCTTCCCCGGACGGCGATCGCCGCCCCTGTCTTTCAGCCGTTCGACCACGGCCTCCATGGCCATGGCCCGCGAGCCCTTGATCAGCACCCGGTCTCCCGGCTGCAGCCAATCTCCCAGATGCGCGGCGATGTCCTCCCGTTCGGCGACGGTCACCGCCTTGGACGCCATGCCGGCCGAGCGGGCGCCGGCGGCCAGGTCTTCGGCGAACTGCCCGCAGGCCAGGATGCGGTCCACGCCGCAGCGGACGGCCAGGGCGCCGACTTCGGCGTGCAGCGCCCGCTCCCGGGGCCCCAGCTCCTTCATGTCACCGGCCACGAGGACCGCCCGCCGCCGTCCCGGCAGCTCCATGAGGGTTTCCAGGGCCACTTTCATGGAACCGGGGTTGGCGTTATACGTGTCGTCAATGACCACGATGTCGTCGGCAAGTTCCAGAATGTTGAGCCGCCCGGGAACAGGCGCAAAATTTTCCAGGCCGTCCGCAATCTCCTCGGCGGGCAGCCCCGCCACGGTGCCCACGGCCGCAGCGGCCAGGGCGTTGGCCACCATGAAGCGCGCCGGCGTGTGCAGCTGCACGCGCACGGCGTGTCCGTCGATGTGCAGCGTGAAGGCCACGCCCTTCCCGGTGGCCCGGATATCGTCCCCACGCACGGTGGCCTCGGCATGGCGCCCGTAAAAGACAACCCGCCGCTCGATCTCGTCCGCCATGCGCGCCACGTTGGCGTCATCGCGGTTGAGGATCGCCGTGCCATCGGGACCGAGTTCCTCGATCAGTTCGCGCTTGGCCAGGCGCACCCCCTCGATGGACCCCAGGCCCTCCAGATGGGCCGGGGCGATGTTGGTGACGACACCCACGTCCGGCAGACAGATGCGCGCCAGCGCCCGTATCTCTCCGGGATGATTGGTGCCCAGTTCCAGTACGGCCCACTGGTGCCGGGGCTCCAGATCGAAGAGGGTCAACGGCAGGCCGATCTGGTTGTTGAAGTTGCCGCATGTCTCCAGCACCGTGAAGCGCCGCGAGAGCACCGCCGCGGTCATGGCCCGCGTGGTGGTCTTGCCGTTGGAGCCCGTCACGGCCACCACGGAAACATCCAGCGCCCGGCGCCGGTGGCGGGCCAGGTCGCCCAGCGCCCGGGTGGTATCCGGCACCGCCAGGCAGAAGATACCCTCCCGGCGCCAGTCGGCCACGGGCAGATCGCCGACCCGGTCGGCCTGCACCACCAGGCCGCGTACCCCCCTGGCCAGGACATCGCCGATGAAGCGGTGGGCATCGTGGACCTCGCCGACGATGGCCACGAAAAGGGCGTCGGCGGTGATGCGCCGCGAGTCGATGCCGATGGCGGCGAACGCGTCGCCGTCTCCCGGGCTGAGCACTTCACCGCCACAGGCCTGCACCACGTCGGTCGTTTTCCAGGGTGCTGCGCTCATGAGACAGCCTCTTTTTCCAGCCGCGCCAGAGCTTCGCGGGCCTTGCGGCGGTCGTCGAAGGCCAGCGTGCGCTCTCCGACGATCTGGTAGGTCTCGTGCCCCTTGCCGGCGATCAGCAGGGCGTCTCCCGGCCGCGTGGCAGCGACCGCCAGCGCGATGGCCCGGCCGCGGTCGGGCTCCACCACGAAACAGCGCGAGGCGCCGCTCAGGTCCCTGTTGTTCCCGTTGCACGCCCGGACGCCGTTTTCCCGCACCCCGGGCAGAATTTCCTCGATGATGGCCATGGGCGGTTCGCTGCGCGGGTTGTCCGAGGTGACCACGGTGAGATCCGCGCAGCGCGCTGCGATGGCCCCCATCTGGCGGCGCTTGCCGCGGTCGCGGTCGCCGCCGCAGCCGAACACGCACACCAGTCGGCCGGCGGTCAGCTCCCGCAGGGCCCTGAGGGCGTTTTCCAGGGCATCCGGGGTGTGGGCGTAGTCTACGCAGATGAGCCGGCCGGCCGGGTCGGCCACCCGCTCCAGACGCCCCGGCACGCTGGCCAGGGTCTCGATGCCGCGACGGATGGGCGCCAGCGCCAGTCCCAGCGCCAGCGCCGCGCCAACGGCGCTCATGATGTTCTCCAGGTTGTGACGCCCGATCAGCGGGGAGTTGAAGTCCAGCGGGCCGGCAGGGGTCTCCAGCGTCCCCCGGATCCCGTTCAGATCGATGCGCATCTCGCCGGGGCGCACGTCGCCGCGGGAGCCGGTGCCCAGCGCCCCCGCGCCCAGCAAATCCCGCAGCTCACGACCGTGGGGGTCGTCGACGTTGACCACCGCCGACAGGCTTCCGCCGCGGCGGGGCGCCTTGAGATGCTCGGTGAACAGCCGCTTTTTGCATTCCCAGTAAGCCGCCATGTCGCCGTGGTAGTCCAGGTGGTCACGGCTCAGGTTGGTGAACACGGCCACGTCCACGTCACAGGCGTCGACACGGTGCAGATCCAGTGCATGGGAAGACACCTCCATGACCACGTGGCTGACGCCGGCGGCCAGCATCCCGGCCATCAGGCACTGCAGATCCAGCGACTCCGGCGTGGTCATGGGCAGCGGCACCTCCCGGCCGCCGTAGCGGCAGTTGAGGGTCCCGATGACGCCTACCCGGTGGCCGGCGGCGGCCAGCATGTTCTCCAGCAGGCTGGCCGTGGTGGTTTTTCCGTTGGTGCCGGTGATGCCCGCCACCGTCAGGCGGCTGCAGGGCCGTCCGTAGAAACGGGCCGCCGCCAGGGCCATGGCACGGCGGGTGTTTTCGACCGCCACCACCGTGGGCCCGTCCATCTCGACGGGACGTTGGCTGAGTACGGCCGCGGCGCCCCTCCCGGCGGCCTGGCCGATGAACGCGTGGCCGTCGCGGGAAAACCCGGGCACGGCGATGAACAGGCCGCCCGGCCGAACGTCCTGGGCACGGTAGTGCAGCGACCCGATCTCCGGATCGGCCGGCAACACCTCGCCCAGGGCTCGGCCGTCGCACGCACCCACGCCGCTGACCCACAGCGGGGGGATGTCCGCCAGCAGCTGGGAGAGTTTCATGGGCGCACCTCCTCCACCAGGGCCACGTTGAACTTTTCGCCCCCCGGGCGCTGCGGCGGCACGCCCAGGTAATCCATCACGCTGCGGGCGATGGTTTTGAAGGCCGGCGCCGCCACCGTGCCGCCGTAGTGAAAGCGTTTGGGTTCGTCGACCACCACCAGGATGACGGCCTCGGGGTCTTCGACCGGCAGAAAACCGACAAAGGAGGAGACATATTTTCCCCGCGCGTAGCCCCCCTCGGGGCCCACTTTCTGGGCTGTGCCGGTCTTTCCGGCCACGCTGTAACTCTCCAGGGCGGCATTGACGCCCGTACCACCCTCGGTGGTCACGGTGCGCATGATGCGGCGCAGGGTGCGGGCCGTCTCGGCCGAAATGGCGCGGCGGATTTTCCTGGGCCCGATTTTGCGGACCAGCTTTCCGTTGGCGTCGGTGATGGCCTGCACCAGGTAGGGCCGCATGAGGATGCCGCCGTTGGCAATGGCGCTGACGGCCGTGGCCAGCTGCATGGCGGTGACGGCCAGACCCTGCCCGAAGGCGATGGCGCCGGCGTCGATGCGCGTCCACTTGCGGTAGGACATCAGGAGACCGGCGCTCTCGCCGGGAGCGTCGATGCCTGTGCGCGACCCGAAACCGAGTTCCCGCAACTGGTCATGCAACCGCTTGGAGCCCACCAGTGCACCCACCTTGACGGCGCCGATGTTACTGGACTTCTTCACGATCTGCTGCAGTGAGAGCCAGCCGTAGGGATGGGTGTCGTGCACCGTGCGCCGCCCGATGCGGTAGGCGCCGTTCTCACAGAAGAAAATGCTGCCGGGCGATATCTTCCCGGACTCCAGGGCGGCCGCCGCCAGAAAAATCTTCATGGTGGAGCCGGGCTCGAAGGGGTCCGTGATGGCCCGGTTGCGCCAGCGCGACTTGCTGTAGTCGCGGTAGCTGTTGGGGTTGAAATAGGGATAGTTGGCCAAGGCCATGATGGCGCCGGTGTCCGGACGCATGACGACGGCCATGCCGGCTTTGGCGGAATACTTGCGAACAGCCTCGGCCAGCGCCTTCTCGGTGATGTGCTGCACGGCGGCGTCAATGGTCAGCACCAGGTTGTTGCCGGCATCGGCGACGTAGGGCGGCCGGTCCGCTTCGAACCAGCGCCCCCGGGCGTCACGCCACACGGTGAAGCGGTCCTCGCCCCCCTGCAGGGTGCGGTTGTAAAAAAACTCCAGGCCCTCCAGCCCCTTGCCGTCCACCCCGCAGAACCCGACCACCTGGGCCGCCAGGCTGCGGTTGGGGTAAAAACGGCTGCGCTCGCGGACGAAGGCCACTCCCTTGAGAGACAGGGCCTTGACGGCCGCCACCTGGCGGGGGGACGCTTTGCGCTTGAGCCACACAAAAGCCTTCCTGGATTTGAGCTTGCGCCGCACCTGGCGGCGGGACATGCGCAGGGCCCTGGCCAGCTTTGCCGCCGCCCGACCGGGCTCGGCGATCTTCTGCGGGTGCAGGCCGATGGAGGTGACGTCCAGGCTCACCGCCAGGTCATGAAAACGCGCGTCGTAGATCGCGCCCCGCTTGCCCCGCGATACGTAGGACTTTTCGTACTGGCCTGCCGCCATCTGCGAGAGCCAGCGATGCCGGTAGACCTGCAGCTGCACCGCCCTGCCGGCGATCACGGCCAGCACCAGCGCAAACCCGGCCCCCACGATGGTGACCCGCATGCGCAGATAGTTTTTGGCGCCCTTTCTTTTCATGGCAGCGTGATAACCTGGTTCGCCGAGGGGCGGACCAGTCCGAGTTTGTCCCTGGCAATTTTCTCGATGCGGGCCGGCGACTTGAGCCGGGCCAGTTCGACCTTCAGTCCGTTCTGCAGGGTCATCAGGGCGGCGTGTTTCTCCGTGACCCGCGAAAGCTCGTATCCGACGTTGACATACTGCACCCGGCACCACGTGTAGATCAGCAGTTCACAGACGAAAACCAGCAGCAGCAGAATCCATGCGCGGGTGCGGAAAGGCTCCTTCCGACGGCTGTTTTTACGGTGCGCGGCCAACCGTCAGGCCTCCCCGGCCAAGCGTTCGGCGGCCCTCAGCCGGGCGCTGCGCGCCAGGGGGTTTCCCCGCACCTCGGCGTCCGTGGGGCGCACCACCCGGGGGGTCAGGATGCGCACCCGGGCCCTGCCGCCGCAGCAGCACTGCGGCAGGTCCGGCGGGCACACGCAGCTGCGTGCCAGCGCGCGCAGGCGTTGCTTGACGATGCGGTCTTCCAGCGAGTGGAAGCTGATGACGCACAGGCGCCCACCGGGGTTGAGCAGGTCCACGGCCCGATCCAGGAAGCGCTCCAGGCTCGCCAGCTCGTCGTTGACCGCGATGCGCAGGGCCATGAAGACCCGCGTGGCCGGATGGATGCGCGCCCTGCGCCGCACGGCCGGTGGCAGGGCCGCGCGCACCACCCCGGCCAGCTGCCGACTGGTGCGGATGGGGGCCCGGCGGCGTTCGGCCACGATGCGGCGGGCGATGCGCCCGGCGAACCGCTCTTCCCCGTATTTGCGAAAAATATCCCTCAATCGGCGCTCACTGCTCTCGTTGACGATGACGGCGGCGGGTGTGCCACCCGCAGGGTTCATGCGCATGTCAAGGGGCTCGTCGGCATCGAAGCTGAAGCCCCGCCCGCTGGACCGGATCTGGTGGGAGGAAATCCCGAGATCCATGAGAATCCCGTCGACCGCCGCCAGGTTTAATTGTGATAAAAACTCAGGAAGAAGTACAAAGTTGCCGTGGAACAGGTGGACGCGAGCGGATGCGTTGCGGAAAACTTCCCTTGCGTGACGGATCGCATCCGGGTCCTGGTCGATGGCGACCAGCATCCCGTCCGGTGCGATGGCTTCGCTGATGGCCCTGGCGTGCCCCGCCCCCCCCAGCGTGCAGTCAACGTAAGTACCCCCCGCTCGGCAGTGGAGGTAGTGAAGCGCCTCGGACAGCAGCACAGGCGTGTGCCTGTAAGCCATGGCCTAGAGTCCCAGCTTGGCGATTTCGGCACTGACGGTTCCGTTCTGCATGTCTTCCCGCATGCGGAGCTTTTCCGCTTCCCAGTTCTCGCGCGACCAGATCTCGAAATGGTTCAGCAGACCGGAAAGAACGACCTCTTTGTCCAGCCCGGCATCCTCGCGCAATACCGGGGGGATCAGGATACGGCTCTGTTTGTCACACAGGCAGCGATGGGCGCCGCCGATGAAAAACAGCCGGAACCGGCGCATGGACTCGCTGGTTTCGGCCATGGAAAGCACCTTGGCTTCGATTTTGTTCCACTCGTCGAACGTGTACGCGTACAACCCCTGACCGAGCACGGTCATCATCACCCCGCCGCCGGCGGCGTTGATGACGTCCCGAAAGCGCGACGGAATGACCAGCCGCCCCTTGGGATCGAGACTGTGAAAAGAGTTGCCGCGGAACATTCAGAAACCCCTTTGACCCACTTTAAACCACTTTGAAACCTTTTAAGACTATTTTTGACGGCATGTCAAGAAAAAAGAGGTGGACCGATGAAAAATTTTTAATAATAATTCGCGAAAGTTAAAACCGAAAAAGACCACCTCTGCAATCGGTGGAGTATTGTGGAGTAAATGTTACTTCACCACCGATAAAATGGCAAGCCCGACGGCGACGCCGGGCGATGGCCGGCTGGCCTGCAACGACGGGGTTTCGCGCTACCGCGAGGGCGTCCGGCAGGAGATTTTTCCGGCCCACGGCGTATCCGCAACGGTCCGCAGTGGGATTTTGCTTGCATTGCCGGGGCGGAGGGGGTAGGTATTTCTACTTTTTGGGAAACAGGTTTTTTTCGGGAGCGCGCCAACATGATACTGGGTTACAGCACCAACGCATTCACCCGATTCGACCTGCCGGAGGCCTTTGCCAGGATCGCCGCGCTGGGGTTCGGCGGCGTGGAGATCATGTGCGACCGCCCGCACCTCTACCCGCCGGACTACGGCCCCGAGCGCCTGGCAGAGGTGCAGGCGGCACTGGATGAAAACGGCCTTAAACCCACCAATCTCAACGGTTTCACGCTCTTTGCCGTGGGCGACACTTACCTGCCCTCCTGGATCGAGCCCGAGGCCGAGCGGCGCGAAATCCGCGTGCGGCACACACTGGAATGCCTGAAAGCGGCGCACGCGCTGGGGTGTGCCAACATATCTGTGCCGCCCGGCGGACCGCTGGCGGGCATCTCGCGCAGCCGGGCGACGGCACTTTTCCGGGAGGGACTCGAGCGGGTGCTGCCCGAAGCAGAGCGCCTGGGCGTGCGGGTGCTGATCGAACCGGAACCGGATCTGTTCATCGAACGCACTGCGGAATTCAAAGCCTTCATCGGCCAGATCGACTCGCCCGCGGCGGGCCTCAACTTCGACATCGGCCACTTCTTCTGCGTGGGGGAAAACCCGGCCGATGCCTTCGAGGAACTGTTTGCGTGGGTGGGGCACGTGCACCTGGAGGACATCGCCCCCAACCGGCGCCACCATCACCTGATCGCCGGGCGCGGCGCCATCGATTTCGAACAGGTGCTGGGCGCAATGCAGCGCATGGGCTACGGCGGGGACATCACCCTGGAGCTCTACCCTTACACCGACGACCCCGAAAGCGCCGGCCGCGAGAGCCTCGACTACCTGCGGCCGATTTTCGAGGCCTGCGGACTGCCCCTGCAGCCGCCGCGCCCTGCTCCGGCCCCGGCATCGGCACACGGGGAGGTGCGGACATGATCTACCGCCGGTATCGCTGGTTCGACGAGCAGAAACGCCGCCAGCAGTTGGACGAGCATATCAAGCGCTCCAGGACCGCCAGTTTCGGTTTCCAGCAAGTGCCCGAAGAGGAGAAGGTCCAGTGGGTCTGCCGCCATTTCAACACCG
>JAMOVG010000132.1 GCA_027061725.1 Desulfobacteraceae bacterium
GGCGCTGACCCCCTGTTCCACCACGCCGTGGTCGCCGGCCATGACCAGCACCGCCTTGCGACGCACCGAGGGGCTCAACGTGCGACCGATGCCGCACAGGCGCTCGGAGATGTCGTGCAGCCGACCCAGCGCGCGGGTCGGCATCAGCAGCTGTGCCGTGTGCTGGCGTGCTTTTTCGATCCAGTCGGGGTCCACCGGTTCAATGCCTTCGATGGTTTCCTTCAGGTGCATCTCGTTGACTGCGGTCATGTTTTCCTCCTTTCACGGGTCCATTGTTCGATGTTCCTGGCCTCAAAATAAAAAAATCCCCAAGCAAACAGATTTGCCTGAGGATTTGCCTTCTCCCCGTCGGTATACCGTGGCGGCAGGTCTTCTGGCTTCCCCGCCTTCTCGGCGGCCTTCCCATTGCGGTGCGCCGCAACAGTGGCAACACGGGGCCGAAAAGGTTCCCCTCCAGGGTGGAGAGGCGGGGTTACAGCGGCGGGTCCGCTCCCGATTTTCACGGGATTCCCTTATACCGTCACTGCCGGAGAAGTAAAAAAAAACGACCCGCTTGTCAACCGATATTGCCTGCCGAAGGGTGGAATCGGCCGTTGAGCTACCGCAAGTCCCCCCTATTCGTGTGCAATCCATGCCTTGCAGCCGTTCCGCCGGGGCGGGCACCCCATTTCGAGCACGGGCATCAACCATGCCAAGGTTATCTGCGATTGCCCTGGAGCAACCGGCAAGATGCGTTGACAGGTCGGCGGGGATCGCCTATATGGCCGTTGTCCCTGTGATTTCCTCAACCGATGACTCTTACGGAACGGACAGCGCCATGGCGGCTTACCTGCTGACGGCCCTGGGCGGCTACCTGCTGCTGAGCGCCTACTTCACCTACGCGGTGCACCGCATCCCCCGACGGCCCGTGGACGACCGCCCGGACTGGGGGCGGGTGCGGGACGTGCACATCCCGGCGCGCGACGGGGGCTTTCTGGAAGTCTGGCGGGTAGAACCCGATGGCCCTTCGCGCGGCACCGTGGTGCTGGCCCACGGGTGGGGCCGCAACCGGGGACGCATGGTGGAGCGCGCGCGGCTTTTCGGCCGCATGGGGTTCACCACCGTCCTGCACAGCGCCCGTGACCACGGAAACAGCTCCCCGCTCAAACTCATGAACGCCTTACGCTTTGCCGAGGACGTGGAAGCTGTCCTGGATTGGGTGGGGGAACCGGTTCTGCTATACGGCCACTCGGCCGGTGCGGCCGGCGCCATCATCGCGGCCGGCCGCAACCTCGACAAGATCCGGTTGCTCTTTCTGGAGGGTTGTTACGCCCGCACCAAGGAGGCCCTCGGCAGACTCTACCGGAGTTACAACCCCCTTTTCGGTGTCCTTTTCGGTTACACCGTGGTGAGGATGATGGACGTGCTTTACGGTTTTCGCATGGACCGCATCAGCCCGGAGAGGCTGGCGCCCGGCATCGACCGGCCGGTGCTGCTGATCCACGGCGAAAAGGACCAGAATTTTCCGGTAGAGGATGCCCGGCGCCTGCAGCAGAGCTTTCCGCCCGGGCGCGCCGAACTGTTCGTGGCCCCCGGCGCCGACCACAGCAGCGCCAGCCTGGACCCCGCCTTCCCCGACGTGCTGTCCGCCTTCGTCGATGCGCATATCGGCGGCCGTTGAGCCCGGCCATCGGCCGACCTGTCCGCACCGGCGGCGGAAGCGCAGCTCATTGCGTCGCACAGCTGCTGCACAGCGACAGGATGTCCCCCAGCGAAGCCTCGGCCAGGGCGATGTGGGTGTCGGCCGCGCCGTAGTACATCTTCAGGGTGCCGTCGTCTTCGACGATCACCCCACAGGGAAAGATGACGTTGGGCACGTCTCCGGTGCGCTCGTAGATCTCCTCGGGTCCGAAAATGAAGTGCGGCGTGTGTCCGATGACCCTGCGGGGGTCTTTCAGGTCCATCAGCAGACAGCCCAGGCGGTAGAGGTTGCCCGAAGGCGTACGCCGCACCCCGTGGTAAAAGGCCAGCCAGCCCTTTTCGGTGCGGATGGGCGGGGTTGAGATGCCCAGTTTGGACCCGGCCCAGCCCGGTTCGGCCGAAAGCAGCACGCGGGCGCGGCCCCAGTGAATCATGTCCGGCGATTCCTGGATCCAGATGTCGCCGCGTTTTCCGGCGAACCCGGCAGGGCGGTCGATGAGCAGATACTTGCCGTCGACTTTCTCGGGAAACAGCACGGCATCCTTGTTGTCCACCTCGGTGACCAGGGCCAGGCGCTCGAAAGACGCGAAGTCGCGGGTTCGGCCGATGGCCACCCGTGGGCCATAAGGGCCGAATGCCGTGTAGGTGATGTAGTAGACGCCGTCGATCGCCGTGATGCGCGGGTCTTCGATGCCGTAGACCTCGTAAACCGCCGTGTCGTCATCTTTCGTCGGGGTGATCCAGGGGCGCTCATCCACCTGGAAATGATAGCCGTCCCGGGACCAGGCCCTGGTCAGGTGACTGACGCCCGACAGGTCCTCGATGCGCAGCAGCAGCAGGTAGCGGCCCGCAAACTTGACGGCCGCCGCGTTGAAAACCGTGTTGCAGGCATAGGGCACGTCCTCGCGGCTCAGAATGGGGTTGTGGGGGTATCGGGTAAACGGGTACAGAATGGACTGTTTCATAGCGGCTCCTCCCTCTATTCCACCCAGATGGTGCGTGATTCCAGAAAGGCGTTGTCGATGAATCCACGGTAGATATCCATATGCCGCCGCGCAATGTGCGCCCAGCTGATGACCTCCCGCACATATCTTCGGGCGTTGGCCGATAGCTGCGCTGCAAAATGTTCGTCCGAGAGAACCCTGGTGATGTTTTCCACGAACTCGCGCTCGTTTTCGCTGGTCAGCCCGGCGCCGGAGCGCGACAGGATGCCCTTCATGGCGCCGCTGCTGCTGGCCACCACCGGTCGGCCGAAAGCCAGGGCAT
>JAMOVG010000133.1 GCA_027061725.1 Desulfobacteraceae bacterium
TGTGAGCCGGGGTGTGGACCATGCGGATGCCGGGAGCAATCTGCGTTTCGACGGTCAGCACCTCGTAGCGGCCGGCTTCCAATGGCTCTTCGATGTAGTCTTCCAGGTAGCGATAGTCCAGCGGATGTGGGTCCCGGATGTGGTCCAGTTCACACTGGTGTACATAGAAGACGGCGTTGCAGCATTTGTAGTCGTTTTCGCAGTGATCGTTGTGCAGATGGGTGTGCAGCACGATGTCGATGTCTTCGGGGGCGAGATCCCAGCGCGCCAGCCCCTCTTCGAACCCGTAGATTTTGCCGCCGATGGCCCGCTGCCGGTCGTCCGAGCAGATGGGGTGCATCTCGCCGGTGTCCACCAGAATCTTACGGTCGCCGCCCTCCAGGTACCAGCAGTAGATGGGAATGGTGAAGGGCGTTCCATAGTCGTGCTGGTACGTCATCATGCCCTTGTCGAACACCTTGGTGCCCATGACGATGGGGTGGATCCGGTACTGGGTCATCGCCTGCCTCGCATTTTCTTCCGGGACCGCTCCCGGCCGGCCATGCCGGGCTGCGGCTCCCGATTCTCCGGGGCATCCGGGCCCAAAGGCCGGTCACGGGGCGGTCACACGCCCCGGACCGTGGGCCCGGCGTGCTTCGAAAGGGTCGAACCGATGGTTCCCGACGGCGTCAGCCGATCTTGACCAGCAGGGCCGCGGCCGTGTCGCCGGCGGCGCAGCCACCGAAGAGCAGGTAGCCGCCGCCGGCCATGGCGGTCTCCTCGATGCCCTCGATGATGCAGCGGCCCGCCGTGGGGCCCTGCGGGTGTCCGAAGATCAGCGAACTGCCGTAGTTGTTGAAGCCCATCGCATCCACGCCCATTTCCTTGGCCAGGTACAGGTCGTTGGCGGCAAAGGGGTTGTGGGTCTTGATGGTCTTGACGTCCTGGATGTCGACGCCGCCCTTTTCCAGGGCCATGCGAGCGGCCGGTACCACCGCGGCGGCCATATAGCCCTTCTTGGCACGGGCGAACCCATAGGAGATCACCTGGACGGTTACGTTGGGGTCGCGGCTCAGTTCGCGTGCCCTTTCCTCGGTGGTCACCAGGATGCCGCAGTTGCCGTCGGCCGGGTGGGTCTGGGCGCCGAAGGTGTGCACGCCGTCGGGCAGCACCGGACGCAAGCGCGCCAGCCCCTCGGCGGTGGTGTGCGTCACGCCCTCGTCGGCCGTTAGCTGCGCGGTTTTCTTGCGCGAAACCTTATACTCGGCCGGGAACATGTAGCGCTTCTGGAAGGCGCGGTCGTCGGCCAGTGCGTCCTGGTACTGGGCATAGCGCCGCAGCACCAGTTCGTCGCACTGTTCGCGGGTGAAGCCGGCCTCACGGCTGACGTTCTCGGCGGTTTCGATCATGGCGTTTTTGGCCGAGGGGTCCTGGTTGAAGTTGTCCATCAGCCAGTTCTCGGATATGACCTCGCCGCCCGGCCCCATGGGGTTGGGCCAGATGGTGTGGGGGCCGTTGGAGCAGCGGTCCACCATCAGGCAGTAGGCGTTGTTGTAGTATCCATTTTCCACGCCCAGACTGGCCTGGTACACGCAGGTGGTCGAGGTGGAGCAGGCCTGCATGACGGTCACCCCGGGGATGTGCCCGGCGCCCATCATGTGGGCCGCCCAGGTGCTGCCGTAAAACACATGGTGCTGGCCGATGGTGATGCCCAGGAACAGGTAGTCGAGCATGGCCGGGTCCCACCCACGGCTCTCGAACCAGCGCTTGGAGGTGTTGGACCCCAGAACGATGGCGTTCTCGTTGGCCAGGCTGCCCTGCCAACGGGCAAAGGGGGTACTGTAGTAACCGCCGTACGGAATAAACGCTTTGCTGAGCATGAAACCTCCTCCCTGCTGTGATGGAATTTTCGTGAAAATCGTAAAAAGCCCTTACCGGCAGAAGCGCTCCCGCAGCTTGCGGTGCAGAATCTTGCCGGTGGCCGTGCGCGGCATGTCGCAGGACTCGATGAAAATGACCTTCTTGGGCCGCTTGTACCCCGCCAACCGCTCTTTGCACCAGGCCTTGACGCCCTCTTCGGTCAGCCCGGCATCGGGCATGGGAATAACCACTGCCACAACCATTTCGCCCCACTTCTCGTCGGCCTGGCTGATGACGGCCACGTCGAAGACCCCCTCGTGGCTGCCGACCACCTCCTCCACCTCGCTGGGATAAACGTGCTCCCCGCCGGTGATGATCATGTTGTCCTTGCGGTCGACGATCTCGTAGAAGCCGTCGGCGTCCCGGCGCGCCATGTCACCGGCCGAAAACCATTCCCCGGCGAAGGCGGCGGCCGTCTTTTCGGGAAGTTTGTAGTACTCGTCAAAGAGCATGGGGCCCCGCGAGTAGAGTTCGCCCACTTCCCCGTCGGGCACCGGGTTTTTCTCATCGTCCAGAATCTTGATGAAGTCGGTGCCCAGGGATTCGTAGCCGATGGAGCCCAGCTTGCGCATCTGGTCCCCGGGCTTGAGCACCGTGACGATGCCGGCCTCGGTGGAGCCGTAACCCTCGTAGAGCTGCACCCCTGGAAAAAACTCCATGATAGCCAGCTTCATGCTCTTTCTCACCGGCGCCGAAGAGCACAGCAGCTTGCGGATGGAGCTGACGTCGCGCTTCTTGGCCTCTTCCGAGGCGTTCAGGATCAGGTTGTAGTGGGTGGGGATCAGCGAGATGAAGGTGATCTTTTCACGCTCGATGATCTCCAGGATCTCGTCGGCGCGGAAGGACTGGGCCGGGTGGATGTAGACCGACGCGCCGATGTAGGTGAAGGTGAAGGTGAAAAAGGTGGAGTTGATGTGACACAGCGGCATGACGTTCATGCAGACGTCGTGTTCGCTGAAGCCGAAGTCGATGGCGTTGATCAGGTAGAAGGCGATGTGCGAGCGGTGCGAGCGCACCACGCCCTTGGGTTTTCCGGTGGTGCCC
>JAMOVG010000134.1 GCA_027061725.1 Desulfobacteraceae bacterium
GTGTGATGCTCGTTGTCCTTACTGTTATGAAACGCTTGGTGGTCACTGTAAACTCGACGATGGCCATGGTGGACAACACTTTTGTAACGATTGCGGAAAAAATTTCTTCAAGCCGTGGCAAGGCTAGATAAAGATGCATTGAGAGAAGCAGATAGCGTGTGTTGAAGATGAGCGGATTGACCTTGCGGAAAGCGATCTGGGCTGCAAAACGGCTGGCTTTTTATGTTTACATGGGTTTCTGTTTTTTCACGTTCGTGGGGGGGTACCTCACCGCGCCGTTGTTCAGCTACTTGTTATTCAATGACTGGCGCTTCTGGTACTATGTAAAACAGGGCACCAGGCTCTATCCCCAGGCGTGGAAATGGCTTGTCCCCATCTTGCGGGGGGAAAACGGGGGCTTTCTGTTTTCAGTGCCGCTGACGGCGCCGCCGAGGTCACGGCCGGATCCCGAAATCGCCATGATCCGTTCGCAGTGGAATCACGGGTCCTCCTGCGGCGATTGCTTTCAGTGCTGCGATAAGGTAGATTGCCCCATTTTGGATCGCGAGGCCGGAAAGTGCCTGGGATACCAATCGTTTTACTGGCGCTACTTCAACTGCGGCAGATTCCCCACGCGGCAGTCGGAGATCGATTACTACGGCTGCCCGAAATGGGAGATCATCGGTGAAAACGGGGAAAAGGGGCGCAGGCGGGCGGGCGCTATTTCGGCTTTGTGACCGGCGGTGCACTGCCGGTGGCGGTGGCCGCCCGCTGGCTGTCCGACGTATGGGACCAGAACAGCGCCATGTACGTGATGCCCCCGGTCGTGTTGGCACTGGAGAGCGTGTGCGAAAAGTGGCTGGTCGCGCTGCTGGGCCTGCCGGCCGGCACGGCAGCCGGTTTCGTCAGCGGCACTTCGGTGGCCAACCTCTGCGCCCTGACGGCGGCGCTTATCTTCCCACCGGCGAAAAACGCGACGGCATGATGTACACGCCTGAGATGTCGCGCAGCGCACGGGTGGTTGCGCTATGGGCGCTGCTCAAATCCCTTGGCAGAAGGGGCGTCGCCGAACTGGTCGACCGGCTCTGCGACCGGGCCGTGCTCTTTGCCGACGGGCTGCGCCGGGAGGGTTTCACGGTCCTGAACGACGTGGTTTTCAACCAGGTGCTGGTCGCCTGCCAATCACCGGCACAGACCGCCGCGACCCTTGAAAACATCCAGCGCTCCGGCGAGTGCTGGTGCGGCGGCACCACCTGGCAGGGCCAACCGGCCATGCGGGTCAGCGTGTGCAGCTGGGCCACCACGGAGGAGGGCATCGAGCGCTCGCTGAAGGCTTTCGTCAAGGCCAGGGGACGGGCAATAGCGTAGGCCGATGCCTGTGGAGAACCGGGTTGCAGCGACCGAAGCCCCGAACCCGGCCTCGGGCGGAAAGGAAAAAGCGGAGATGAAGGTCAACAAGATCGACCACATCTGCATCGCGGTGAAAGACCTGGTGCAGGCCAGAAAAGTGTGGGAGCCGGTGCTGGGGAAATCCGCTCCCGACGACGAGTACGTCGACGAGTCCGAGAAGATCCGTGTCGCGCGCTACTGGCTGGGGGGCGTGGGCTTCGAACTGATGGAGTCGACCTCTCCCGACGGGGAGGTGGCGAAGTTCATCAAAAAAAGAGGCGAGGGCGTCATGGTGGTCAGCCTGAACGTCGACGATACGCGCGCGGCCATGGGCGAGCTGCGGCAGATGGGCTACCCGCTCATCGGCGGCGCGCGGTCTTTCCGGGACTGCGAGTTCGCCTTCGTGCACCCGAAAAAGATGAACGGCGTGCTGCTGGAAGTCATCGACTACAAGTGGCGCGAACTGGAAAGGGACGACGGCTGAAGAGGAGATGCGACCCGTGGAAATCAATCCTGACTTCGCTTCCCCCTGCGGTCTCTACTGCGGGGTGTGCGCCATCTATATCGCCCACCGCGACGACAACCGGAAACTCAAAGAGCGGCTGGTGGCGCTGTACCAGGGCGGGGTGCCCGGCAAGGGGACGCTGCCCGGCAGCGAAGACCTGACCCCGAACGACATCCGCTGCAACGGATGCCTGTCGGACGATCGCTTCATGCACTGCCGGCAGTGCGGGATCCGCAAGTGCACGCAGGAAAAAGGCTACGAGGGGTGCCACCAGTGCGACGGCTTCCCCTGCCAGCTGATTGAAGACTTTCCCATGTCGGTGGGCAAGAAGGTGATCCTGCGGGCCGTGCCCTACCGGCGCGAGGTGGGCACCAAAAGGTGGATCGAAGACGAGGAAAGGCGCTACCTGTGCCCCCGGTGCGGAAACAGGGTTTTTCGCGGCGCCGTGAAGTGCAACCGGTGCAAGGCGTCGCTGGACCTGGATTAGGGGAAATGGCGGACCGCACGATCGCGGGCATAACCCTCGAACAGTGGATATGCGAACACCCGCTGCTGGAGGACATGCTGGCCGGGGAGGAGGTCTTCTGAGCCAATCCCCTGTACGAACCGTTGGGAACCGCCGGGATACCCCTGGACGGTGCTTTGATCCGGGATGCGAGCCCCTGAGGCGCTTCTCGCCGTATATCGCACGGGCCTTTCCGAAAACCGCGAAGAGCGGCGGGCTCATCGAGTCGCCGCTGGTGGAAGAACCCACCCTGCGGCGGCGACTGGCCGAGCGGGCGGGGCGCGACATCGAGGGCCGGCGGCTGCTGAAGCTCGACAGCGAACTGCCCGTTTCGGGATCCATCAAGGCACGCGGCGGCATCTACGAAATCCTGAAGCATGCCGAGGAGCTGGCCCTGGCGCATGGGCTCCTAAGGGAAGACGACGACTACGCCGTGCAGGAAAGCGGGCGCTTCAGGGAATTTTTCTCCTGCTGCGCCATCGCCGTGGGATCCACCGGCAACGTGGGGCCGAGCATCGGCATCGTCGGGGTCCGCCTGGGGTTTCGTGT
>JAMOVG010000135.1 GCA_027061725.1 Desulfobacteraceae bacterium
GGCGGCCACGGCACGCGTTAGCAGATCAATGATTTCCTTGAGTTCCGCTTCGCGAGCCGCCAGGCAGGCCTTCTGGCCGGTGATGAAGGCGTAAATCTTTTTTTTGAAGCGACGGTAGGTTCCCGCCAGCGAGCGCGTGCGGGAGGTGGTGGCAAATTTTTCTGAAAGTGCATCGATGTCCCGACGAAAGCGGCGGGAGTCAACTTCCTCCTCCCTGAGGTCCATGGAGAAGTCCTTCAGAAAAACCAGCAGGGAGCGGACGGTCTCCAGCAGGAAGATATTGCGCTCCCGCCGGTCGGCGAGTTCCTGCTTGAGGTCTTCGATGACCCCGGGATCCGGCACGGCTCCGACGGATTTGTCTTTGGCGAACAGCATCGGCCGATCAATCCTCCCCGTTCTCTTTGCGCCGGCTCCTGCTGATATTGATCAGCTCGCGCTGGCGCTGAAAGGTGTACTTGACAATCAATTCGCGATCCTCCTCGTGTATAACAACGAAGCGCAGGCGATTCAGGCGTCCCTGCGCCCCAGCCGACTCGCGGCCCTCGATCAGCTCCCCGACGGCCCGCACGAGGACCGGCAGCTCGAAAGGCAACACCATCGAAAGCATCAGCAGCTGCCCCGGGCTGAATTCTTCGGGCCCCTGAAAGCTAAGCCCCGAACCACTGATCTCCACCTCCCGGCGCCGCAGGTGGATCTCTTCGATGCCCAGGTGCGCCTTAATGCGCCGCAGGTCCTCCTTAACCTCGGTCAAAGCCGCATGAAGCAGGCGAAACATGTCGGCGAAGTCGGTAAAGTCCGTGGTCACCGGGAGCTCTGCGGCCCCACGGCTCAGGTGCAGCCGCGCCGTTTTCTCCCAGTGCCGGGGCAGGCCCTCCAGGGGGGTACAGCCGAAGCAGATGCGGGCCTGTACTCTTGTGAAGGCCCGCTTGTTTACATCCCTGTCGCTGTTGTGGTGCATGTGTTTCTCCATCGGTGGGAGGCTACTTTTTTTGATAGTACTTCAAACCGCGTTCGATGGCAGCCTGCCCGCGGGAAATGGCGTCAAAGCCCATATCAATCATGTGCAGGGCGGCATTGTTGGTCACCTTTCCATAACTGACACGCATGCTGTCGAGGGTGTAGCCGGCGATCTCCTTGAGCGCTTCGAGTTCCTCGAAACGACGGCGGCGGTAGAAATCAGCATACTCCTTGCGGATCAGCAGCGCCACGCCCATCAGTTTGGCTTGGCACTGGAAGTGTGCGGCCAGCAGGCTCATGGAGTTCATGATCAGACGCTGACTGCTGAGACTGCTGACATCCCTGGAGACATCACTGGCCAGGATCTGCTGCAAGTCCTGGCGCAGGTCCAGCAGACGCCGGCCACTCTGATTCAACCTGGCGGCTATGGCCTTGATCTCCTCGGTATCGCGGCCCTCTGCCGAATTCCCGGCGACGGCCGAGCCGATCACAAGCAGCAGAAGCAGCAGTGCTCCGGCGGCATATGCGGCCATCCTGGTGGTGGCGTTCATGCCGCCTCCCAAGAAATGACCGGTGTCGCACTGGGCACCGGCATATTCAAGTTACACGGCATCCGGCCGATACTTAGCGGTAGACCCCGCCGCTTGGTCGGAAAAGCGCGCGGTGTCCGCCACACGGAAAAACCGGACGCGCCCATGATCCGAAAACTTCTCATACTGGGAACCATTATCTACTTTCTGCTGGCCAGGAACACTGGAGACCAGCTCTACGTTTTCCTTTCGACCTACCTTGGCATGCTGACGCTGGCCGTGTGGTGCCGCGGGAAGAAATCCCCTCCGCCCCCGAAAAAGGAAAAAGAGAAATCCTGACCCGCCGCGCTTCACCGATGACGCGCCGTCCATCACGCCTCCGTATTACTCCAGCAGCTCGTTAATCCGCCGGGCGACTTCATGGATATCGAAGGGTTTTTGAATGAAGCCTTGGCAGCCCCTCGCCAGAATCTCCTCGGCCTGTCCATCGAGGGCATAACCGCTTGACAGCAGTACCTTGACATCCGGCTTGAGTTCCTTGAGGGTGTCGAAAACCTCTCCGCCGCTCATCTTTGGCATGATCATATCCAAAATCACCAGGTCGATCGCGTCTGCGTGGGCCTTGAACACCTCCACCGCCTTGCGACCGCTTTCGGCCCGCAGCACGTTGAAGCCCAGTTTTTCAAAAAGCGCACAGCTGACCTCCAGCACCATCTCCTCGTCATCAACCACCAGGATAGTCCCTTTGCCCACAACCTTGGGCTGCCGCACGTTTTCCCGGCGGCGGGCCTTGCGCTTCGAAGCCGGCAGGTAGATCCGAAAAGTCGTCCCTTCGCCCTTGATGGAGTCCACTTCAATGTACCCGTGATGTCCCTTGACGATGCCGTACACCGTGGCCAATCCCAAGCCGGTTCCCCGCCCCATCTCCTTGGTGGTGAAAAAAGGCTCGAATATCCGCCGCCGGGTTTTCTCGTCCATACCCTCGCCGCTGTCGGCGACCGCCAGGCGCACATATTGTCCCGGCTTGGGACGATAGGCGGCGCTGCGGATGTCCTCGTGGGAGACGTTGGCCGTACTGATGGTCAGATCGCCGCCGCCGGGCATGGCCTGCCAGGCGTTGATGTACAGGTTCAGCAGGACCTGCTCCAGCTGTCCCTGGTCGGCTTCCACCGCCACCAGATCGGGTGACAGGTCGGTGTGAATGGAAATCTCCCGCCGGGCGCGGCCGAAGGTTTCGGCTGTCTCGCGCACCAGGCGGTTAAGATCCAGCGGCTTGATGGCAAAACGGCCCTTGCGGGCGTACCCCAGCAGCTGGCCGGTAAGCTTGGCGCCGTTCTTGACCTGGTTTTCGATCTGCATCAGTCCCTTGTAGTGCGGATGGGAGACATCCAGGTCGTAGAGCAGGTAGGATACCATTCCCTGGATGGCCATCAGCAGG
>JAMOVG010000136.1 GCA_027061725.1 Desulfobacteraceae bacterium
GGCCGCGGGCTGGACCCGGCACAGGTGGCGCGCATGGATATCCCGCCGCCGCCCGCCGACACCATGGTCGTGGAAACCGTCGGGGGACGGCTGGAGGTGCCGCTGGGGGAGATCAAGCCTCTTATCCCCGAAACCTGCTTCATTTGTCCAGACATGACTTCCGAGTTGGCCGACGTGTCGGTGGGCATGTTCGAGGGGCGTGCGGGATGGAACACACTGATCATTCGCACGCGCACCGGTGCCGAGGTGGTGGCGCAGGCGGAAGGCGAGGGCTTTCTGGAAATCGACCCGCTGCCGGCCGAGCGTCTGGAGCACCTACGCCTGGCCGCCGCGGAGAAGAAAAGGCGCGCCCTGCGCATCCTCGGGCGCCGCAACCTGGTGGGTGCGGGCCGGAAGGACGACCACGCTGCGGTGCACATCGCCCGGGAAGTGGTCGAGAAGATTTTTCGATAGCGAAGGAACATGTCCAGTACCGTCATCGACAAGGCCGGAAGCCGCCACCTGCTGATGGGAAATGAAGCCATCGCCCGGGGCGCCCTGGAAGCGGGCGTACGGGTTGCGGCGGGCTATCCCGGAACGCCGTCTTCGGAGATCATCGAAACCCTGGCGGCGGTGGCCGGGGAGCGCGACCTGTACGTGGAGTGGTCCGTCAACGAGAAAGTGGCCCTGGAAGTGGCCGCGGCGGCCTCTTTCGCCGGACTGCGGTCCCTGTGCGCCATGAAGCAGAACGGCGTCAACGTGGCCTCGGATTTTCTGCTGCACCTGGCCGGTTCCGGCACGCGCGGCGGCATGGTGCTGGTGCCCTGCGATGACCCGGGCGCGCTGTCGAGCATCAACGAGGGCGAGTCGCGCCATTTCGCCCGTATGGTGGAGATCCCGCTGCTGGAGCCCGGCGACTTCCAGGAAGCCAAGGACATGCTGTGCTGGGCCTTTACGCTCTCCGAGGAGATCCGCAACCTGGTCATGGTGCGCTCGGTCACGCGCCTGTCCCACGCCAGCGGCAGCGTGACGTTCGGCGACCTGCCGGAGGTCGGCGGCCGGGCGGCCTTCGACTGCCGGGGCACCCTGCTGGAGACCCTGTCCGACCCCCTGCGGGGGCCCCTGATTCCCTTTCCCGTGCCGGTGCACCACGCCCGCCAGCAGCAGAAGCTGGCACGGGCCGTTGCGCTTTTCGAAAGTTCACCCTTCAACGGCTACGACGGCCCCGAACACCCCGAGCTGCTGATCGTCACCAGCAGCATCTGCAGCCTTTACAGCCGGGAGGCCGTTCACCTGCTGGGCGTTGGCGACCGTGTGGGCATCCTCAAGCTGGGAACCACCTGGCCCCTGCCGCCGAAGTTCATGCGAAGCCACCTCCGGCGCTGCGGCCGGGTGCTGGTGGTGGAGGAAGTTATTCCCTTCCTTGAGGAAAACGTCAAGATCCTGGCCGCCGACCTGGGGCCCTGGACTTTTTTCGGAAAAATGGACGGATCGCTGCTCAGCGCGGGAGAGCTTAATCCCGACCGGGTGGCCGCGGCGGTGGCCCAAATCCTGGGGATTTCGTACCGGCCCGTTCCCGAGGCTTATGCCGCGCGGGCCGGAAAACTGGCAGAGACCGGCGCCCCGGCCCGGGAGATTACCTTCTGCGCCGGTTGTCCGCACCGCGCTTCCTTCTGGTCGATTCACGGCGCCCTGCAGCTGGACGGCCGGCAGGGGTTCGTCTGCGGCGACATCGGGTGCTACTCGCTGGCCATGCTGCCCTGCGGCTTCAGCGCCCTCAAGACGCTGCACGCCATGGGCTCGGGGGCGGGCCTGGCCAGCGGGTTCGGCAAACTGCGGGATTTCGGCCTGCAGCAGCCCGCGCTGGCCGTCTGCGGGGACTCCACCTTCTTCCACGCCGTGCTGCCGGCGCTGGTCAATGCGGTGCACAACCGCTCGAACCTCACGCTGGTGGTGCTGGACAACAGCGGCACGGCCATGACCGGTTTTCAGCCTCACCCCGGCCTGCCCGTGGACGCCATGGGCGACATCGCCGCCGGCATCGACATCGTCTCGCTGTGCCGCTCCGTGGGGGCCGACGTCCACGTGTGCGATCCCTTCGACCTGCGGCGGACCCGCGACAAGCTGCTGCAGCTGCTGGCGACCGAAGGCACCAAAGTGCTGGTGCTGAAACAGATCTGCGCCCTGAGCCCCGAGAAAAAAGGCAAAAAGCGGTTCCGGATGTCCGTGGACGCCGACAAGTGCCTGGGACAGGCGTGCGGCTGCAACCGGCTGTGCACCCGGGTTTTCATGTGCCCGGGGCTCATCTGGGACGCCCGCCGGGGGGTGTCTGAGATCGACGAGGTGATCTGTGCCGGCTGCGGCGTATGCGCGGACATTTGCCCGGCCGGGGCCATTGCAAAAGAGGAGGCGGTGTAGGCATGCAGGCATACGAACTGCCCCAGGATCCCTTCAATGTCATCATCACCGGCGTGGGCGGCCAGGGCAACGTGATGGCCTCGCGCATGCTGGGCGACATGCTCTCCCGGCGGGGGCTGCTGGTGACCATCGGCGAGACTTTCGGCGCCTCCCAGCGCGGCGGCTCGGTGATGAGCCATCTGCGCATCTCGCACACGGCCACCTGGTCCCCCCAGATTCCCGCGGGGCGCGCCCACGTGGTGGTGGCCCTGGAGCCCACCGAGGCGGTGCGCGTGCTGGCCGCCTATGGCAACCCCGAAACCATCGCGCTGTGCAACACGCGGCCGATCTACCCCGTGGGGGTGCTCTCGGGAGCGTCCGCCTACCCGTCGCCGGCGGAGCTTCGGGAGGCCGTCGGGGCCCTGACGGCGCAGGCCTGGTTCCTGGACGCCACCGACAGGGCCCTGGAAATGGGAAACCCCATCCTGGGAAACATCATGATGATCAGCGCCCTGACGGCGCTGGCTGCGCTGCCGGTGGAGCGCGATGATTTCGAGGCCATTGTCACCCGCACCCTGCCGGCCGACAAGGCGGCCGCCAACCTGGCCGCCTGGGACTTCGCGAGACGGCATTTCGTGTGCCCATGACGGACACCGACACCGGGGGGGCCGCGCCCTTCCTGCGGCCGCTGATGCTGTGCTGCCTGGTGACCTTCGCCTGCTACCTGGGCACTTCCATGCGTTTTCCGCTGGTGCCGCTCTACGCCCGGTCGCTGGGCATCAGCACGGTAGTCATCGGCTTCATCAGTTCGGCCTACTTTCTCTTTGCCGGCCTGTTTTCCTTCCCCATGGGCATGCTGTCGGACCGGCGCGGGCGCAAGCCCGTGGCCGCCGCAGGGCTGCTGCTGCTCTCGGCCGGCACCCTGCTGCTGTGTGTGGGCACCACCGGCCCCCAGCTGATGGCCATGTACGTGGTGCTGGGTCTGGGCATGGCGGCCTTCGGTCCCCCCATGATGTCCTACCTGGCCGAGATATCGCCCCGCAGCCATCTGGGCCGCTCCTACGGGTGGTACACCACGGCGTTGTTTGCCGGCATGAGCGTGGGGCCGGCCACCGGCGGCATGCTGGCCCAGCAGATGGGCTTCAGGCCCGTGTTCGTGCTCTCGGCCGGGTGCCTGCTGGTAACCTTGGCGGTGCTGGTGGCCTGGCTGCCGGGTGCGCCGGCGCCCCGGCCCGGCGGTCCGCCCAGCGGTGAGAAGGGCGGCTTCCGGCTTCTATGGAAAAACCGCCCCTACGCGGGCTGCCTGCTGGTCACCCTGGGCGGCGCCTTCAGCTCCGGCCTGTTCTTCACCTTCGTACCGCTGCTGGCCAGGGACCGCGGCCTGAGCGTGCGCCAGATCGGGATCGTTTTCCTGGTGCAGGCCCTGTGCAATGCCCTGTCGCGTATCCCCATGGGCTACTTCAGCGACCGGGCCGGTCGGCGCAACCGTTTTGTCATCGCCGGCGGGCTGTGCACGGCGCTGAGCATTTTCGGATTCGGGCTGGCCCAGAACATGGCGCACTTCCTGGCAGCCGCCGCGGCGCTGGGCATCAGCATGGGGATGGCCTTCACTTCGGTGGGCGCTCTGATCGCCGAGTGCGTGCCGCCTTTTATGCGCGGGCTGGCCATGGGTGGGTACAACACCGGCATTTACTTCGGTATGATGACCAGTGCGGGTGTCATGGGGTCGGTCATCCAGTTGGTTAACTTCCGCACGGCCTTCACCCTCACCGGCGCCACGACGGCCTGCCTGACGGGGGGCTTCGCCTGGCTGGCACGCCATTACGCCCCGTCGGGTTAGCGTGGGGGCGCGTGCATGTGCGCCACGTGGAAGAGGGCCTGCGGCCCGCCCAGGGCAGGGCCGCGGCCGGTCGGCGCCCGTGGTCTCCGTCAGTAGTTGATGACGCAGTGGACGTCTCGGATGAAATCCGCCGCCGCCACGGGATCCCCGTCTTCGATGAGCTTCATCAGGGTGACGTGTTCGGCGTGGTTCATCTCGCGCATCTTGCGGCTTCAGTCCTTCTTGCCGAACTCGAACAGACGCTGGCGGATGCTGGTGAACGTGCCCGGCTTGAGTTTTCCTTCCTTCAGCTTGTTGCGCAGGTGCTCGTACACCTCTTCACGCAACAGCCGGTGGCCGGGCGGGGCAAAAACGCTTTTCTGAGTGACGGGTCCCATTCATTGTCCCCCTGCGCACGGGCGGACCCGGGAAGCAGAGGGCATCCGCCGCATCCATGCCGGCATGCATTTGGGGTGGCCTTTTTCGGGGGCCTTTGAACTTGACAGCTGAAACGATATCTGTCACGCAGTAGCATGGTGGGGAGAGGGCGGAAATCGACCAATCGACAGAGGAGGATTGCCATGAGAAAAGCCGTAGCGACATGGATGCTCGTTTTCGGATGCATTATCGTCATTGGACTGTCCGCACCTGTTTCGGCGGGCCAGAAGGTTCTCAAGGTGGGAACCTACGGCGGCTATTTCAAAGACTCTTTCGACAAACACATTTTCCCGGATTTTACCAAAGAGACGGGCATTAAAATCGAGTCGATCGCCGAGCCCACCGGCGAGGCCTGGCTGGTCCAGCTGGAGCAGGCGGCCCGGGCCGGGCAGGCTCCCGCAGACGTCTCCATGATCGCCCAGACGCCCATGCTCCGGGGGCAGCGTTCCCAGCTGTGGGCCCCCCTTGACCTCAAGAAGATTCCCAACAGCAAGTATTTGCTCCCGCAGTTCATACACCGCTACAAGGACGGCCGGGTGGACGGGATCGGCGCCGTCTCGTGGTACATCACGCTGGTTTCAAATACCAATGTTTTCAAGCAGCCGCCCAAGTCCTGGGCCGACATGTGGACGCCGGACAAGAAAGACAAACTGGGCCTGCTGGCCTTGCCCTCCAACTCCTTTCTGCTGGAAATCACGGCCAAGACCTTTTTTGGAGGATACGACATCCTCAACAGCAAGGAGGGCATTTCGAAGGTTCTGAAAAAACTGGCGGAGATCAAGCCCAATGTCAAGCTGTGGTATCGTGACGAGGGCCAGTTCCAGCAGGCACTGCAGTCCGGTGAAATTCCCATGGGACAGTACTACCATGATGTGGCGGGACTCCTGGCTGCCGACGGCCACCCGGTGCGGTCAACCTTCCCCAAGGAGGGCGGTGTCAATGACTCCGGCTGCTGGGCGGTCAGCAAAGCTTCGAAAAAACTCGAAGAGGCCTACATTTTTATCAACTACATGTGCAGGCCCGACATCCAGGCCAAGCTGGCCCGCAAGGTGGGAACCGCCCCCACGGTCAGGCGCGAGGCGACGGGACTGACGGATGCCGAATTCGCCGCTGTTTCCAGCGATATTCCACCCCTCATCCCGCGCTACGACCTCTACACCGGTGATCTGAGCGACTGGATTAACCAGAAGTGGACCGAGATGGTGACGCGATAATTACCCGGAGTGAACGCCCCGGCAAAGAGCCTTTGCGGGGTGTTCATCCCGCTCTGTTTTTCGGGGCCGGCGGTCCATGCCGGTTGGCCTGAGGATCAGGAGCGTATGCCAGCGCTGACGCTTGAGAATATTGAAAAGCGTTTCGGGAAGGTGGTGGCTGTCCGGGACGTGAACATCCACCTGCCGGACGGCAGGTTCGTCTGCTTCCTGGGGCCTTCCGGGTGCGGCAAGACGACACTGCTGCGCCTGGTAGCCGGTCTGGAAAACCCCACCCGGGGACGAATCCTGCTTGACGGCGCCGACATCACCCACACGCCGGCGCACCGGCGGAATTTCGGGATGGTTTTCCAGTCACTGGCCCTTTTCCCCCACCTCAGTGTTGCGGAAAACATCACTTACAGTCTGAAAGTGCGCAAGGTCGACCGCCGCGAACGACTGCGCCGGGCCGGGGAACTGCTGGAACTCGTACAATTGCCGGGGCTCATGGACCGGCACGTGGGCCAGCTTTCCGGCGGGCAGCGGCAGCGGGTGGCCATCGCCCGGGCCCTGGCGATCGAGCCACGCCTGTTTCTGCTCGATGAGCCCCTTTCCGCGCTGGACGCCAAGCTGCGCGAAGACATGCAACTGGAGCTGCGCATGCTGCAGCAACGCCTGCAGATCACGACGATCCTGGTGACCCATGATCAGCGCGAGGCCATGACCATGTCCGACCTGGTGGTGGTCATGGGGCCGGACAACCGGGTGCACCAGATGGGGACGCCGCTGGAGATCTACCGTCGCCCGGCGGACACCTTCGTGGCCGATTTCATCGGAACCAGCAACCTGCTCGAGGGGGTCTGCTCGGAAGCCGGAGAGGTGACCGTCGCCGCCACGAGGCTGGCGGTGACGGAAGTACCCGGGGGCATTTCGCCGGGTGATGCGGTGACGGTTTCCGTAAGGCCCGAGAGCATTCATGTTCTTCCCGGCCGGGAACCGGGCCCCAACCGTTTTTGCGGCAGGGTTTCCTTCATTCGGGACGTGGGCTCGAGTGTGGAAATTTTCCTCGATTGCGGGGATTTTCAGATCATCAGTATGTCGACACCCAAGGGTCGGCCCCAGGTGGCACAGGGGGACGAGGCCACTGCCGAGCTGCCCGCCGACGCCTGCGTGGTGCTGAAGCGATGAAGGCGCAACGCCCCCGGGGAATCGGAGCGTACCTGGCGTTTTTTTACCCGGCGCTGATGCTGGGCTTTTTTTTCGTCATCCCGTTTGCCACCATGGTGGCCGTCAGTTTTTTTCACCGGCAGCCGGGGGCCTTTTACATTCCGGCCTTCGAACTGGACAACTATCGGGCCCTGGCGACGCCGCTTTTTTCGCGGGTGCTGGTGTTTTCCCTGCTGCTGGGCGCCCTGTGCGCCGCACTGTGCGTTGCAGCCGGGCTGCCCTTTACCTATTTCATCACCCGGCTCAAGCGCCGGTTCCAGGTGGTCTGGCTGGTCTTTCTGCTGGCGGTGCTGTCGCTTTCCGAGGTCATCATCGGTTTTTCCTGGTCGCTGCTGCTGTCCCGCACGGCGGGGATCTCCAACCTGCTGGTGCGCCTCGGGCTCATGGACCACGCCGTGAGCTGGTCCCCGGGTCTTGCCGCCCTGGTGCTGGGGTTGTGCTACCTGGCGTTTCCCTACACGGTCCTGGTACTGTATCCGCCCCTGTCACGCCTGGACCCCGCCCTTCCAGAGGCGGCCCGTACATTGGGCGCCTCACCGCTGCGGACCTTTTTCACCGTGGTGGTGGGCACCTTGAGAGACGCCATCGTGGCCGCTTTCATCATGGTTTTTGTGTTTACCCTGGGGGCCTACCTGCTGCCCCAGATCCTGGGGCGCCCCCATCACTGGACGCTCTCCGTTTTGATCACGGATCAGGCCATCTACCAGTCCAACATGCCCCAGGCGGCGGCCATGGCTATTTTTTTCATGGGGGTCAGTCTGGCCCTGGTGGGGCTCACCATGGTGCTGGGCAAACGCAGGAGGCCGGCGAATGACTAGAAGCCTGCGAAATCTATACCTGACAGCGGTCGTGTGTTTTCTGAGCGGCCCGCTGATCGTCGTCACCGGAGTTTCGCTCAACGCCCGCAAGCGGCTTTTCTTCCCGCCGGATGGGTTCTCGTTGCGCTGGTACATTGAACTGCTCAGCGAGAAAGCCTGGCTCGTGCCGGTACGCAACAGCCTCACCATCGCCTCGCTGTCGGCCCTGATCGCCCTGTCCATCGCCTTGCCGCTGGCCTATTTTCTCTGGCGGCACCGGGTCTTTTACGCGCGCATGCTCTTCGCCCTGGGGCTCTCCCCGTTTATCCTGCCGCCGGTCATCACGGCACTGGGCTTCCTGTCGTTCTGGGTGATGATCGGATTCTATGGTAAAATGGCCGCCACGATCATTTCCCACGCCATTTTTTTCGTCACGCTGCCGCTGGTGACGCTGTCGCTGGGATTCGAGTCCATCGACACGGAAATCGTCGAAGCCGCCGAAACCATGGGGGCCGATGCGCGCATGGTTTTTCGCAGCGTCATTTTCCCCATGGTCCGCCCCTACATGGTTTCCGGGTACGCCTTCGCTTTCGTGCTGAGCCTCAACGAGTACATCGTGGCGTACATGGTGGCCGGGTTTACCGTGGAGACGCTGCCCATCAAGATCTTCAATTCCCTCAGATACGGCTACACGCCGGTGATGGCCGCCGTGGCCGTCGTTTTCGTGCTTCTGGCAGCCCTGATTTTCGGGCTCATCGGGCGTTTTGGAGATTTGCCGAAGCTGCTGGGGGCCATGAACCCGGAGGACCGGTAGCCCGGCGGCGCAGTCGGGGCGAGGGGAGAGACATGAAAATTGCCATCTGCCAGTCAGCGGGTTCCCCCGGCCGCATTGGCAAAAACCTCCAGGCCATGGAGAAGGCTGCCCGAGAAGCCGCCCGCCGTGGCGCGCGGCTGGTGATCTTCCCGGAGCTCTTCCTGACGGGATACGATATCGGCGAGAAGGTGCTGCAACTGGCGGAAGACCGCGAGGGGCCTTCCGCCCGCGAGGCCGCCGCCATCGCCCGGCGCACCGGTACGGCCCTGCTGTACGGCTATCCCGAAAAGGCGGCGGGACGCGTCTACAATGCCGCGCGGCTCGTCGATGAAGGGGGCGGCTTTGCGGCCAACTACCGCAAAACCCACCTTTACGGCGCGGTGGAAAAGCGCCTCTTTCACCCGGGGGATCGGCTGGTAATGGCCGAAGTGGCCGGCGTAAAGACGGCAATTCTCATCTGCTATGACGTCGAGTTTCCGGAGGCGGTGCGCTGTCTGGCCCGGGCGGGTGCGCAGCTCGTGGCGGTGCCCACCGCGCTGATGAGGCCCCATTGCCGGATCGCGCGTACCGTGGTGCCGGCACGCGCCCACGAAAACCAGTTGTACGTGGCCTATGCCAACCGCTGCGGCCGTGAAACGGTGCTGGAATACTGCGGGCTGAGCTGCGTGGCGGACCCGCGCGGCGAGGATCTGGCGCGCGCCGGTACGGGGCCGGCGCTGCTTTTGGCCGACATCGAGCGGAATGTGATTGAAGCCGCCCGTGACGAAAACGCCATGGCCGCCGATTTGCGGCCGACGCTTTACAACGCACCCCCGCAAGAAGCGGGTGCGTGACGGCGCAGGGATAGCGGCGTTTTGCCGCCCGGCTGCTCAGCGCACGCCGCCGTCGACGAAGCTGCACAGCAGTTCGAATGCCAGGTTGGCCGCCGTGGTGGCCGTGATTGACTGGATATCATAGGGTGGGGACACTTCCACCACATCGCCGCCCACGATGTTCAGCCCGCGGCAGCCCCGCATGATTTCGATGCCCTGAATGGTCGTTAGACCGCCGATTTCGGGTGTGCCGGTACCGGGGGCGAAGGCGGGATCCAGGGCGTCGATGTCAAAGCTGACATAAACCGGCGCCGATCCCATCCGCTCGCGCACTTCGTCCATCAGGGGCGCCAGGGAGCGATGCCAGCACTCCTCGGCCTGAACCACCCGGAAACCGGCTTTGCGCGACCAGTCGAACTCTTCGGCCGAATACCCGGTGGCCCGCAGCCCGATCTGGACCACCCGTTCCGGCAACAGGAGGTTTTCCTCGAAAGCCCGGCGAAAGGGCGTCCCGTGGGCGACTTTTTCTCCCAGCATGGTGTCGTTGACATCGGCATGGGCATCGACATGGACGAGGGCCACCGGACCGTGTTTCTTCTGGATGGCACGCAGGATCGGAAGCGTAACGGTGTGTTCGCCCCCCAGGGCCAGCGGCCTGCAGCCGGCCGCCAGGATGTGGTCGAAAAAGCCCTCTATGGAATCGATGGAAGCAAAAGGGTTGTAGGGGTTTATGGGCGCGTCGCCCAGGTCCGCGACGGCCAGGTGGTCGAAAGGCGACAGGCGGGTGGCCAGATTGTAGGGGCGGATCGGGGTGGACTCGGCCCGGATGGCCCGCGGCCCGAAACGTGACCCCACGCGGTAGGACGAGGCCGTGTCCAGCGGCACCCCCACGATGCCCACGTCGAGTCCCTCCGGGGTTTCCAGCGCCGGAAGGCGCATGAAAGTCGTTGGGCCGCCGAATTTGGCCATCTGGTTGGCACTCATGGGTTGGTGATAGTGCTTCTTCATGATTCGCCTCCCGGTGTGGTTGGTTGAAGAAAAGGTCGCATCCTGTCTGTATCGTCAGGGGAATTGCAACCGGAAAACCCGCTGCAGGGCAATCGCAAATAACGACTTATTATAAGGGGAAGCCGCAACGGTAGCCCGCCCCTCCCGCATACGGACAGCCCGGAGGACAAAGGCAACACGCATGCCAGGCGCTGCTTGCGATCGCCCCCAGGCCTAGCGGCTGCAATTGCGATTCGACCCGAAGCGTGTTAGAAGCACCGGCATACGGCTAGCGAAGCCCTGATCTGGGTGGTTGTCACAACTCAAACGATACCGGAGATCATTTTCATGCCTTCTACTTCCGCCAGAGTCAAGCAGTTTACCGAGTCGGTGATTCGCGAGATGACCCGCATTTCCGAGCAGTGCGACTGCATCAACCTGTCCCAGGGCTTTCCCGATTTTTCGCCGCCGGAGGAGTTGGTGGCCGCGGCCCGGCAGGCCCTGGACGACGGCTACCACCAGTACGCCATCACCTGGGGGTCGCCGCGCTTCCGCCAGGCCCTGGCCCGCAAACAGCGCCACTGGATGGGGCTCGACCTGGATCCCGAGCGCAATTTCGTAGTCACCTGCGGCAGCACGGAAGCCATGATGACGGCCATGCTGACGGTCTGCGACCCCGGCGACAAGGTCATCGTCTTTTCGCCTTTTTACGAGAATTACGGCGCCGACACCCTCCTGTCGGGCGCCGATCCGATCTACGTCCCCCTGCGGCCGCCGGATTTCACTTTCGACCCCGACGAGCTGCGCCGGGCCTTCGAACAGAAGGTCAAGGCCCTGATCCTGTGCAACCCCTCCAACCCCACCGGGAAGGTCTTTACCCGCCGGGAACTGGAGACCATCGCCGCGCTTGCGCAGGAACACGACACCTTCGTCATCACCGACGAGGTTTATGAGCACATCATTTTCGAACCCCACCGCCACACGTACATCGCCACCCTGCCGGGTATGTTCGGGCGCACGCTTTCCTGCGGCTCGCTCTCCAAGACATACTCCATCACCGGCT
>JAMOVG010000137.1 GCA_027061725.1 Desulfobacteraceae bacterium
CTGTTTGTGGCATCCTCGACCAGTGTTCTTTTAAATTGCATGGATGCCATGGCTTCACCGCAAAGGCAGAAGCTGCATTCGGTGTTGCCTCGAGGCCGGTTGTCGGAATGCCTGTCATTGGTACGTCCGGTTTCTGTCGGGATGGACAGGCCTTGGCCGAAGCTGTTTGCACAGCGTCGGCCGACCCTTGCACCCATATCGCAGGCCGCTTGATTGGCAAACACGATGGTGCGATCGGAGCGGATGATCATGGCCGGGCAGTGCAAGGCGTTAAGTGCCAGGCTCGTCAGGTCTCCGGTTTCACGAGAGGTCGGGAGAGAGCCTGTATCGGCGGACAGGAGAGGGGGGGCCTTATCCGTTGGGGGTGGCGGGCTACTCGAAAAATCCATGGTTGTGCCTAATACAGTGCACGTTTTGAGGCTGCAAAGGCAATGGACCATCTTAGCAGCTACACTTGGTTGAAAAAAATATCCTCAACAATATTATAAACCTATAATAAACACAAATACCAAAAAGGCAAATGCGGCATCAGCACTGGCGACATGCTCTTTTGATCGCTGTCTCACGGATGCGGTCAAAAGTCATAATCGGAGAGGGATAAAAACGCGTACGGGCTCTTTGATCCGGGTGGTTTCCGCGATCATTTTCAAACGGGTCAGCACCACCCGCCCGATTTCGTTCCCCTTGGATATCAACAGCGCCCCACTGGTGGTGTAAATGTTTTGCCCCAGTATCATGTGAGGCTCCAGTTCGGCGATGGAAAGATCTTTGACCTCGTATTTGGATTCGATTCCAAACATGGCCTCGAAAGCGCTCAAGACCCCCGGATCATACAGCCCTTTCTTCTTTTTCATGCGCAGCAATGCGTTGGCCTTGGGAACCCCGCGGGCCTCGAGGACGTCAAAATCCAGGACCACCTTCAGGATGCGGGCGCCAAGGGGGATCTGGTCGCCGGCGAGGGAATCTCTGGGTATCCCGCCGCCGTCAAAATGCTTTTCCTGGTAGGCGATGATGCGCGAGACTTCCTCGATGCGCGGGATGTGCTTCAGAAACTCCGAAGCCATCATCGGTTGCATGTCAAACAGCTGCTGCTCCTCGTCCGTCAGGTCCTCTCCCAGGTAGACTTTTTTCAGGATATCGCTGGAAAGAACAATCCAGCCTATCTGGGAAAGCATGGCGGCCGTTTCCATCTGCCACGTGTTTTCAACACCAAGATGGGTGGCGATCTCCCGCACATAACGCTTGATGCGCGAGGCCCGACCAAAGGCGTCCTGGCTGGCCATGGAAAGCACGTCCGAGAGCACTTCTATGCTGCCCTTGAGGGTTTTCTCGAGCAGTTCTTTTTCGGCCGTCACCAAGCGGTACTGTTCGACGCCTTGCTTCAGCGATTTTAGCAGCGATATGCTGGAGCATGGCTTTACCAAAAAGCGGAAAATGTTGCCCTCGTTGACCGCATCGATGGCATCTGCCAGGTCGGCGTTGCCCGAAAGCACCATTCGCACACTGTCCGGTGATATCTCCCGAACCCGTGACAGGAACTCGATGCCGTTCATTATCGGCATGCGCAGATCCGACACGATGACGGCAAAGGGACCCGAAGAATTTACGACGTGCAGCCCTTTTTCCGGCCCCAGGGCGGTAACGATCTTAAACTTGCCGTGAAGCTGCCGCCTCATGGAATTCAGGATATTCTGCTCGTCGTCTACAAAGAGTATCTTCTCTTGCATTCAGCTCACCTCTTCTTTCACCTGATCATGCAGCTGTTCCCAGGAAGCGGCTTTGTCTGCTGCACCGATGCGGGAGAAATAGGTTAATAGGTTTTCAGATGCGGGATCATCCGGGTTCGGGTGCAGATTGCCGCCGTTTGACAGTGTGTCGGCCGCCACCACCGCGCTGAGCGGCACGAATTCGTTGGCTGCGAAATGGTGCGGAAAATGATGATAAAGAACCGCTTCCACGATTGATTCCGGAAGCCCCCAAAGGCCCAGCAGGTAGGCGCCCACTTCGGCGTGGGTGGTTCCGAATATTTGCATCTCGGCCTCGATGGCGCAAAGCGGCTGCTGGCCCATGAGGTCGATTACCCGCCGATAGTCTTCCGGAAGGTTGGTGCCCAGAACCAGTTTGCCCACATCATGGAGCAACCCTGCCATGTAGCAGTCATCGACGGTTGGCTTGGCAATGCCTTCCTGCCTGGCAATCCGCCTGGCCAGTTCACCGCAGAAGAGGCTGTGGTGCCAGAGGCCTTCTACAAAAGCGAGCGGAAGAGCGTCACTTTTGAATTTGGAAAAAACTTCCACGGTCAGTACCAGCGCTTTGATGGTGTCGAGGCCGAGCAGGTTGACGGCGTGTACCGGATCGATAATGTGCCGGGCAAGGCCGAAGAAGGAGGAATTGACCAGCTGGAGAACCTTGGCGGTCATGCCCACGTCGCGGGCGATGATTTTCCCGACCTGCTGAATAGAGGTGTCCGGCGATTGAACCTCGGCCATGATGTCGGCGTACAGCGTGGGCAGGCTGGGAAGCGAGTCCATGCGCGAGATGGCCTGCTTCAGGTTGTCGCGCGAGAGCAGATCATTCAGATCGCACGCACGATCGATGGTCGAGACCAGCAGCTTGGCTTCGCAGGGTTTGGAGAGGTACTGATGCGCCGGCGATACCGCCTTGAGTGTCAGGTCCTGATCGGAATGTCCCGACAGAACGATGCGCACGACCTGGGGATGCCGACGCTGGACCTCGGACAGCAGTTGCGCGCCGTCCATACCCGGCATACGCATATCACTGACCACGACGTCGACCGGATGCTGGTCGAGTATCTCCAGCGCCTGTTTTCCGCTGTTGACGAAATACATGCGCCAACGCTTGCGCATGGGCCACAGCATGCGTTTTAACCCCTGCAGAATCTTGGTTTCGTCATCGACAAACAGGATTCTGCGCAAAGGATCCATCTATTTTTCCCCCTCTGCTGGTCCAAAAGGTAAGAAGATGATAAATGTTGTTCCCTTGCCCGTTTCGCTCTCGACTTGGATAAAGCCGCCGTGCTTCTCCACAATCACAGCATGGGAGATTGCCAGGCCCTGACCCGTTCCCTTGCCGACTTCCTTGGTGGTGAAGAAAGGGTCGAAAATGCGGTTGCGGATCTCCTCCGGAATGCCCGGGCCCGAGTCGGCGATGCGGATTTCGACGCCGTTTTCCACCTTGCGCGAAGAGATGCGGATGGTGCCCTTGTCGGCAGAACCCTTTGGAACCTGTTCGCCGATGGCCTGCGCGGCGTTGATGATCAGGTTGAGAAAAACCTGATTGATCTCGCCGGGCAGGCAGTACACCGGGGGCAGGTCGGCATCGAGATCCATCTCCATTTCAGCCACATATTTCCATTCGTTTTTCGCGACGGTGATGGTATTTTGAAGGCCCTTGTTAAGGTCCACGGCGATTTTTTCTTCCACCCCGGGATGAGAGAATTCTTTCATGGAGCGTACGATTTGGGCCACCCGATCCACCCCTTCGCGCGATTGGCTGATGGCTGTGGGCACTTCCTCTTTCAGGAAATCGAGATCGACGGCTTCGGCGGCCTCCTGGGTTTCAGACATAAGTGCAGCGGGCACAGGCCCCGATCGGGCCGCTTCAAACACGTTGCCCAGCATCTCCAGGAGGCCGATAAGGTCGGTAAAGGCGTCCTTGAGAAAATACAGGTTGTCACTCACGTACTGAATAGGCGTGTTGATTTCATGGGCGATGCCGGCGGCCAGCTGCCCGATGGCCTCCAGTTTTTGGGCCTGGCTGAGCTGGCCTTCGAGTATGCGCTGCTCCGTGATGTCCGACGCCAGGATAAGCAGGCCGCGGGGGTTGCCATGACCGTTGGCGATGGGATTCAACGACACCTGCAGAAAACCCTCCTTGCCGTCCTGGCGGGTGTAAGAGATGGTCGAAAGGGTTTTCGATACACCCTCTTTCAGACAAGCCGACACGGAAGGGCGGATTTTTTCCCACTGCAAGGAGATGGGACATTTTTCCAGACGGCATCCGATCGCCTCATCCTCCGGTATGCCGAAGGTTTGCTCCGCCAGCCGATTCCAGCGCTTGATTCGCCCCTCGGTGTCGATGCCGATCAGGATCGACGATATGGAATCGATCAGTTGCTCCATTTCCCTGTGGGCCTGGCGGAGTTCCCTGACCGCCTGGTGCTGGCGGCTGATATCGCGGGCGACGTGAACGCTGCCCGTTAGTTTGCCGTCGTGATCGAACAGGGGGGAGGTGCTGATGAGAAAGTGACCGTTCAGGTTGTCCTCACTGATTTCCAGCTGGTGTTCGCAGCCGTCCGACAGCGTACAGCAATGGGGGCATCCCGCGATGGGGGAATTCGTGCCATGTACCATTGTGTAACAATGATTGCCGATGGCCTCCTGGGGGGTGATTCCGAGGCGTTCGGCCATGGGGCGATTGATGCGGCGAATACGATGTTTGTCGTCGAGAATGGCGATCAGGTCCGGAACGGCATCAAAGGTCGCTTCCCACTGTTTTTTCGCACGGATAATTTTATGCTCGATGCTTTTCTGGGCCGTAATGTCATAAAAGACGCCTTGAATATAGCGGATACGCCCCTGGTCGTCGCAGACGATCTGTCCACGATCCTGCACCCAGGTGATTCCCTGTCCGCGGGTGCGGATACGGTATTCGCGGATGAAAGCGCCGTTGCTCCGCAACGCCTCGCGGGTGGCCGCTTTGGCCGACTCGAAATCATCCGGGTGGATCAGATCCGACCATCCGATGCCCAGTGTGCGCATGGCTTCCCGCGTGTATCCGGTCAGCTCTTTAAAGCTTCCGCTGAGCAGGTCTACGGACCAGTCTGCAAAGCCCTTGTAAATTACGCATGGAAGGTTTTTTATCAGCAGTTCATAGTCCCTGCGGCTGGTCTGCAGCTCTTGCTTGGCCCTTTCGAGGGCGAAAATGGTTTTTTGCAGCTCGACGGTGCGCTCCTGCACCAGTTCGGATAGATGGTTTTCATGGCGCTGATTGATGCGTTCGAGTTGTCGGCGATGGAGGGCATTGGAGACGGTGATGAGCAGCCCGACGCGATTCAAGGGCTTCAGGATATAGCCATAGACGCCGAGGTCTCTGGCGGTTTCGGCTACCTCCAGATCCTCGATGGCCGACATCACCACCGTCGCCATGTCGGGATATGTGCCGCGCGCCTCGCGGATCAGATCGAGTCCGGATTCCCCGGGCAGACGAATATCGGTCACGAGGAGTTGAGGCCTGTGTTTTTCCAGCAGCGGTTTGGCTTCCCGGACGCTGGAGGCCGAAAGACATTGGTACCCCTTTTCCTCCAGGATGCTGCAAACCAGGCGCCGGATTGCTGCCTCGTCGTCGACTACCAGTATTTGGACCATGGGTATTTTCCGCAGTGATGATGCCTTTTCCTCGCCACCGGCCTCAGACGAACAGCGTCCCCTCCAGTGCCTGTATGCACAGCTCGGATGGGAATCGCGGCTTCTGGAAGGATCGTCTGAGTGATTGGTGTTGCCCGGTGACGTGTGGAGGCTGTTTTGTTTTCCTTTTCCCCGGATTTCGATGCCATTCGCTGGGCTCCAGATCATTTCTTCCCCCGGGCGTCGCAAAAATTTTGACAGCGATCCCGGGATTACCTATAGAATATGATCTGTCATTTGTTATCGACACTCGCCGTAAACCGGTTGAACATGATATTGTAGTGATAAAATAGTGACCCAAAATCACTACTGTGGAGGGGAGGTACATTGCGCATTGTTTCTTGATGGCCGCGGGATTCGCCTTGAGGGATCCGCAGGGAGGGTGTTTTGCAAAAAGAGTCCAGTCAATCCAAGAAGATTCTTGTTGTTGATGATGAATCCCAGGCCAGGCGACTGCTGGTTCAGATCCTGGAGACGGCGGGCTATGAATGCATGGCCGTGAAGGGGGCTTCCCAGGCGAGGCAGCGCCTTGGGGAGCAGCACTTTGATCTGCTCCTCTGCGACGTACGCATGCCCGGTGAGTCCGGTATCGATTTGATCCGCCATGTAGCCGCTGCCTACCAGGATACGGCCATCGTGATGCTGACGGCCGTAGATGATCGGGATACTTCCGGAACCGCCCTGGACATCGGCGTGTACGGATATATCATCAAACCTTTTCGAAGAGCCCAGATCCTTATCAGTATCGCGACCGCCCTTCGCAGGCTGGATTTGGAAAAAGAAAGCAGGGCCTACAGGAGAGAACTTGAAAGAACCGTTTCAGAGCGCACTGCGGAGCTGAGGGAGGTCAACGCGGCCCTGAAAGTGCTGTTGCGGGCCAAGGAGGCCGACAAGACGGACATGGCACAAAGGGTGATTGCCAATGTCAAGCAGACCGTCATGCCCTTTCTGGAGAAGCTGGGGGAGAGCCCCCTGAAAGCGGAACAGCGGGCCTTTCTTCGAATTGTGGAGCAGAATCTGGACGATATCGTATCTCCCATGGTAAAAACGCTGTCGTCCTCCTATCTGAATCTGACACCCGCCGAAATTCAAATCGCCAATCTGATCCGACAGGGAAAACGAACCAAAGAAATCGCCGCATTGCTAAATCTTTCCGAAAACACCGTTGTTTCCCACCGCTTTAAAATCCGCAGCAAGCTCGGCCTGAAAAACAGGAAGGTAAACCTCGCTTCCTATCTCAAATCGCTGCAATGACCATGTAGGGTCGATGCGCGGCCGGTTTTACAGGATGCCCTGATCTCTCAAGTCCGACATGGCCCGGCGGCCGATAACGGTCACGTGGGTCAGGGCATTGGCGGCATGATAGGAGGCTTCGGTGGCCACGCCCGAACGGATCATCACCAAGGCCAGGTCCAAGTGCTTTTCCACCTCGATCCAATCCGGGGCGCCGGTCATGCGGCGAATCAACTGGACCTCTCCCAGCACCATGATGACCAGGTCGGCCAGCATGCGTTCGGCACCCTGCCGCAGGGGCGGTGAAAGCCCCGCCAGGGTCTCGGCGCACTGGGAGATCCAGATGAGGGCCGACTTGATTTTTTCGCTCTGGGAGAACGTCAGCACCCGGTTGCGAAGGCTCATGGCACACCTTCCGGTTTGATTACGATGATTTTGCAGGTTAACGCATAGCGAATGCCGTTGCAAGCCCGCCGGAAAACCCGCGCAGCACGGTGGCGGGCACACACCCCCTGCAGAGGGATCTCCACTCCTATCCAGTCGGAGTGTATTTTTCTTTCTTGACAGCCTTAAAGGAAAATCATATGTTCGTCCCCTTAAACTGACTGTCGAGTCAGTTTTTGGTGTGTCGAACCGCAGCCGGGAGCCTTGATGACCAAGAAACGGGCCATCCTCAAAGCCGCCACCCTCCTTTTTGCCACCAAGGGGTACAACGACACCTCCATGAACGAGGTGGCCCGCATGACCGCCAGCGCCAGCGCCACCATCTTCTACCACTTCAAAAACAAGGAAGAGCTGTACCTGGCGGTCCTGGAAAACGTCAAAGACCGCATCCTGGGGGACTTCAGCGCCTATTTTTCTCGCAAGCACTTCAAGACCGGCCTGGACATGGTGGAGGGCATCATCGATTTCTACCTGTACATGGCCGGGATCCTGGAAGACGGCTTCCAGTTGCTGCACCACTACTACACCTACCGCCTGGCACAGGAGAACCCGGTGTGCCGCAGGCACCTGGAGGCCGTCTACGACGTGCTGGTGAGCCTCTTGGAGGAGGCCATCCGCAAGGGGCAGCAGGACGGCTCCATCGTCGAGACCCCACCGCGCAAGGGGGCGCTGATCGTGTTGTCCACGGTGGACAGCGTGGTGCGCTTCAATACCTACAACCTTTTCGATGCAGGAGCGCTGTACGATGACCTGACCAAATCCTGTCGACGCATGCTCGAGAGCCGCTAAGTGACCGACCATCGCAGATTAAAAATAGGATGCCGCCGATGATCACCCGCTTTTTTCCGTTTATCGCCTGGTTCAAGGATTACTCGCTGCAGGCCCTGCGGCAGGATGCCCTGGCCGGTCTGACCGTGGCCCTCGTATTGATCCCGCAGTCCATGGCCTACGCCCAGTTGGCCGGCCTGCCCCCGTATTACGGGCTCTACGCGTCCTTCCTGCCGCCCATCATCGCCGCGCTGTTCGGCTCCAGTCGGCAGCTGCAGACCGGTCCCGTGGCGGTGGTCTCGCTGATGACCTCCGCTTCGCTGGAGCCGCTGGCCACCGCCGGCAGTCCGGGCTACATCGCCTACGCCATCATGCTGGCCCTCATGGTAGGGATTTTCCAGCTGTCGCTGGGGGTTTTTCGCCTGGGGCTGGTGGTTAATTTCTTGTCTCACCCGGTGGTCAACGGTTTCACCAACGCTGCCGCCATCATCATCGCTTCTTCCCAGCTGTCCAAGATGTTTGGTGTGTACGTGGACAAAGCGGCCCACCACTATGAGACCATCATGCGGGTGCTGCAGGCCGCTTGGCACTACACCCACTGGCCCACGCTGGGCATGGGGGTGCTGGCCTTTGCCATCATGTACGGGCTCAAAAAGCTTGCGCCGCGCATCCCCAACGTGCTGGTGGCCGTGGCGGTAACCATCACCCTCTCGTGGGCCACCGGATTCGAGCACAACACCTTCACCGACATCTCCCGCATCCGCTCCGAGAAACTGCGCAGCCACATCGAGGCTTTCAACCACGCCGTCAAGACCATCCCCCAGCGCGCCAGTGAGCGCGCGCGCCTCATGGCGCGCCTGGACGAGGCCAAGGCCGCCGGCGATGTGATCGGGATGCTGGACGCCGATCACGATATCAAGGTGGTCACGCTGGAAATCGAGCGGCTCAAGCACGAGGCCCACGTGCACCGCCGGGCCATCCGCGGCTTCCTGCTGGCGGCCGTGGAGGATCCCGATCACGGACTGTATTTCTATCCCAGGGAAAAGGTTCCCGCCGGAAAGAAGACCGACGGCCGCACCTGGCGCATCAAGGTGGGCAACAAGCCGCTGGACACGGCCCGGCTGCTGATGATCGGCGGCGGCGCGGTGGTTGGGGTGGTGCCCCAGGGCCTGCCGTCGCTGACGGCCCCCACCGTCGACTGGAAAGCCATGGCGGGCCTGTTCCCGTACGCTGCCATCATCTCGCTGCTGGGTTTCATGGAGGCCATTTCCATCGCCAAGGCCATGGCCGCCAAGACCGGCCAGCGCCTGGATCCCAACCAGGAACTCATCGGCCAGGGGCTGGCCAACATTTTCGGTTCCATGGGAAAGAGCTACCCCACCTCGGGGTCCTTCTCGCGCTCGGCCGTTAACCTGCAGGCCGGCGCCGTCTCAGGCCTCTCCAGCGCGTTCACGAGCCTGGCGGTGGTCATTGTGCTGCTGTTTTTCACGCCGCTGCTCTATCACTTGCCCCAGGCGGTGCTGGCGGCCGTTATCATGATGGCGGTCATCGGGCTGGTCAATGTCTCCGGCTTCGTGCACGCCTGGCGGGCCCAGTGGTACGACGGCGCCATCTCGGTGATCTCTTTCGTGGCCACTCTGGCGTTTGCGCCCCACCTGGACAAGGGCATCATGATCGGCGTGGTGCTCTCCCTGCTGGTGTTTCTCTACAAGAGCATGCGCCCCACCGTGACGTCTCTCTCGCGCCACGAGGACGAAGCTCTGCGCGACGCAGCGCACTTCGGCCTGCAGCAGTGCGAGTTTATCGACATGGTCCGTTTTGACGGACCGCTTTTTTTCGCCAACGCCAGCTACCTCGAGGACAAGATCAACGAGCGCATGCAGACGCGCCCCAACCTCAAGCACATCATCATCGTGGCCAACGGCATCAATGACATCGACGCTTCGGGCGAGGAGGCCCTTTCGCTGCTGGTTGACAAGGTGCGCAGCGCGGGCATTGACATCTCGCTCAGCGGCGTGAACGAGGCGGTCATGGCCGTGCTGGAGCGCACGCACCTGATCGAAAAGATCGGGCGCAGCCACATATACCCGACCATGGAAAAGGCCATCCGTTCGGTTCACCCCGACACCCACGAGGACGGCAGCGAGGACCAGTGCCCCCTGACCACCGTCTGCCGGGTGGCCTAGCGCTTTGAACCCCATCGGGAGAACGCCATGTCAGTGATTACCCTATTCAGCGGAACCTACTGCCGGCAGGACGAGATCGTCTCCAGGGTGCTGGAGCGGACCGGGTTTGAAGCCGTGCCCGAGAACGACATCGTGGCGCGCGCCGCCGAACTGGCCGGCCTCAGGACCGAGAAGATCCTGCGGGCCTTCTGGGCCCGGACCTCGGTGTTCAACTGTTTTACCCATGAAAAGGAGCGGGCCGTGGCCGCGCTGCGCCTGGCAGTGGCCGAACGGCTCTCCGCGGACCGGTTGCTGATGACCGGCTATGCGGTGATGCTGATTCCCCAGCAGATCCGCCACGTGCTGCGTGTGTGCCTGATTGCCGACCGCAGGGCCCGGCTGGCGTGGTGCGTTGAGCAGGAGAACATCAGCGATGCCCGTGCCTCGGGAAAACTGCAGCGCGACGACGAGAACCGCGCCGCCTGGGTCGACTACCTGCTGAGCAAGCCGGATCCCTGGGACCCGGCCCTGTACGACATCATCATCCCCACGGACAAGACCGGCCTGGACGAGGCCGCTGCCCTGATCGCGGAAAACGCCCTGGGCGAGGCCGTGGTCTGCACCGAGGAGTCGCGGCAGGCGGTGCGCGACTTCGCGCTGGCCAGCCAGGTGGAGGTCCACCTGTGCGGGCGGGGGCACTGCGTGTCCGTGTCGGCCGAAAATGGCCGGGTCACCCTGACCATCAACCAGCACGTGCTGCGGCTCGGGCGCCTCGAGCGGGAACTGGAGAAGCTGGCGCGCGAGGTGCCGGGCGTGCAAGCCGTCGAAACGCGGGTGGGCAAGGACTTCTACCAGGCCGACATCTACCGGCGCTACGATTTCAAGAGGCCCTCCAAGGTGCTGCTGGTGGACGACGAGCGCGAGTTCGTCAAAACCCTCTCCGAGCGCCTGAGCATGCGTGACATGGGCTCCGCCGTGGTCTACGACGGCGAGTCGGCGCTGGAGCTGATCCGCCGTGACGAACCCGAAGTCATGGTGCTGGACCTCAAGATGCCCGGCGTTGACGGCATCGAGGTGCTGCGCCGGGTCAAGGCCGAGCGGCCCGAGATAGAGGTCATCATCCTCACCGGCCACGGCAGCGAAAAGGACCGCCGTATCTGCATGGAAATAGGGGCCTTTGCCTACTTGCAAAAGCCCGTGGATATCGCTAAGCTCTGTGAAACCCTGGAGAAAGCCCAGCAAAAAGTGCAGCGCAACCGGCAGGACGGCGCCTGATCCGCAGGCACCCCACGGGTTCCTCCTGCAACCCGGAAACGTTGAATCGCCATGTCGCTGATAGACAAATTCAGGCCCGCCTTCCTGAGCCAGCCGGAATACGTCGACAGTCCCTTCAAGTACCACCTGGACTTCCGCAGGATCTGGAAGTGGACCACCGTGTTGACCGCCGCCGTGGCCCTGCTGCCCCTGATCGCCATCACCGT
>JAMOVG010000138.1 GCA_027061725.1 Desulfobacteraceae bacterium
TCTTTTTTGTATTTTGGCTTTGGTTGAAATAGGGCCTCTCCTTTTCCGCTGCCGCGGGCGTGTCGTTGCGGGTGGTGTCCCTAAGAGGATTTGAACCTCTGTCTTCCCGCGGAGAACGGGATATCCTGGGCCTGCCTAGACGATAGGGACTGTTTCAAAACGTCGTTTATTTACCACTTTGTGGCAATTATGTCAACGGCTTCAAAGCAGAAAAACTTCTCCGGGATTTTGTCACGCCGGGATGGGGAAAAGGAAAAGAGCGGCTCACCGGACACGCGCCGGGTGGGAGAGGAGCCACTCTTTGGCAGGAGGTAAAAATGGATATGGAGGTTTTAACGGCTGTGTCGAACATAAAATACTTTCTGAATGAAAGTCAAGCACAAAATAACACATTGTGGTAAAAATTCATGGGCCCGGCGGAAAGTTTTCCAGCATCTTCGAAACCGCCGCATCGATGCGTTTATCATCAGCCCCGGTATTGCTCACCACGCCGGAAGCCACACCGCGCCAGATCAGCTCGTTTGTTTGCGAGTCGACGAAATCCAGCACCAGCTGCATTTCGGTGAAGTTGTACACTTCGATGTCGCGGCCGTAATAGCCTGCCCCCCAGTAGTTGTTGAAGCGGGTTGATCGACCCCGGAATCCCCCGTAACCATAGCCGTAATCGGTAACCTCGACCCTGTCTTTGAGGCCGATGTGGAAGGTGATCAGAAAATCGGCGCGACCGGCTTCCGCTGGCCGGTACCCCTTGGCCTTGAGGACACGATTGACGGTGTACTGTATTTTTTTTCCGACCAGCGGGCTGACCTTCAGGGAATCCCGGGGCGTGCCGCCGGTACGAGGCATCCATGTGAAGGTGTGGTAGCGGGAGAAGTCGACCATAGGGTCATAGTCGGTTTCCACCGAAAAAAACGAACAGCCGGACACGGCCGCCATGATGATTCCGAAGCACAGCGCAAAAGAGGTCCGAGACGAAAAAATCATTATTTCCTCCATTTCAAAGCGCATCGGGTGGACCGCGGTACACCCTCTTGAAAGGTCCGACCCGTTGAGGCCGGTGCGTCTGCGGCACACTACCGGAAAAACATGTCGTCGATGCTCCTGAATTTTCGTCTGCCGGCATCGTGGTAGTATTTTATTCTCGCATCGGCGTCCGCTTTGTGGCAACTTCGGCAGATCTCGAACGCCGCCCTGGGCCGCAGAAAACGGTTGCCGGCATCGCCCTCCACATTGCTCCCCCTTCCCCTGCGCCGGACCTCGGGATCCCACTGGTGGACGTTGTGGCATGAGGGACAGGAGATATTGCCGCTGGTTACAATTTCTCCGGAACGGCCGTGGAACAGGGGGAAATATTCCGGGCTGGTCTTCGGAATGCTTTTGTCTGTGATGATCCGCTTTGCCCTGGGATGCAGGTAGACCTGGGGAATCTTTTTTTCCGCCGGCCCTCCCCTGGAGTGGCAATCATTGCAGAGGGTTTCCATGATGTTGTTTCCGTCGCCGAAACCGCGGGCCCAGAGCCGGAGGCGGTTGGGCCCGTTGTGAACCAGGTGGCAAACGCCGCAGGCCCCGGATTCCAGTGGCGTACGGCCCAGGATGTTGCGCGATGAGGGGGCGGTGATGCGCAGATCGTGGTCGGTATTTTCCACATAGGCCTGGTTTCGGTGGCAGGCGGCACAGAGCACCGGTGACGGCGAAATGGCCCGGCGAAGGAAGTGATTTCCGGCGTCGCCCTGCCCCCCATCGCCGTCGGGGTGCGTTTGCCCGCCCCGGCGGTGGGGGTCGTGGCAGGTGGCACAGGCGATTTTGCCCTTTGGCGTCACAAAACCCGCGTCGTCGAAGAGGGGCAATCCTCCCTGTATCCGATTCGTATCAATGGCCAGGGGGACGTTCAACGGGTGTTGCACGCCCGCAAGGACGGCTTTCTGCGCCACGCGGCCCCTGCTGTGGCAGCTCAGGCACAGGCCGTTGGCGGGTTTCAGACCGGTTGCGATCCGGCGCGCGGCCTTGTGGGGCAGGTGGCAGGCCGAACATGGACCCGCCTGGGCCACGGTTTTCCCCTCCAGGTTTTTCTCCTGCGGCGCCGAAAGCGCCAGATTGTGCCGGGTGTCGAGGACCGCCTGCTGTTCGGCGTGGCAGGCCAGGCAAAGGCTCCCCTTTCCGTCCATAGCGATGACCAGCAGACGCTCGGTCTTGTTTTTGTGCACCTTGTGGCAGGTTCGGCAGACGATGGCGCCATTGCCGGCCAGTCGGGCACCGCGCCGCATGACGCTTTCCGGTATGCGTGTTTTGCGGGGAACGGCGTTGATGATGTGAAAGGGCTTTTTGCGCCCCTCCGGCGTGACGACGGCCTTGTTCCTGTGGCAGGCCAGGCAAAGCCCGCAGTTATCGTTGTCGGCCAGCAGCAGGCCCCCCGCCCTGGCACCGTGGGCGGTGTGACAGGTTTCGCAGATCATTTCATTCGGCCTGTCTCCGGCCTTCGCGTATCCGGCAAACAGCGCCTCGGGGATGCCCTCTTTACCGGCCTCCATGGGGTGATTGCCGGTGGGCAGCCCGCCTGTTCTGCCGGGGTGGCACATGCGGCACATGGCCGAATTGCGGTTCGAGGTCCGCATGAAAATGGTTTCCGCAGAATCCGGCCCACTCGGAACACCGTGGGCACTGTGGCAGGTGGCGCATTGCATGTTGCCCTTTTCGTCCAGCGGGAACAGTTCCGGAATTTTCATGCCCGCCGGAGGGGGAACCCCGACCTTGTGCTGCCCGGTGCGGTACGCCCGGGCCCTGGAATCCGCCACGCTTCCGTCGTGGCAGGAAAAGCACATCTCCGCCGAAGCGACCACCTTTTCCGAAGTATAGGCAACCAGCTCCGAACCGCGGCCCTCGATAAAAAAAGTGTCGATCCACCGGTAATGGCACAGGGCGCAGGCCTTGGCTGAATTGGGATTTTTCGGGGGGCGTACCGTTCCATGTGCACCGACGGCCGGAAAGGACAAGAAAAAAATTATAAACAGGATACAGATCAACGTATTGGCTGAAGTTCAGCTGAAGTTCACTAGAATCAGGTCAGGCTTTTCATCCAAAAGGACAACTCCTCCTGGTCCACCGGTTTGTTGAGACAGGCGTAAATGCGCCGACTCATGAATTCTTTCAATTCGGGGTGAAAAAAACGGCTGGAGAGGCCCATGATATGCACAGAGGGCTTTGTTCTTTTCAGCTTGTGGAACAGTTTTCGATCGGCGGTCAAGGTCTCCAGGTCGACAAAGATCAAACGGCATGCATCGTTTTCCAGGAGCCGCTGCAGGTCCCCCAGGCGGTGGATCGGAGTCGCCGGCCAATTCAGCTCCTCCAACATGGTACAAACCTCGCGGCGCTGCTTGTGGTCAGCGTCTATCACGACGATTTTCTTCTCCATCCGACTCGGACTCCTTCGCCTGAGGTGGGAAGAAGCGTTGCAGGGAATGAGGCGGGCTCCGGCTGACAATACCATCAGCAATTGCCGTGCCAGAATCTTTGCAGGAGGTTGAAGCAAAAAGCAAACGTCGGTGAGGGTATGCGGAGATGTTGGCAGGTGTCGGGAATAACAGAAAAAATGCATGCAGGCGGTGCCGGGTTTCTTCTTTGGGGGCCGGCGACGACACCCAAGACGGAGGGAAAATTCCCGTTCTAGAAACCGGGGCCCCCTCAGACCGCAGGGCACTTGTCTGAATTGCGGTCAATTTGCTGCCAACTATTATTATACAATATAAAATAAAGAGGTTATGTGTGTTCAAAATTCGTACGCCGGTTGTTTCAGGCGACACGCAATCCCGGGGCCGAGGCATGCTGCAATGGTTTCGGAGGTGTATCTCCCGTTTGCCGGCAATCACCGATGAGGCCGGCCGGCGAAAAGCGCCCGCGGTATGCTGGCCGATGTCTGATCGCCCCCGGAACCCGGGTGTCGGCAGACGATGGGGGCAATCGTTGCTTGCGATGGCCTGCGGGCGGACTTTTTCGATGGTTGACAGTTTTACTACTATGTGGTATGCCCCGGCGTATCTTCATTCGGAAGACCATTCAACGACATGCTCAAACAGATTCTTCAGACCTGTACGGCGATCCTCGTTGCGGGGATTGTCGGATATGCAAGCCTGTCAGACCTGCCGGTGTGCCGCCGATCGGCGGCAAGCGTCTGTATTCCCGCAATGGGGGGGACAGCGCCCATGGAATCCGGCCGTGGGCCGCACCGCGTACGTGCCTCCTGCTGCCGTGGAGGCTTGTCCGGCACCGAAACGCTGCGGAGCGATTTGTGTGCCCAGGACAAATGCTGCCGCACGAATCCCGGCCACCGGAACAACCGGGCCGTACTTTTCGGTTTTTCCTTTTCCCAGGAACCCGTTTCCCTTCCCCGGACCGACGGCGCCACCCCGGCCTCGGTACACCCGCGGGAGGCCTTTGCCGTCGAACAACCATTCCAACCCGCAAGGCCCCCCGCCATCTATCTCCTGATCCAATCTTTCATCTGTTGATTTTTTTCCCCTTGGAACAGGGCGCGATGCCGCGGCCTCTTTTCCGCCGGATCGAAAGCCGGCCGGTGGAAAAGCGCCAGGCACCGCAGGTGTCCCGGGGAACCTTGAAAACAGGAGGAGTACCATGGGCAGGAAAAGCGCCAGAAAAAAGGATAGAAGAGTTTCAGGTGCGGCAAATACGTCAACCGCGGCCAGACGAACCCAAAAAGATCCCGGAAAAACGCCGGCCATGGCGCGGCGGTCTGCGATGATCATTGCGGCGGCGACGTTTCTGCTGGGATTTTTCGCCGGGGCCGGCTTCGCCATTTACCAAACCGGTTCGTCCCCGGGTGCGGCTCCGACCGCATCCGCCGGCATCGACTACGCGGCCCGGGCGAAGATGCTCGAAGCTGAAGTGGCACGAAATCCAACAAACACCCAGGCCTGGATCCAGCTGGGCCATGTCTACTTTGATACGGGCCGGCACGCCCGGGCCATCGATGCCTACCAGAAAGCGCTGGCGCTGAAACCGGACAATGCCGACGTGCTCACCGACCTGGGCATCATGTACCGGCGCAGCGGACAGCCGCAGCGGGCCATCGAGACCTTCGACCGGGCCGTGGCCGTGGATCCCCGGCATGAAACCGCGCGCCTCAACAAGGGCATCGTTCTGCTGCACGACCTGGGTGACCGGCAGGGCGCCATCCGCACCTGGGAGGCGTTGCTGGAGATCAATCCGCTGGCCATGGCCAGCGCCGACCAGAGCGTGGACCAGATGATCCGGCACTATCGAGAAGGCCATGACAGAAAGGGCGCCGATCGGTGACGGTCCCGCAGCCCGGCACCGCGATTACCGGGAGATTTGCTATTTTCAACGGTTCGTAACGGTCGAGGAGAAACGCCGATGAACAACAATGCACCGCGGAAAAACCGGCTGGATGCCCTCTGGGGATTCTTCACGTCGGTCAGACTTACGGTGGTCGTCCTGCTGCTGCTGGCGGCCACTTCGGTGGTGGGAACGCTGATTCCCCAGAATGCATCACCGCAAGCCTACATCCAGGCATACGGAGAATTCGCCTACCGCCTGCTGCACGTTTTCAATATTTTTGACATGTACTATTCATGGTGGTTCCGGTCCCTGATCGCCATCCTGGCCGTCAACATTACCGTGTGCACCATCCACCGATGGCCGTCCATCTGGCGAATCGTCGCCTCGGGCAAACTGCGCACCGCCTCGCTGGAGAAGAGGAGGCCGCTGACGGAATTTTCGGACCGGCACGACCCTCGCGAACTGCGCGAAGGCTACCGGGCCTGTATCCGCAGGAAATTTCCGCGTGCCCGGCTGCTGCAGGAGGGAAAGGGATTCCGGGTGGTGGCCGAACGGGGGCGCTGGACGCGCCTGGGCGTTCCCGCGGTCCACCTGAGCATCGTCGTCATACTGGCCGGGGCCCTGATCGGCTCGTTTTTCGGATTTGACGGGTTCGTTAACATTCCCGAGGGCGGCAGTGTCAGCCAGATCCGGCTGCGCAACAGCGACGCCACCCTGCCGCTGGGCTTCGAGGTGCGCTGCGACGATTTCGACGTCAGTTTCTACAAGTCCGGCTCCCCGAAAGAATTCCGCTCCAGCCTGGTCATTCTCGAAAACGGGCGCAAGGTTCTGGAAAAGGACATCATCGTCAACGATCCCCTGCGCTACCGGGGCATCAATTTTTTCCAGTCCAGCTACGGCCCGATGCCGCCGAAGAAAATCACGCTTACGTTCACCTCCCGCGATTCCGGCCGGACCGTCCGGCACCAGGTGGCCATGGGGCGGTCCGTTGCACTGCCGGAAGGCGGCGGCCGCTTCACCGTCGGGGAATACCGGCGCGACTACCGCTTCAGGGGTGTCCAGGTCGGGGCCGCGGTGCTCGGCGTGCTGGAGCGTCCGGGCCAGGCGCCGGCGGAAATCGCCCTGCCCCTGCGCTTTCCGACGTTCGACAGGATGCGCAAGGGGGACTGGATTCTTTCGGTGGCCGGTCTGGAGGAGGCCTACTACACGGGGCTCCAGGTGACCCGGGACCCCGGCGTGCCGGTGGTCTATGCCGGTTTCGTCCTGCTGATTCTGGGGTGCTGGGTGGCCTTTTTCATGTCCCACCAGAAAATCGTGGTGGATGTTCGGCCGAGTGCCCACAGCAGCCGGGTGAAGATTTTCGGCACCGCCAACCGCAACCGCCTCGGGTTTGAAAACAAGGTTCGCAAACTGGGCGCAGAATTGAGCCGCCTGTCACCCGAAACCCAACAGGGGGAATCGAAATGAACAGTTCGTGGATCCTTTCGGTAACTACATTCATCTACGGTCTGGCCGCACTGCTATACCTGGCGGCCTGGGTTTTTCACCGCGAGGGGCTCAACCGGCCGGCCACCTGGGTGGTGGGCCTGGGCGTGGCGGGAAACACGGCCGGATTCGCCCTGAGATGGGTGGAGTCCTACCGCATGGGCATCGGCCGCATCCCCCTTTCGAACCTTTACGAGTCGCTGGTGTTTTTCTCCCTGATGATCGCCGTGATTTACCTGGTCGTCGAACACAAGTACCGCCAGCCGACCATCGGGGCCTTTGCTCTTCCCCTGGCCACCCTTTCCCTGGCCTATGCCTCGCTGGCTCCCAATGTCAGCGACCGCATCCAGCCCCTGCTGCCGGCCCTGAAGAGCAACTGGCTGACGGTGCACGTGATCACCTGCTTCATCGGCTATGCTGCCTTCGCCATCGCTTTCGGGCTGGGGGCCATGTACCTGCTCAAGCGGGACGACAACGGGACGGGCACAGCAGCCCTGCTGTCCGCCATACCGCCCCGGCGCGTACTGGACGAGCTCGGCCACCAGATGGTGCTTTTCGGCTTCCTGTTCCTGTCGGCCGGCATCCTTTCGGGGGCCGTTTGGGCCAACTCGGCCTGGGGGCGCTACTGGGGCTGGGACCCCAAGGAGACATGGTCGCTGATCACCTGGTTTGTCTACGCGACACTTCTGCACGCGCGCCTCATGCGCGGGTGGCGCGGAAAGCGCATCGCGGTTTTTTCCATGGTGGGTTTCGCGGCCGTAATGGTCACCTATTTCGGCGTGAACTACCTGCCGGGGCTGCACAGTTATGGTGCCGGATGAGTAGCGGCACTCACACGTAGGAGGGGTAGCAGGGCTCGTACATGCACGGTCGGATAAAGGCCTCCAGGTCGCCGGGGTGAGGCTCGGCGGCCAGGCCGTTTTTGTAGGCCACCTGCGCCACGGCCACGGCGATCTCCAGCGATACCCGGCGGATCTCCTTGATGGGCGGAAACAGCCGGCCCAGTTCGAAATCCGCCCGGGATGCGGCGCGCCCCAGGGTTTCGGCCGCGGCCAGGAACATCTCGTCGGCGACGTGGCGTGTGCGCGTGGTGGTGACCCCCAGGCCCATCCCGGGGAAGACATAGGCGTTGTTGCACTGCGACGGAACGAAGGTGCGGCCCTCATAAGTGACCGGGTCGAAGGGGCTGCCGCTGGCGAAAATGGCCCTCCCTTCGGTCCAGGTGTAGGCTTCGCTGGCTGTGCACTCGGACTTGGAAGTGGGGTTGGAAAGGGCCATGATCACGGGTGTCTTGTTGTAGGCGGCCATGGCCCGCAGGATTTTTTTGTCGAATTTTCCGGCCTGGCCGGACACGCCGATGAGGACCGTAGGCCGCAGGGTGTCCACGGCATCGGCCAGGGTGAGTACGGGCGGGTGCTCGTGGGCGAAGGGCAGCTTGTGGGCTGCCAGGCCTTCCCGGCCCTTGACCACCAGGCCCTTGGAGTCCACGAACCAGCAGCGCAATCGGGCTTCGGCTTCGTTCAGGCCCTCGCGCACCATGGCCTTGACAATCAGCTCTCCGATGCCCGTGCCGGCCATGCCGGCCCCGAGAAAGAGGATTTTCTGGTCGCTGAGTCGGCCGCCCGTCATGCGCGCGGCGGCGTGCAGGCCGGCTAGCGTGACGCAGGCCGTTCCCTGGATGTCGTCGTTGAAGGTGCAGACACGGCGGCGGTATTTTTCCAGCAGGCGGAAAGCGTTGATGTTGGCGAAATCCTCGAACTGGATCAAGGCCTCCGGCCATCGCGCGTGCACCGCCGCAATGAACTCGTCGATGAGGGCGTCGTAGGCCTCACCACGGATGCGCTCCTGCTTGAGGCCGATGTAGAGCGGATCGTTGAGAAAATCCACGTTGTTGGTGCCCACGTCGATGGTCACCGGCAGGCAGCGCAGCGGGTTGATGCCGGCACAGGCGGTGTACAGGCACAGCTTGCCCACCGGGATGCCCATACCCTGGGCGCCCAGGTCACCGAGTCCCAGAATGCGTTCGCCGTCGGTCACCACGATGACCTCCACGCTTTCGGCCGGCCACTGTGCCAGCAGTTCCGCGAAGCGGCCCCGGTGTTCGGCCGAAAGAAAAACCCCCTGGGGTTTGCGGAAGATGTGCGAGTATTCCAGGCAGGCCTCGCCAACCGTGGGGGTGTAGACAATGGACATCATCTCTTCGAGGTGTTCTATCAAAACCCGGTTGAAGAGCGTCAGGTTGCGCTCCATGAGTGCCATCATGAAGATGTATTTCTCGATGTTGTCGGGTTTCTTGCGATAGTTGCTTATCACCCGCTCGACCTGAGTTTCGATGGTGGTTACCACGGGTGGCAGCAGGCCGTCGATATGCAATACCCGACGTTCCTCGGGGGTGAAGGCCGTGCCCTTGTTGTAGACGTTGTGGTTGAGCAGATCGTGTCCCGTGGGGACGGCCCCGACGCCGGGGATTTTCACGGTTTCCATCGGATTTCCTTTCAGAAGAACATGTCAGACGGTTACTGGTCCCGCCACAAGTCCAGGTCCATTTCCTGCTCGGTTTTGGCCACGATACAGGTGACGACCAGGTCACCGGTCACGTTGGTGGCGGTGCGCCCCATGTCCAGGATGGCATCGATGCCGAAGATCATGGTGTAGGCCATGGCCACAGGGGTCCCCGGCTCTACGGACAGGCCCACCGAGTTGAGCACCATCATCAGCATGATGGCCCCGGCACCGGGCACGCCGGCGGTGCCGATGGAGGCCAGCACGGCCGTGGCGATGACCGTCATCTGCTGGGAAAAGGTCAGCGGGGCGCCAATGGCAAAGCCGATGAAGATGGCGCACACCCCCTGGTAGATGGCCGTACCGTCCATGTTAATGGTGGCGCCCAGCGGCAGGCAGAAAGAGTAGACACCCTTGGAGATGCCCATCTCCTTTTCGGCCACCTCCATGCTCACCGGCAGGGTGCCGCCGCTGCTGCGGGTCACAAAAGCCGTGACGGTGGCTTCACGTGCTTTTTTAAAGAATTTCATAGGGTTGATATTGAACAGGGCCAACCCTCCCCCGTAGACAAGCACCATGTGGGCCAGCATCGCCAGATAGACCGCCCCGGTGGTGATGCCCAGCGGCCCCAGGGCCTTGACCCCCTGCTTGGCAAAGACCACCGCGATGAGCGCAAAGACCCCGATGGGCGCGTACTCCAGGATCCAGTTGACTACCAGGTACATGATTTCCGCACCGCCGTCGAAAAAGTTGAACACCGTGTTGGCCGAGTTGCGGATGCGCTCGTCACCACTCTCTTTCAGGTAGGCCACGCCGATGCCAAAGAGCAGGCAGCAGAAGATGATCGGCAGGATGTTGCCGTTGGCCATGGCGGAGAAGGGATTGACCGGAACGATGTTGATCAGCGTGTCCACCAGCGAGGGCGTTTTCATGGCCTTTTTCAGACCGGTTCCGGTGGCTGCGGCCAGCTGCATGCCCTTGCCGGGCTGGAACAGGTTGCCGAAAATCAGCCCCAGGGCCACGGCGAAGGCCGTGGTGATCATGTAAATGCCCAGGGCCTTGACACCCACCCGCCCGAGACGCGCCGGGTGGACGCTGGCGGCCCCCACGATGATGGTGAACATGACCACCGGCACCACTATCATTTTCAGCAGCCGTACGAAAATGTCCCCGAAGGGGCTGACCCACTCGATAGCGGGTCCGAAAACCCAGCCGGCGAAGGCGCCCAGAATGAGACCCGCCAGGATTCTCAGCAGCAGATTTGCCCTGAAGTACCAACGAACTATTTTCATGATGGCCCCCCTGCGTGTAGCGTCTCAGGAAAAGTTTGGCGGGAAAACGCGTCCGCTATTCGTAGGCGTCTCCCCTCGGCTGCTGTTGGCGCAGCTGCTCGAGTTTTCGCTGGCGCTGCTGAATGAACCTGTTCTTGAGCATCTCCGCCCTGGTGGGCGTTTTTACCGTGGCGAATTTTCCCCCGGCCCAGGTGAGGCGTTCGAAGTACTCATACTCCAGAAGGTCCAGGGTGCCGTCCGAAGAAACCTGGTCGATGAACAGGTTCAGCCATGCCAGGAAATCGGGGTCTCCCTTGAGCACGGCTTCAATGGCTTTTTCCGTGGTGGGGTAAGTCTTGATGGCCTCCTCGGGAAACAGCTGGCGGGCGAATTTTTCGTGGGTGGTCCCGGCCTTGACGCCGATGGTCAGCCCGGCAATATCGGTCAGGTCGAAGTAGGACGAAGCGTCGGGGCCTACCCGCTTGCGGATGACCAGTGCCGCCTGGCTGACCTGGAAATAGGGTTTGGTGAAGTTGACCTTCAGACCGCGTTCGGCGGTGCGCGTCATGGCGGCGATGATGATGTCGGATTCCATGGCCAGCAGCTTGGGAATCTGGTCGCCGTAATGCCGGGGCCGGATGAAACGGACTTTTACCTTGAGGAAATCGCCGATCAGCCGGGCCAGATCCACATCCAGGCCGGTGAGCCTGCCGCCGATTTCCATGGAAAAGGGGGGGTATGCCCGGTTCAGGGAAACCACCAACTCGCCCTTGTGGTGAATCCGGGCCATTTCCGCGGCCTGCGCGGCGCAGCTCAATAGCCCGGCAAAAATACAAACCCAGCCAAGCCGTTTCTTCATGGTTCCCTCCTACGCATGACAGGCGGTTTCATGAGCGCGTTTCCGGGGCATACTGCTAA
>JAMOVG010000139.1 GCA_027061725.1 Desulfobacteraceae bacterium
CCGGTTCTCCTTCTGCTGTGACACGCCTTCGACACACCCCCCACCGCGGGCCGTTGATGCTTTCGCCAGTGTACCGGAAAAGCCACCGCGGTTTTTCCCCCATCCCCCTAACCCCATCACCTGCACAAGGAGGTCACCATGAGCGACAGTGTCTACAAAGTCATTCAGCTGGTCGGCACGAGCACCGAATCCTGGGAAGCCGCTGCCCGCAACGCCGTTGAAACCGCTTCCAAGAGCCTCAAGAACCTGCGTATTGCCGAGGTCTCCAAGCTTGACATGAAAATCGAGGACGGCAAGGCCGTGGCCTTCCGCGCCCGTGTCCAGCTCTCCTTCAAGTACGACACCGAATAGCGACCGCACGTCCCCCCAACAAAGCCGGTTTCGTCCGGCAGGCACCGGGACACACACATCCGGATGCCGCCTGGACGAACCGGCTTTTTGCTTGACGCCCCCCCGAGGCTTCTTTATAGTACAGCCCACCTGCGGTACGGAAACAGCCCCGCCCACCGCCAGGAGTCGGCTATGGCCAGGCGGATCCCCGAAGAACCGCGTTGTTGAGGCAGCACATCCCCTACAGGTCACGGAAGCAGTCATGCAGGAAATTGTAGCGCTGACCCAGGATCTAATCCGATTTCGCTCCACGCATGCCGAGCCCCAGTATATCCAGGAGTGCGCGGCGTATGTCGCGTCTTACCTGGACGCCAACGGCATCGCCTATCGCCGGATCGACTACCAGGGAACCCCCTCCATTCTGGCCCTGCCTAATGAAAGATTCGTGCCGGTGCTGCTCATGAGCCACATCGACGTGGTGGACGGCCCCGAGGCTCTTTTCGAACCGTACATCCGGGACGGAAAGCTTTACGGGCGCGGCAGCATCGACGACAAGTACGCCGTAGCCCTCTCGCTCGTGCTGATGAAGCGCTACCTGGAGCGGCTGCGCGGCCAGGGAAAGGACCAGTCCGACCTGCCCTTTGGCATCCTGATCACAGGCGACGAAGAGATCGGGGGGCACAACGGGGCCGAGAAGGCCCTCGAACAGATCGACCCCGAGTTCTGCATCGCCCTGGACGGCGGACGGGTGGACAAAGTGGTGGTCAAGGAGAAGGGGCTGCTGACCCTCGGGCTTGTCAGCCGCGGCAGGGCCGCCCATGGCGCCCGGCCCTGGCTGGGGGAAAATGCCATTGAAAACCTGTTCGAAGATTATCGCCGCATCAAGGGCTTCTTCCGGGAAACTGCCGGGGACCACTGGCACCGCACGCTTAACCTCAGCATCATTCGCGCAGGCCGTTCGTTCAACCAGGTGCCGGACCGCGCCGAGGCGACCCTGGACATTCGCTACACCGAAAAGGACGACATCGACCGGCTCGTCGAAGAAATGCGGAAGGCGGTGTCGGGAGAGCTCACGGTCCTGGCCCGTGAACCCATGTTCACCAGCGGCCAGTGTCCCTACCTCTCCCTGCTGCTGGAACTGTCCGACACGATCCGCTCCGGCGTGGAGCACGGCGCCAGCGATGCGCGTTTCGTGTCCGACTACGGCATCTGTGGCGTGGTGTGGGGCGCCGACGGAGATGACAGCGCCCACACCGCGCATGAACACGTTACCATCGACAGCCTGACCCGACTCTACGATTTGCTGGAAGAATTTCTCAAAAAGGTTGAGAAAGTCCATTACTGCTGATTCGACCACAACCCTATTTTCCGTACGGAGGTGACCATGCGAAAATTCGTGTTAAGCGCAACCCTTTTCGTGGCCGTGGCGGCCCTGTGCCTGTCTCCCCTGTCCTCGGCGGCGCAGGCCAAGACCCTCAAGTGGGCCTTTCAGAGCGACCTCATGTCTCTGGACCCCCACTCCCTCAATGAGACCTTTCTGATCGGCTTCCTGGGTAACGTTTACGAGGGCCTGGTGCGCCGGGGACCCAACCTGGAGATCGAGCCCGCACTGGCGGAACGCTGGGAGATCAAGGATCCCACCCGCTGGCGCTTCTACCTGCGCAAGGGAGTCAAGTTCCACAACGGCAACCCTTTCACGGCCGATGATGTCATTTTTTCCTTTCACCGCGCCATGTCGGAGGGCTCCGACTTCAAAACACGCGTTTCCACCGTCAAAGAAATGAAAAAAATCGACGATTACACGGTGGACGTGATCACCAAAGCCCCCAATCCCATTCTCATTTCGGAGTGGTCCAGCTGGTTCATCATGGACAAGGAGTGGTGCGAAAAGCACGGCGCCACCGAGTCGGCTAACGTCAAGTCCGGCAAGGAGAATTACGCCACACGCCACGAGAACGGCACAGGTGCCTTTATCGTCACCGAACGCCAGAAGGACGTCAAGACCGTACTGGAACCTTACAAGGATTGGTGGGACAAGCCCAAACACAACCTGACCCGCGTGATCTTCACGCCCATCTCCTCGGACGCCACCCGCGTGGCGGCGCTGCTATCGGGCGAAGTGGATATGATGTACCCCGTACCGGTGCAGGACATCAAGCGCATCGACCGCCACGCGGGCACCTCGGTGCTGGTGGGCCCGGAACTGCGCACCATTTTTCTGGGAATGAACCAGACATACGACGAACTGCCCTGCTCCAACATCAAGGGCAAGAACCCGCTCAAGGACGTGCGGGTGAGAAAGGCCATCTACCAGGCCATCGACATCCAGGCCATCAAGAAAAAGATCATGCGCGGCCTGTCCGAGCCCTCGGCGCTGATGATCTCGCCCAAGCTGTTCCCGTCCTACGCAAAGGACTTCAAGCGCTACCCCTATGACCCCGCAGCCTCCAAGAAACTTCTGGCCGAGGCCGGCTACCCCAACGGCTTCACCATGTGCATGGACGCGCCCAACAACCGCTACGTCAATGACGAGCAGATCGCACAGGCGGTAGCCTCCATGCTGGCCAAAGTGGGCATCAAGGTCAACCTCAAGGCCCAGCCTAAAGCCCAGTACTTCAAGAAGGTGCTCGCCTACGACACCGAGTTCTACCTGCTGGGCTGGACGCCGTCGAGTTTCGACAGCTGGAACGTGCTCTACAACCTGATCGACACCCGTGACCCCAAGACCGGCCGCGGCAAGTTCAACCTGGGCGGCTACTCCAACCCCAAGATCGACGCCCTGACGGACAAGATCCTGAGCGAAACCGACATCGCCAAGCGCAACCTGATGATCAAGGAAGCCTACGAACTGCTGAACAAGGACGTGGGATACATCCCGCTGCACCAGCAGTCCCTGGCCTGGGGCAAGAAGGACAACGTCGACCTGGTCCAGCGCGCCGACAACGTTTTCATGCTCTACTTCGTCAACATCAAATAAGCACAGGGGCCGTTTCCCCCGCACGCCGCGGGGAAACGGCCCTTTTTAACGTCTGACAGATGCCGGCTTTCATTATACGCCGTCTGGCCCAATCGGTTTTCGTCATGCTGGTGGTGGCCATGGTGGCCTTCCTGATGTTCAACTACGTGGGAGACCCCGTCCACCAGATGGTGGGCATTGAGACTTCCATGCAGGAGCGCGAAGCGCTGCGCGAGGCGCTGGGCCTCAACGACCCGCCCCTGGTGCAGTTCGCGCGCTTTGTGGGCCATGCCGTACAGGGCAAATTCGGGCTCTCCTACCAGTACAAGCGGCCGGTGGCGGAACTGTTCGAGGAACGGCTGCCCGCCACCCTGGAGCTGTCGCTGGTGGCGGCCCTGTTTTCGCTGGTCATCGGCATCCCCATGGGGGTCTACACCGGCCTGCACCGCAGCGGGTTCCTGAGTCGTATCTTCATGACCTTCTCGCTCATCGGCATCTCGCTGCCCACTTTCCTGATCGGCATCCTGCTGATCTTCGTCTTCGCGGTCATTCTGGGCTGGCTGCCGTCCTACGGCCGTGGCGAAGTGGTGGCCATCGGCGGCTGGACCACGGGACTGCTGACGATCAGCGGTCTCAAGGCCCTGATCATGCCGGCCATCACCCTGGGCATGTTCCAGCTGACCCTGATCATGCGTCTGATCCGTTCGGAGATGCTGGAGGTGCTGCGCACCGACTACATCAAGTTCGCCCGCGCCCGGGGGCTGACCGACCGGGCCATCAACTTCGGACACGCCCTGAAAAACACCCTGGTGCCGGTGATCACCATCACCGGGCTGCAGATCGGCTCCATCATCGCCTTCGCCATCATTACCGAGACGGTCTTCCAGTGGCCGGGCATGGGACTGCTGTTCCTGCAGGCCATCCACAACGTCGACATTCCCATCATGTCGGCCTACCTGATCCTGGTGGCCTTTTTCTTCGTGGTCATCAACCTGATCGTGGACATCCTCTATTACGTGGTCGACCCCCGACTGCGGGTCGACATGGGAAAGGCGGGGGGCCATGGGTAAGCCGGCGAGCCTGCAGGCCGTCCACATCCCCCTGCACCGCCGCGCAATCGACGCCCTGCGAAGGGCCGCCGACGGGGATGTCTTTTACTCTTTCATCCACTCGCCGGTGACCGTGGCGGCCACGGCCGTCACGCTGCTGATCATCCTGAGTGCGGTACTGGCGCCATGGATCGCCCCCCAGGACCCCTTTGACATGGCGAGCCTGGACCTGATGGACGCCCACACGCCGCCGTCCTGGATGGCCGACGGAAATCCCAAGTACCTGCTGGGAACCGACGACCAGGGGCGCGACGTGCTCTCCACCATCCTCTACGGGTCGCGCATCTCGCTGGAGGTGGGGTTTCTAAGCGTGATTTTCTCCATGGTGCTGGGGGTGGGCCTGGGGATCGTATCGGGCTACGCCGGCGGCTGGCTGGATGCCGTCATCATGCGCATCGCCGAGATCCAGATCAGCTTTCCGGCCATTCTCATCGCGCTGCTCACCGACGGTATCCTGCGTACGGTGATCCCTGAGGCGCGCGCCGAGGAACTGGCGCTGACCGTGCTGATCTTCTCCATCGGCATCTCCGGCTGGGTGCAGTACGCCCGCACGGTGCGAAGCTCCACCATGGTGGAGAGAAACCGCGAGTACGTGCAGGCGGCACGGGTCATCGGCATTCACCCGGTGAAGATCATGCTGCGCCACATCCTGCCCAATGTCATGGGGCCGGTGCTGGTCATTGCCACCATCCACCTGGCGGTGGCCATCATCACCGAAGCAACCCTGTCTTTTCTGGGGGTGGGGGTGCCGCCCACCGAACCGTCCCTGGGCACCCTGATCCGCATCGGCAACGATTACCTGTTTTCCGGGGAGTGGTGGATCACCATCTTCCCCAGTGCGGCCCTGGCCATCCTGGTGCTGGCCGTCAACCTGCTGGGCGACTGGATGCGCGACGCCCTGAACCCCAAGCTGAGGTAGCGCCGGCCGGAGCAATGAGCGAACCGTTACTGAACGTCGCGCATCTGCGCATCGAATTCAACACCCGCCGCGGAACGCTGGTGGCCGTGGACGACATTTCCTTCGACGTCATGCCCGGCGAGGTATTCGGCGTGGTGGGCGAGTCCGGTGCCGGCAAATCCCTGACGGGACAGGCCATCATCGGCCTGCTGGAGCCGCCCGGACGCATCGCCGCCGGTGAGATCCGTCTCGACGGCCGCCGCATCGACAACCTGCCCTACGGCCAGATGCGGCGCCTGCGGGGCCGGCAGATCGGTATGATCTTCCAGGACCCCCTCACCAGCCTCAACCCGCTCTACACCGTGGGCCGGCAGCTGGTGGAGACCATCCAGACGCACACCTCGATGAACCACGAAGAGGCCCGCCGGCGGGCGGTGGCGCTGCTGGAGGACGTTGGGATCCCGGCGGCCGACAAGCGCATCGACCACTACCCGCACCAGTTCTCGGGGGGCATGCGCCAGCGGGTGGTCATCGCCCTGGCGCTGTGCGCCAATCCCCGTTTGGTGATCGCCGACGAGCCCACCACGGCCTTGGACGTCTCCATCCAGGCCCAGATCATCCTTCTGCTGAAGCAGCTGTGTGAGCAGTACGATACGGCCGTCATTCTGATCACCCACGACATGGGGGTCATCGCCGAGATTTCCGACCGTGTGGCCGTGATGTACGCCGGGCGCATCGTGGAAATCGGCGGCGTTCGGGAGGTGGTCAAAAACGCCCGGCACCCATACGCCCGCGGTCTCATGGGCGCTATTCCCTCGCTGCACCGGCGGGTGGAAAAGCTCAACCAGATCGACGGCAGCATGCCGCGACTGACCGAGATTCCATCCGGCTGCGCCTTTCACCCCCGCTGCCCGCAGGCCTTCGAGCGCTGCCGTCGGGAGCGGCCGGATCTGGTCAGGGTAGGGGAATCGCAGGTGGCCTGCTGGCTGTACGGGAGGACCTCATGAGCACTTCGGGGGCACCGCAAACCAGCGGCGGAAAAGATATCCTGCTGCGTGTCCGGGGTTTAAAGCGCTACTTCGACGTGTCGCAGCCGCTGCTCAACCGCCTGCTGGAGGGCAAACCCCGGCAGATCCTGCGGGCTGTCAGCGGCATTAATTTCGACATCCAGAGGGGGCACACTTTCGCCCTCGTGGGGGAGTCGGGCTGCGGCAAATCCACGGTGGCCAACCTGGTAGTGGGGCTGTACCGTCCCACGGCCGGCACTATCGAATTCGACGGCCAGGACCTGGCCAAGCTGCAGCGTCGCAGCGAACTGGCCGCCATCCGGCGAAAGATGGCCATGATTTTCCAGGACCCGTACGCCAGCCTCAACCCGCGCTGGCGGGTGTTCAACATCATCAGCGAACCCATCCGGGCCTTCGGCCTGCTCGATGACAAGCAGGCCATCATCGACCGAACCGCCCAGTTGCTGACCCAAGTGGGCCTTTCACCCCAAGACGGACAAAAGTATCCCCACGAATTTTCCGGAGGCCAGCGCCAGCGCATCTCCATTGCCCGCGCCCTGGCCAGCGATCCGCAGTTCATCGTCTGCGACGAGCCCACTTCGGCCCTGGACGTATCGGTGCAGGCCCAAATCCTGAACCTGATGAGCGAATTGCAGCAGCGCCTGGGGCTGTCCTACCTGTTCATCTCCCACGACCTGGCGGTGGTGCGCCACATGGCCGACCGCATCGGGGTCATGTACCTGGGCCGACTGTGCGAATCCGCCCCGGCCGACACCCTGTTCGAGAATCCCCGCCATCCCTACACCCGGCTGTTGCTGGACACGATCCCGGACATCGAGATGACCGGCCGCAAGCGGGTTCCGGTGGCCGGTGAGATTCCCAATCCCATCGATCCGCCCACGGGCTGCGCTTTTCACCCGCGTTGTCCCCGGGTGACGGATGTCTGCCGCCGGGAGCGCCCCCACCTGCGGCCCGTGGCCGACGGGATCATGGTGGCCTGCCACGCGGTGGATGCGCCGGATCATCTTTCGGGGTCTCAGGCAGCCGGGTAGTTGATTTCCTTCAGGGTTTCGAGAATCTTCTCGCGGCTGGCCGGTTCGTCCCACTCCACCGTGACGGTCTTGGCCTCCACATCGCCCACCACCCTGGAAACACCGGGCAGTTCGCCGAGTTCGTTCTGGATGGACATGGTGCAGTGTCCACAGGAAATAGTGGGAATCGAAAAAGTCTCTTTGTTGGCCATAATAGTTTCCTTTGTGTCGGTTTCACGCTTCAACCAATAAATGAAATCACTGTACCGGACTTGTCAAGCCGGATGGCAAATGATTTTGGCGATTTCCCCGATTAGCTGACAGCTGACAACTTGATCATCAAACCATCAGGTCCTGTTTTTTCTGTTCATACTCTTCCCTGTCAATTTCCCCACGGGCGTATCGTTCCGCCAGGATGTCCAGTGCCCGGGAACCCGGTGAGGCGCGAGTCGCGGGCCGGCTTTCGCGGATCGACTGCAGCAGCCAACGAATCAGCAAGATCAGGCCCACGATGATCAGGACCCAGAAAAGCCACATGAAAATCATGCCCGGCCACCCCATGCTCATCCCCCAGGAGCCCATCATGCCTGGCCCCATGAAACCGCCGCCGGGACCGCCGGGTCCCTGGGCCAGGGCGACAAAGGCGCCGCCCAGGGACACTAGTAAAATGGATATGATCAGGATTGCACCCATCTGCGTTCTCCCTTTTCTAAAGCCGTTGTGCGATGCGGACGGAGTGCCCGCATCGGACTTGTTTGTCACTACTGGGGCAACGTACCGCTGCCGGTTCCGTCGGCAGGCGACGTCGTCCCCGTGGAGGGAGCCGGCACAGGGGCCTTACCGCCGCCCATCATGCCGGGGCCACGGCCCATTCCCATGCTCTGTCCGCCCATCATGCCGTGGTGGCGGCCCATGCCCTGGTGCATCATACTACCCTGCATCCTGCCCCAGCCCATCCTGCCCAGGCGGGGATTGATGGCCTTCAGGGCCAGCTGATGCGTGACACGCATCCTGGCCAGTTTTCCCTGAAGCGCCAACAATTCGTCCTCGATTTTCATTACGGCGGCTTCATCCGGGGATTTCTTGCTCATTTCAATCTGCATCTCCAGGCGCTTTCGGTAAATATCGCCGCGCAGGTCCTCGGTCTTTTTCCAGAAATCCGCGTTGGCCTGGACGACTTTCTGCCGCTCTTCAGGGGTCAACCGGGCGTTGGCACCCATCATGGCGGGGCCCATCATACCGCCGCGCATCATGCCGGGGCCCATCATACCACCCATGCCTCCCTGCATCATACAGGGACCCATCACACCGCCGCCCTGCATCATTCCGTACCCTCCCTGGGCGGCCGCCATGCCGACCGTCATGGCGGTGACAAAAAACACCATCGCCGTCGAGAGCAGCAACATCTTTCCTTTTTTATGACCTGTCTTCATTTTGCACTTCCTTTCTCGGTTTCGAATTGACTGCGGCAATCGGACACGCCGGTCCGCCTGTTCCCACTATGATAGATCAAGAAGCGTGCCGGTTCACTTGAAAAAACACAGTAAAATTCTTACCGTTTGATATCGCAGGATATTTTGAAAGATAGGGAAAGATCGGCCGATGGGACAAGCCAGGGTGGGGCAGGAACGGTGGTCAGGAATTACTCAGCTGGCGTGAGGGAAAGAGGCCGCCTGTGTAAATATTGCACATCTGGCCCCCCTGCAACGCATGCGCCTCACCCCAAAGCCACGTCCAGGGTCATCATGACAGCGAAGCCCAGCATGGCCCCGATGGTGGCGATGTCGGTGTTTTTTTTCAGCTGGGATTCGGGGATCAACTCTTCGACCACCACGTAGATCATGGCGCCGGCGGCAAAGGCCAGCGCATAGGGCAGGATGGGCCGCATCAGGATAACGGCGGCGGCCCCAATGACGCCGGCGACGGGTTCCACCGCTCCGGAGAGCTGCCCGTACCAGAAACTCTTGACGCGTGACATACCTTCACGCCGCAGGGGCACGGAAACGGCCGCCCCCTCTGGAAAATTCTGAATACCGATGCCCAGCGCCAGTGCAACGGCCCCGGCCAGCGTAGCTGACGGCAGTCCGGCCCCCACAGCGCCGAAAGCCACGCCCACCGCCAGCCCCTCGGGGATATTGTGCAGCGTGATAGCCAACACCAACAGTATACTGCGGCGCCAGTGGGTGTGGATCCCCTCGGCCTCCTCGATGGGAAAACCCAGGTGCAGGTGAGGCAGGATCTTGTCCACCGACCACAGGAACGCCCCGCCCAACAGGAAACCGACCGTGGCCGGCACCCATGCCGGACCGCCGGATTCGGCCGCCATTTCGATGGCCGGTGCCAGCAGTGACCAGAAGCTGGCGGCAATCATCACCCCGGCGGCGAATCCCAGCATGCCGTCGAGCAGCTTGCGGTTGATGGTCCTGAAAAAGAAAACCAGTCCGGCGCCCAGCATGGTCACGAACCAGGTGAACAGCGTGGCCACCAGAGCCTGGGTGACCGGTGCCAAGCTCGAGAGCCAATCCATCAAAGACCTTACCCCCAGTGTGTCAAAAGGAAAACACGGCCCGGATTCGGTCGATGCTGGCCGCAGCCGCGGCTTCGCCGCAGGCAATGATCTCGGCGAAGCGGGAAAAATCGGTCCAGTGAAAGGGTTCCACCTCTGGTTCGATGAGCACGTCGCATTGCCGCCGGCCGGGGCGCGCCAGATGGGTGATCATGATGTCCATGACGCGTCGGACAACATCAATGCCGTTGTCAAAACCGGACGGGGCGCTCAGATAGGCCCCTACGTCTACGCCCAGCACGCGTCGTGCACCGGTTCGCCGAACCTCCTCGGCCGGCACCGGGTCTATGACGCCTCCGTCCACCAGCAGCATCTCCCCCCAGGCCATGGGCGGCATGAAACCCGGAACTGCGCAACTGGCCATGACGGCCGGGATCAGAGGCCCTTCGGTCAGGGTGACCTTGCGGCCTGACACCAGGTCCACCGCCGTGGCGGCAAAGGGCACCCGGGTTTCGGAGATGTCAATGTCGGCCAGGTAAGGCGCCACGGCGCGGCGCAGTTCCTCTTCCGAGAGCAGGGCCTTGCGGACCAGCACCATATTGAAAACCATCTCTTTGGCGGCAATCTCGGCCAGCCGGCGAAGGCCCTCGGCCCGTGTTCGCTCGTGGTAGGGGATTCTCTCCAGCAATCGCAGGCCAATGGTTTCGGGCCCTTCGGATCCCAGAATGTCGGTGACCAGCCCTTCGATCAGGCCGGCATCCGAGTGAACAGCGTAAGCCGCGCCTACCAAGGCTCCGATACTGCTGCCGGTGATGGAGGCAACCGGGATCTGCTGCGCCTCCAGGACCTTGAGCACCCCGATATGGGCCAGGCCGCGGGCGCCGCCGCCGCCCAGCGCCAAAGCTACTCCGCCGGATGTCTCCATGGCCGTCCCTCCTCACCCTTACAAAAAAAGAAAAAAACCGATGATGTATTTGCCGGCCACGAACAGCACGCAGGCGCACAGCATGGCCTTTATGAAACGGGCCGGGAAAAATTTCTGGCAGCGCGCCCCCAGGTATATTCCGGCTGTCCCGCCCAGACCGAAAAGCAGCCCCAGGCGCCAGTCCGGCGAAACCGAAAGGTGGGGGTAGTAATGCGCCAGCGCCTGGTAGAAAACCACTCCCGCAACCGAGGTGATAAAAGTGCCCATCAGCGCCGCACCGGCCACCGTGTAAACCGGCAGGCCTACGATGGCGATGAAAAACGGCGCCACAATGGCCCCCCCGCCGATGCCGTATATACCACCGGCAATGCCTACCAGAAAGCAGATGGTGTAGACCAGCAGCGGGGAAAATCCGTAAGTGCGGCCGTCATAGGTAAATTCCACCCGCCGGGGCGACGACTGCGTTACCCGCACCTGGGGCTGCCGGGCGGGAGCGTAACGTCTGGTGTGCTCCGATGCTGCCGGCCGCAACGTGTCGACCAGCAAGCGCGCTCCGATGTAGAGCAGCACCATTCCCACGAATAACTTGAAATTGCGGGCATCCGGCAGGTAGCGGATGCGCACCCAGGCCCCAATGAAAACACCCGGCAGGGTGCCAATGATCACCGCGCGG
>JAMOVG010000140.1 GCA_027061725.1 Desulfobacteraceae bacterium
GGGGCAGCGGGACATCCACATCCGGCTGCGCCTGGAAGACGGCCCGCGGCTGGTGCTGACGGTGTACGACTGGGGCGGCCCCTTCGATCCCACGCAGGTACCGCCGCCGGATTTCGACGGTTCCCGCAGCGGCGGTTTCGGCCTGTACATCATCGGCCAGCTGGTGGATAATCTCGAGTTCAGCCGTGATCCCGACGGCCGCAACCGCACACGGCTGGAGATGAACCTTGCACCGAAAAACGACCGTCAGGCATCGGAGTGAAACAGTATGACCAAAATCCACAGGCAAATGAAGAACCTGCTGGTGACCGGCGGCTGTGGTTTCATCGGCACCAATTTCATCCAGTACGTGCTGGAAAACACTGATTTCGACGGCCGCATCGTCAATGTGGACAAGCTGACCTACGCCGGCAACCCGGAAAACCTGGCCGGAACGGCCCGCCGCTTCGGGGATCGCTACATCTTCGAAAAAGTCGACATCTGCCGTTTCGACGACCTGCGGCGGGTCTTCGAGCGCTACGACATCGACAGCGTCTGCCACTTTGCGGCCGAATCCCACGTGGACCGCTCCATTGTGGGGCCGGGGGCCTTCATCGAAACCAACATCTTGGGAACCTTCAACCTGCTGGAGCTGGCCCGCGCCCGCCAGGACCGGCTGGTGCTGTTTCATCACGTGAGCACCGACGAGGTGTTCGGCAGCCTGGGTGCAGAGGGCTTTTTCACCGAACAGACGCCCTACCGGCCCAACAGCCCCTACTCGGCCTCCAAGGCTGCCTCGGACCACCTGGTGCGCGCCTACCACAAGACCTACGGCTTGCCGGTGACCGTTTCCAACTGCAGCAACAACTACGGCCCCTACCAGTTTCCCGAGAAGCTGATTCCGCTGATGATTCTCAACGCTTTGGCCGGCGAGCCCCTGCCGGTCTATGGCGACGGCCGCAACGTGCGGGATTGGCTTTACGTCAGCGATCACTGCCGCGCCATCTGGACTGTCATGCGCCATGGGGCCACGGGCGAGACTTACAACGTGGGCGGGGCCAACGAGATGCCCAATATCGAAGTCGTCGAAATGGTGTGCGATATTCTCGACGAACTGCAACCGGTGGCTGGACCGTCCCGACGTGATCTGATTCGCTTCGTCAAGGACCGTCCCGGGCACGACCGTCGCTACGCCATCGATTTCAGCAAGATCCGCGAGTCCCTGGACTGGACGCCGCGGGAGACCTTTGCCACGGGGCTGGAGAAAACGGTGCGCTGGTACCTGGAGCAGCGCCGCTGGGTGCAGCGCGTGCAGAGCGGGGCGTACCGGCGCTGGATTGAAGCGCAATACCACTGAAAAAGTGCTGTCAGGCATGCGCTGTCCGCTTTCACCTGACACCTGACACCGCAGGAGGCAACACGGCCGTGGAACCGGATGTCAAAACACTGCTGCCTTCACGACAGAAAATCGAAAAGGTCCTGGGCCGGCGGGTGGACAAGCTGCCGCCCTTTCCCCTGGTGGCCCTGCGGCTGCTGGAGATTACGCGGGACGACAGCAAGTCTTCAGCCGACATTGCCAAGGTGGTGGAGGCCGATCCCTCCATCGCGGCCAAGACCCTGCGCATTGTCAACTCGGCGGCCTACGGCGCGCTGCGGCAGATTTCCTCCATCAAGCACGCCGTTGTCCTGCTGGGCGCCCTGGAGATCCGCTCTATCGCCCTGGGGGTGACCCTTTTTGAAACCATGGTCAAACCCGGCGGGCACGGGGCCTTCGATGCGGTTCTCTTCTGGAAACACGCCATCGCCAACGGTGCCCTGTGCCGGGCCATGGCCGAGGCGCTGGCCTACCCCGATCCCGAAGAGGCGTACGTGGCCGGCCTGCTGCACGATATCGGCAAGGCCATCATCGACACTTATGGAAAGGTGGACTACGGGGATTTCCTGCGCGAAGCGGCCGACAGCGGCAGCATGATCGAGGCCGAGAGCCGCATTCTGGGGCTGCGCCACGACGACACCGGCGCCTATTTCTGCAATGCCTGGAAGATGCCCGAGAGACTAATCGGTGCCATATTGCTGCACCACCGGCGGTTCAGGCACCTCAAGGCCACCGCCGACGAGGCGCTGCTGATTGCCATCGTTTCCCTGGCCGACTTCATCACCTGGAACCAGGGCATCGGCTCTTTCGACGGGGCGCAGCGTCCGGTGCTGAACCCGGACGTGGAGGGCATCATCGATATCGGGCGTCTCGATCTGCAGAAACTGATGGCCCGCATGGACCGTGAGATCCAGAGCACGGCCGAGTATTACGGCTTCAGCTTCCCCTCCATGGAGAATTTCCGGGAGAGCCTGCTGCGCGCCAATATCGAGCTGGGGCGTGAAAACGCCCGCCAGCAGCACGCCCAGGGCAGCCTGAAGCGTGAACTGCAGACCATCACGCGGCTGCGTCGGAGCGTCACCCAGCCCCATCGCAGCCTGGACCCGCGACGCATCATTCGCGACACCCTGGCGTCCATCCAGCAGAGTTTCCGGTTCGACCGCGTAATGGCCCTGAAAATCGGTTCGGATCGGCACCTGCTGGTCGACGAAGCCCTGGAGCGCAAAAAAGCCGGCAGTGACCTGAAAGCGCAGCGCATCGAGCTCAACAGCCCGGACAGCGGTTTTGTCGCCTGCCTGCGCGAACGCATACCGGTGCTCGTCGACGGGCGCACCGATGACGAGCGACGGGCTCTCACGCGGCTGGGCAGCCGGCAGCTGGGCATCGTGCCCTTCTCTGTCGGCGGCAAGGCCGTGGGCCTCATCGCCGTGGACAACACCCCTTCCGGACGGCCGGTTTCACCCTCGGACCTGTCCGCCGTGGCCATCGTGGCCAACGAGCTGGGGGTGGCCCTGGAAAAGGCCCATACCTTCGAGGAGATCAAGACCCGCGCCACCCGCGATGGCCTGACCAATATTTACAACCGCGCCTCCCTGGACACCTTCCTGGCGGAAGCCTTCATCCGGGCCCGTGACGAGGGCCATCGGCTGGCGCTGGTCATGCTGGACGTGGATCACTTCAAGCACCTCAACGACACCTTCGGCCACACGGCCGGCGACAGCATCCTCAAGCTGCTGGCCGGCATCCTGACCAAGTTCTCGCGGCCCTCGCAGATCGTGGGGCGCTACGGGGGAGAAGAGTTCCTGTGTATTCTGCACGACACGGACTTGAACGGTGCCCTGAGCTACGCCGAGCGTATCCGCGCCAAGGTGGAGAACCTGGGCCGCCTGCTGGCCAAACGCTTTTCCGGCTACACGCTGACCGTCAGCCTCGGCGTGGCCGTCTATGAAGAGGACGTTGACAGCGTCAAGGCGCTGGTGGACCGCGCCGACCAGGCCATGTACCGGGCCAAGCAGAGCGGCCGCAACCGCGTGGTGCCGTACGAACGGTAGGTCGGCAAATCGATTCGTCCGCCCCTGCCGAACACGGATGGCCCCGGATAACGAAGGCAGCACAGCAAGCCGGCACGTATTGGTAATTGCCCTGACTACAGCCGCTTCAGCGCTTGACAAACAGGAAAAAACGTTCCTTCCCCTGTGCTTTTGCCCCTTGTGCACAAAGCCGACACGACGAGATCATTCTTCCACTTTATGGCGGAGTTGCCGGTGTGCGCGGCTACAGAAGCTTGGCGATGATGGGAATGGCCACGAAGGTGCCCAGGGAACTGCCCAGGTTGGTGAAGACCACCACCAGCAGGATGCGGGTGATTTTGTTGTGCCAGAACCCCCTGACGGAGAGAATGTCTTCGGGCAGGCTCTCGAAGTCTTTGACTTTGGGCTTGCGGGAGAAGGCTTCCACCAGCCCGGAAACCCAGCCGGCCGCGATCATGGGGTTCAGCGACGTGAGGGGCGCGGCCACCACCGAGGAGATAACGGTCAGCGGGTGCCCCAGGGCGATGATGGCGCCCAGACCTGCCAGCACCCCGTTGGCCAGCACCCACCAGGCCAGCATGTGGGTGCCGGTCCTGGCGCCGCCCCAGAAGAAGCCCACCACAAACATGGCCACGATGGCGGCCGGCAGGCCCCACTTCAGGATGGCCAGCAGCTTGCCCGGCGGCGGTACCTGTTCCAGCGCCGCCAGGTCCACCGGTTTGTCCCAGTTCGCGAGGATGCCCGGCACGTGACCGGCGCCCACCACCGCCACGATACGGCGGCCCGGGGCCGTGCGGATCTTTTCGGCCAGGTAGCGGTCGCGCTCGTCGATCAGGATGCTTTTTAGCTGCGGCAGGGACTTGCCCACCTCGGCCAGGATCGATTCGAGCATGTCCTGCTCTTTCATCTTTTCGATGTCTTCTTCCCTGATGTCGTCCACCTCGGTCACCGACATGACCAACTGGAAGAGCATTTTGAGCTTGCTCCATAGCCCCATGCTGCGCCAGGTGCGCGAGAGGGTTACACGGATGTCGCGGTCGGCCAGGTGGATGTCGGCACCCACCTCTTGCGCGCTCTCGATGGCCGCCAGCATCTCCTGGCCGGGCTTGATGTCCAGCTTTTTGGCGATGCGTTTCTGAAAGGAAGCCAATAGGAGGTTGGACAGCAGCAGGAAGGCCTTTTTTTCCTTGATAACTTTAACAATGTCGGTTTCCTGCCAGGTTTTCTTCTGCTGGATGGACTCGTATCGGGACGGACACAATTCGACGCACACCGTGTCCGGTCGCTCCTGGGCAATGACCGACTTGACCAGCGCCACGCTTTCGTGGGAAACATGGGCCGTTCCCACCAGCACGACTTGTCTGCCGTCGGCGGTGGTGAGCCGGTGTACATTGCGTTCGTCTGTCTGGTTCATATGGTTTTCGGACCCCGCGCTTTGACCGCCGGATGAAAAAGCCTGTTTTTTCCGGCAGGTGATCACTATGCAAAGTTATTATTATACGCACCTCCCGACGCAATGCAACCGAATTTCCACCGGATGTGGGCGGGAGGTGCGGCGGCGGCACAACGCCCCGTCATAAGGAGAAACCGCCATGAACAGCCCGTTCAGCAGCGATGAGTTCATTATCGACCGCCAACCCTATTACCTTGAAATTCGGGACGAGGTGCGCATTTTCGAGGCTGCCTTCGCGTCCCGGTTGCCCGTGATGCTCAAAGGCCCCACCGGCTGCGGCAAGACCCGCTTCGTGGAGTACATGGCCTGGCGCCTGAAGCGGCCGCTGATCACCGTGGCCTGCCACGAGGACCTGTTCGCCTCGGACCTCATCGGGCGTTACCTGCTCAAGGACGACGAAACCGTGTGGGTGGACGGTCCCCTGACGTGCGCCGTGCGCTGCGGTGCCATCTGTTACCTGGACGAGGTGGTGGAGGCGCGCAAGGACACCACCGTGGTCATTCATCCCCTGACCGACAATCGCCGGGTCCTGAATATCGACAAGAAGGGCGAGGTGATACGGGCGCACTCCGCCTTCATGATGGTCATTTCCTACAACCCCGGCTACCAGTCGGTTCTCAAAGACCTCAAGCAGAGCACGCGTCAGCGTTTCATCGCCATGGACTTTGATTACCCGGATGCCGAAAAGGAGGCCCGCATCGTGGCCGCCGAGGGACATGTCGACATGCCCACCGCCGCCCGGCTGGTATCCCTGGCCCGCAAGATCCGCAATATCCGTGAACAGGGCCTCGGCGAAGGGGTCAGCACGCGCCTGCTGATCTACGCCGCCCTGCTGACCGGGCAGGGCATTGGCATCAAGCGGGCCTGCAGCACGGCGCTGTGCCGGCCGCTGACCGACGATGAGCACCTCAACGAGACCATGGACGATCTGATTGAAGATCTGTTCTGAGGCAGGGAGCAAACCATGCTGATTTACGATGACGTTTACACCTGGGAGGGGTGGGGCGGCCTGCTGCAGCTGGAGGCCGGCAAGTGCCGCCTGAAGATTTTCGACCTGCGCAAAGCGCCTGCCAATGGTGTGGTGCCCCTCAAGTCATTCGTCGTGATCGTTTCCGAGGCGCCGCTGGACCCCGGCCAGAAGAAGCGCTTCGTGTCGCTGCGCAGCCACATCGGCCACATCGCCACCCTGGTGGCGCGCCAGTTCAAACTGGAGCGGCAGCGCACCCTGTGGGTTGAATTCTACCCGGAGCAGCGCTACGGTGTGCAAGATGAAAAGGTGATCCCCGAACGCTACGACGAGGTGAACTTCACCTGGCAGGCAGACCGCGCCCTGGCGCCGCACTGGACGCCGCTGAAGCCTCCGCTGCTGGATATGGTGCGGCAGCTGCAGGTCCACGGCCGCCTGGATCAGGATGCGGGCTGAGTGTTTGCGTCCGGTTTCGGCACGTCGTAGATCAGGTGCACCAGGTCTCCCTCCAGCGGCTGAACCGCCCTGAGTTTCAGCGGCAGATCCAGGTGCGTGTTGAACAACGTGATGCCCCGCCCGAAGATCAGCGGCGAGACCGTGATGCGGATTTCATCGATCAGATGCTTGTGGGCGAAAAGGTCGTTGATGGTGGCGCCGCCGGCCAGCACCGCTTCGCGGTATCCGCGGCGCTCGAGGTCGGCCAGCAGTTCGGCGGGGGACCTGTCGGTGAAGATCAGGTTGTCCCAGCGCGAACGGCGGCGCCTGTTGCGGGTCATGACCACCATCAGGCGCCCCGGCAGGGGTTTGCCGATGGTGTCAAAGGTCTTGGAGCCCACGATGATCACCCCGGCCGCCTTGGTGATCTCCACGAACAGGCGCTTGTCGGCCCGGCCCGTCCAGTCCGGAAAATGCGCGTCGTCGCGGGCAATCATGCCGTCCACGGTGACCGCCATCAGCAGGATCAGCTTCATCTCTCTTTTCCTCACCGCAAAGCGGTTGACAGGTGGCCCTGCGGCCGCTTGTTTTTTTCTGACACCTGAATCTATCTCAAGATAAATCCGTCCTTGAGCGGGTCTTCGGGGTCGATCAGAAACTCGCAGCGGGCCACGATGTGAGCGGACCCCTCCACCTCGGGGATGACGGCCGGGTGAGGGCCGAAGGTGGTCTGCTCCACCACGCGGCCCGTGAAGCTTGTACCGATGATGCTCTCGATGCGGACGGATTGCCCCTCTCCGATTTCCCCGCGTGCCATGTGCAGCGCCAATCGCCCGCTTACGCCTGTTCCGGTGGGGCTGCGGTCCACTTCCCCCTCGGCGAAGATGCACACGTTGCTGCTGTGGGCATCCGCTGCATGCGGCGGGCCGATGAAAATGGTGCCGTACAGAAAGCTCAGGTCCTCCTCGAAGGGGTGCGGCACGGGACGGCTGGCCATGACCGCCCGTTTGATGGCCATGCCCGCTTCTATCAACCGGGTGACGTCCTGTGGGCGGGTGGTGAGCCCCAGGTCGGCGGCCTGCACGTAGGCGTAAAAGGCCCCGCCGAAGGCGATATCGTAACGTACCCGGCCCCAATCAGGTACGTCGACATGCTGATCCAGGGCCAGTACGAATGAGGGCACGTTGCGAAAGGCCACGCTGACGGCGCGGCCGTCGCGTACCCGCACCAGGGCCGTGATGAGGCCGGCCGGGGCGTCAATGCGGATTACGGTTTCGGGTTCCTGTACCGTTACCAGGCCGGTTTCCACCGCCAGGGTGGCCATGGCAATGATGCCGTGGCCGCACATGGTGCTGTAGCCCTCGTTGTGCAGAAAGAGCACGCCGAAATCGGCGTCGTCGGATTCCGGGGGGGTGACCACGCAGCCGTACATGTCGGCATGGCCCCGCGGTTCCCACATCAGTGCCGTGCGCAGGTGATCCAGGTGGTCGCGCATGTAGCGCCGGCGGGCCAGGATGCCGTCACCGGCCGGCTCGGGAAGGCCGCGCGTGACGACCCGGAAAGGTTCCCCGGCCGTGTGCAGGTCGATGGTGGTGATTTTCCGCCACTGGCCGGGGGGCGACCAGGTGCGCAGGGGCTTCATGGCGTGGCTATTCTCCAAGGTAGGCTTTGCGGATTTCCGGGTTGTGGAGCAGACGGTCGGCCTTGTCTTCCATTGTAATGGTGCCGGTTTCCAGTACGTATCCGCGCGAGGCGGCCTGCAGGGCCAGATTGGCGTTCTGCTCCACCAGCAGGATGGTGGTGCCGTCCTGCTGGTTGATGTCGTGGATGATGTCGAAAATCTTCTGCACGAACAGCGGCGCCAGTCCCAGAGACGGTTCATCCATCAACAGCATTCGAGGACGCGTCATCAGGGCGCGTCCGATGGCCAACATCTGCTGCTCACCGCCTGACAGGGTGCCGCCCTGCTGTTTGCGGCGCTCGCGCAGGACCGGAAACAGATTGTAGACGTATTCCATGTCCTTTTCAATTTCGGCCCGGTCTCGGCGATAGAAGGCGCCCATTTCCAGGTTTTCGTGGACCGTCAGGCGGGGGAAGATGCGTCGCCCCTCAGGCACCTGGCAGAGTCCCCGCACCGGCAGCTTCTCGGCCGCCACGCCGCGGATGGACCTGCCGTCGTAGAGGATGTCACCCTCGTCGATGGGGATGATGCCGCAGGTGACCATCAGGGTGGTACTTTTGCCGGCGCCGTTGGCCCCGATCATGGCCACGATCTCGCCGGGGTAGACCTTTAGCGAGATGCCCTTGAGGGCCTTGATGTTGCCGTAGCTGGCGGACACGTTTTTGAGTTCCAGAAGCGGCTGGTCAGCCATGGTCATCCCTCCCTTTCCTCGGAGCGTCCGCCCACCCGCTTGGCGGGGATGAGCCCCTCGGGACGGAACAGCATCATCAGCGTCATGCTGGCACCGAAGGCCAGCATGCGGTACATCTCCACCCCCCGGAAGGCCTCCGGCAGAACGATCAGCGCGATGACAGCCAGGATGATGCCGGGGATGGATCCCATACCGCCCAGCACCACCATGGAGAGCACCATGGCCGATTCCAGGAAGGTGAAACTCTCGGGGCTGACGAAGCGCATGCGGGCGGCGAAAAAGGCGCCCGCCAGGCCGGCGAAAATGGCGCCCATGGCGTATGCCAGCAGTTTGAGCGTGAAGGTGTTGACGCCCATGAGCTCGGCTGCGGTCTCGTCTTCGCGGATGGCCTCCCAGCCCCGGCCGATGCGCGAAAAGTTCAGCCGGTAAACGCCGATGACGGTGAACACCGCCAGCGCCAGGGCGATGTAATAGAGATAGTAGAGTTTTTTGAGGTAGAAATATTCCAGGCTAAAGCCGCCCTCAAAGGTCGGGATGTAGATGCCCGGGGCCTTGATGCCCAGCAGGCCGTTGGGGCCGTTGGTCAGTGACATCCAGTTGTTGAGAATCAGGCGCACGATTTCGCCGAAACCCAGGGTGACGATGGCCAGGTAATCGCCGCGCATTTTCAGGGTCGGGTAGCCGATGAGGCAGCCGGCGATGCAGGCCAGGGCGGCGGCGATGGGCAGGCAGATCCAGAAACTCATGCCAAAGTGGATGTTGAGCAGCGCGTAGGTGTAGGCGCCCACCCCGTAGAAGGCGATGTAGCCCAGGTCCAGCAGGCCGGCCAGGCCCACCACGATGTTGAGCCCCAGCCCCAGGCAGATGTAAATCAGCACGATGATGGCCACGTCCTGGGCGTAGCGGTCGGTGAGCAGGGGGTAGGCCAGCATCACCACGGCCAGCAGGCCGAACCAGAAGGCCCGGGGGACCTTGGCGCCGAAAGCGCTGGTGGCCGACCGGAAACGGCCGATGACGGCCTGCATGGGTTTCAGGGCCTGGCTTTTGTTGAGCAGGTACAGGATCACACAGGTCAGCGTGACCACCAGGATGTAGAACCACACGCGGAAGGTCGAACCGAAGGACAGCGTGCCGTCAGGATGGATTCCCAACAGGGGCCACAGCAGGCCCAGCAGCCACAGCATCCCGATCGTGTACGGTTTCCAGATTTTTTTAAACTCTCGTATCATCGACGTTCTCGCCCATTATACCCGTCGGCTTGAAGTACAGCACGGCGATTAGGATGATGAATGCAAAGACATCTTTGTACTGGCCGGAAATGTAGCCGGCGCCGAAAACCTCCACCATGCCGATGATCAGGCCACCCAGCATGGCGCCGGTGATGTTGCCGATGCCGCCCAGCACTGCGGCGGCAAAGGCCTTGATGCCCGGCACGAAGCCCATGTCGTAGCGCACCGACCCGTAATAAAAACCCACCATGATGCCGGCCGCGGCGGCCAGCCCGGCGCCGATGGCGAAGGTCAGGGAGATAATGCGGTTGCTGCTGATGGCCACCAGCGAGGACATGATCTTGTCCTGCGCCGTAGCCCGCATGGCCATACCTACCCGGGTTTTGAACACCAGGAAATTCAGGCCGATGAGCAGCAGGATGGTCAGCGCCACAATGAGAATCTGGAGGTAATTGAAGCTGATGGCACCGATTTCAAAGCCCCCCTCGGCCAGCTCGATGGGGTAGGGCTTGTCGAAGACGCCCTGGGTCAGCATGAGCCCGTTCTGCAGGAAGATGGACATACCCAGGGCCGACAGCAGGGCCGCCAGGCGCGATGAAAAGCGCAGCGGCTTGTAGGCCACTTTTTCCACCGCCATGGCCAGGAAAGCGCAGTAGATCATGGTGAGCACCAGCGAGGCCCCCAGGCAGACCCAGGGATGGGTCTTGAGGTATCCCAGGCCGGCGAAATAGTTGAGCAGAATCACCCCCACGTAGCCCCCGGCGGCGAAGAACTCACCGTGGGCGAAGTTGATGAGCTGGATGACGCCGTAGACCATGGTGTAGCCCAGGGCGATGAGGGCGTAAAGGCCTCCGAGGGTGATGCCGTTGATCAGTTGTTGAATGAAATAGTCCATAGACTCTCAGCACGGTGCGCACACGGGGAACGGGAATGCAAAGAGCCCGGCCCGACGGCCGGGCTCCCGCGGTGGACCTGACGGGACGTCTTTACAGCTTGCCCTTTTCAGGATCCCAGTATTTCACGTACTTGCCGTTTTCGATCTTAAAGATGATGTAGTTGGAGCCGGAGTCCCCGTTGGGGCGGAACTTGATACGCTTGGAGGCCCCCTGGAAGTCCATCTTCATGATCTCGGCCTTGATCTTCTTGGGATCGGTGGATTTGGCCTGCTTGATGGCCTTGAGCAGCACGGTGGCAGCGTCGTAGGCGTAAGTGGCGTAGGCACCGATCTTGCCATATTTGGCGGTGAAGATCTTGGCGTATTTCTGGTAGCTGGGCGTGGACTTGTCGACATAGCCGAACGTCACGTAGATACCATTGGCGGCATCCTTGGCCACGTTGATGAAGTTGGGGTGGTACATGGCGTCCTGGCTGACGATGGTGCTTTTGAGGCCGGCACGCCTGGCCTGGATGGCCATCAGACTGCCTGAAGAGTGGTTCTGCAGGCACATGTAAAAAACGTCTGCGTTATCCTTCTTGGCCTTGGTCAGCACGGCCGAAAAATCCTTGTCGCCCTGGTTGACATGGTCGTGGGCCAGCACCTTGATGCCCAGTTTCTCGCACTGCTTGCGCACGCCGTCGGCCA
>JAMOVG010000141.1:0-10000 GCA_027061725.1 Desulfobacteraceae bacterium
CCGGGCCGCACACGATCGCCCTCCCGGACGTAGAGCTTGGCCAGGATGCCGCGGAAAGGCGGCGTCAGGTCGATCTTCCGGTTGGGCTCCAGGAATCCTTCGTAGCGCTGCGCCAGGACGGGGGGGGCCGACAGCAAAACCGCCAGCAGAAGGATGGCCCTGCCCACGGCGCGGACAAGGTGGTTGCGGCGCATGGCGGTAGCGCTCCCCTTCCCTACTCGCGCACCAGGCGGATGACCGGCAGGTCGTCCTCTTTGTCGCGGGTAATGCGAATGTTGTTGACGCTGACCAGCACTCCCATGACGCGGTTGAGGTTGTAGAGCGACAGGTTGTAGGTCAGCTCGCTGCGTGCGAAGGTGGCTTCGGCCTCGCTCATGCGGTCAAGGGCGTCCATGAGGCGATACAGGGCGTTGCCAAAAGCCTCGTCCTGCACCAGCAGGTTGTCGATGCGTTCGACCAGGTCGCGGATCTCCTCGGCGGTGGACTCCATGACCTGGTAGCGGCGCACCATTTCCTTGTAGTTTTTGAGCATGTCACGGAACGAGACCTGCACCTCCAGGAAGACGTTCTGCACGGTGGTGTCGAGCTGGCTGAGCAGCTGGCGCACCTCCAGGCGTTTGCGCAGCAGCCGGGCTTCGGCGGCGTTGTTGCCCAGGGGGTATTCAAAGCGCAGGCCCAGGCTGTAGCTGGGGCCTCCGGTGTCGAACTGGCGGCTGTAGGCGGTGCCGTACTCGTAGTCCCCGCGCAGGCCGATGACGTATGTTTCGATGAAAAAGTCGAGGTCGGGCAGCGTCTCGCGGTCAGAGCGCATCAGGCGGATGGCGGCCGCCTGAATTTGCCGGATAACCTGCTCGACTTCGGGGCGATTTTCCAGGGCGGTCTGCAGGGCCTGATCCACAGGCAGGTCTTCGAGGTCATGCCGCGGCATCTGCCGTGTGACGATTTCAATGCCCTGCGAACTCACCAGGGCCGGGTCGTTGACCAGCGCCCGAATGCGGTCGGCGGCGTTGCGCATGGCATACTCGGCCTCGACGGCGTCCAGCTGGCGCGCCACCACCTGCGAACGTGCCCGGGCCAGCAAGCTGGCCTGCACGTCCAGGCCCTGGCGTTGCTTCATCTTGTGGTAGATTTTCTCGGTCTCGTACGCCAGTTTTTTCTTCTGCACCAGCATGGCGCGCTCCAGGTAGAGCCCCCAGTAGGCGCGCGATATCTCCAGCAGGTGGCTTTCCACCTGGCGCCGCAGTTCGGACTCGGAGATGCTGTAGTCCACCCGCGCCAATTCGATAACGCTCTGGTTGTACTTCGTTCCGGCGCCGCGCAACAGCGGCTGGCGCACCACCAGGCGCGTTCGCGCCCAGGCCTGGTCTTCAGGGGTGAAGTAGATGGAATTGGTGTCAATGCCCTCCAGGGACTGCTTCAACTCGACTTCGGTTCCCAGTTTGAACTTTTTCCGGATGCCGGCGGCTACGCTGCGGGAGTATTGCTTGTACCGGTCGGATCCGCCGGTGCGCAGAATATCTCCCACGGGTTCGTTGAGGTTGTCGTACCTTCCTTCGGCGAACAGGCGAAAATCGTAGGGGCCCTCGGCCTCCTGGATGGTGGTCTCGCGGATCAAAGGGAGATCGCTGAAGGCCCTGATCTGGGAAGAGTACTTCAGGGCGCTGACGAAGAGCTTCTCCACATCCTCGGGGGCGGCCGTGGCGGGTTCGCCCATCTCGCCCCGCACCTCGGGGGTCCACCACGGCCGGTAGCCCTCGGGCAGGGCCTCGCGCTTGAATTCGGGGTCGGTCGGGAAGGCCGAGTCAATGCGCTGCTCGTAGGCCTTCTCAGCTCCGGCCAGCTTCTGGATGGTCTCCTGGTAGCGCTCCAGCAGTTTCTTTTTCAACTCGGGGTACTGCGCCTGAAGGTCCAATTCGGCGGCCTGGCCGGCCGAGGCCGCAAGCAGCAAAACGGCCGTCAGCAGCAGGCCCGAAACCATTTTTCTGAAGAACGGACAACGCATGGGTTCTTTCCTCTGAAAATCAGCAGCCGCTCTGGGACGGGTTGGCCGAAGAGACGAGAAACTCGTATCCGTAAAACCGGTCCCAGTCGATCCGCAGCGGGTTGTAGTTGAAGTTGTGCATGGCATCAAGCGCCACCGAAGCCGTATTGGTGAACACACCCGCCTCGGAAATGCCGGAGTAGAAGAAGGGTTTGCTCTCTGGCGCCGGGCTGAAATAGGTGCGCAGGTTGTAGCCTGCACCGGTGGCCGTATTGTAACTCGACAGCGTCTGCTGTATATCCACGTGATGGGGTTCGTCGTACATCAGGGTTCCGGAAAAGCCGGCCAGCCAGTTGCCGCCAGTGTCGGCCATGACGGTCTGGCTGCCGATGCGGTTTCCCATGGCATCGTAAATGTCCAGGCGTAGGGTAGTGCCCGGTTCGGCAACTCCCGTGTATATGGGCGCCACGGGGATCAGCGGTTTGGCAAACACCTCCGGCTGCTCCGGGGCGTACCAGAGATTCTCGACAGGCCGCTGGAGGCCAGCCGGCCCCGCGGGAATGTAAAGCGCGTCGAAACCGAACTGCAGGCCGGTGGGCGGCGGCCCGGGCTCTGGTGATGTGGCCGGCGGAAACGGCGGCTCCACCGGAGGAGCCACCGGCTCCTGTGGGGAATACGGCGGCCGCGCGTAGCCGAAATCCTGGTCCAGGTTGTGCTGCCCGGCCCTCAACCGGAGACTGCTGGAGCCGTCCAGGATGCCGTCCGGATCGTGGGTCTGGGCCAGGCCGGGCGGCAAGGTGGCCGGATCCAGGGTCAACGTGTAGCTGCCCGCCGGAAGATGGGTAAAGAGGTAGCGGCCGCGGGCGTCGGTGCTGGCGGTGACCGCGTAATCCACCGAGCCGTTGTGGTCGAAATCGCCCGTCAGGTGGACCGCCACCCCCGCGATGCCGGGTTCCCCGGCCTCCTGGGCCCCGTTGCGGTTCAAATCGTTCCAGACGGTGTCGCCAATGGTACCGGTGCCGGTGTAGCCGAAATCGATATTCGGGTTGTGCTGGCCGTAAGCAAGAGAAACGGCCGTGGTATGGGGCGTGCCGATGCCGTCCGCGTCATAGGTCGGCCGCATGCCGCCCGGCAGAGAGGCGGACCCCACGCTGACGCGGTAATTGCCCAGGGGCAGATGATCGAAAAGATAGCGACCGCTGCCGTCGGTGGTGGTGGTCAGGGTGTCCGGCGTGCCGTCCAGGTCCACGTCGCCCACGAGGACGACGTTTACACCCGCCAGTCCGGGCTCACCCGCGCCCTGCACGCTGTTCGCGTCGGCGTCGTACCAGACGGTATCACCGATGGATCCGGTGCGGGTGTAGCCGAAGTCCTGGTTCATATTGTCCATGGCACCGGCGGCCAGGATCAGGTGCGAGGTGTTGTCCAGGGTGCTGTCGGGGTCGCCGGACGGGATGTAGCCGGCCGGCAGGGTTCCCTGGTCTATGGTTACGCTGTAATCCGCTTGGGGCAGTGCGTCGAATAGGTAGCCGCCGCTGCCGTCGGTGACAGTCCGCAGGGTGAAATCCGGGCTGCCGTCGCCGTCCAGGTCGCCCGCCAGAATGATACCGACACCGGTCAGCCCCGGTTCGCCGGAATCGCTACTGCCGTCGGCATTCAGGTCGTCCCATATGAGATTACCGATCTCTCCGGAGCCTGCATATCCGAAATCGGCGTCGCGCACTTGGTGCGCGGCAGCGGTCAGGGCCACGTCCGTGGTGTGATCCAAGGCACCGTCACGGTCCCAGGTGGGGACCGTCAGACCGTTTCGCAGGCTGGTCTGGTCAACGGTCAGCGTGTAATTCACGAAAGGCAGATGCTCGAACAGATAGCGGCCATGCGCATCGGTGACGCGCGTGTCGGTATAGTCGATGGTGCCGTCGCCGTCCAGGTCGCCCGTGATGTCGATGGAAACCCCGTCCATGGGCATTTCCGTGGGATCCTGAATGCCGTCCTGATTGGCGTCGTACCAGACGTAGTCCCCTATGACGCCGGCGCCGCTGTAGCTGAAGTCGGCATCGTTGAAATGCTCCACCGGGTCGCCCGAGGCGCCCGAGCCCGTGAGAAAATGCGTTGCCTGGTAAGACCCCGCGCCGTCCAGGGCGTAGGTTTCGGTCATACCGGCCGGCAAGGTGGTCGGATCCAGCACGACCACGTAGTTAACGTTGCCCTGCAGGTGGGAAAACAGGTAGTGGCCGTCGGCATCCGTGGTGACCGTTGTGTAGTAGTGGCTGCCGTTGTAAAGCACTTCCAGGTCCAGCTCTACCCCGGGGATCCCCGGTTCGCCGGCATCCTGGTGGGACCCGCCGCCGGCATCCACGTCGAACCAGACCGTGTCACCGATCTCGCCGTCTCCCCGTGGGACATTGTAGATCGCTGTGTCGGTGTCCTGGTCGCCGTCCACGGGCGATCCCGGCAGAGTGGCACCGTCGTCGTAAATGCGCTGGTGGGGGCTGGCCGTCAAACCGCCGTCCAGGCCGCTCCAGTCGGCGTCGATAGTGTTTTCATGCGAGCCCGGAGCAAACCAGGCGGCCAGCACCCGGGCGCTGTACTGAATCTCCACGTAGTCGCCCGGCGCGATGTCCCAAGAGTCGCCGTCCGTAGAACCGAAACCCACGGTGCCGTCACCGTTGTCGATCCCAAAGCTCGCGGCGGTGATGTCCGTGTCCGAACCGGCGGCACTGTCGTGGTAAACCACGCGCGACAAGCCGTCGAAACCGGTGCCAGGCGCCAGGGTGTCCAGGGCGTCGACCTCATAGGCCGTGGAGTGGCCCTGGTTTTCAAAGCGCACGGTGTACGTCAGCACTTCCCCCAGGCGCGCCACATCCTGGTCCCCGCTCTCATCAGCAACGGTCTTGTTCGTAGCAATCCACGGTTCGACGATGTCGACGGTGGCCTGGTCGGGCCCGATGGACTGGGGGTTGTGGTCGGCGTCGATGTAGTCCAGCGATGCCTGGTTGACCAGGGAAACGCCGTCGGAGTTGGCGGCGATGTCGTCAACCCGCGCGATCACCTGCAGCGTGAAGTTGTCGCTGGCCATGCCGGACGAGCCGGGGATGACGTTGCGTATTCCGAAGTCGAAAGAAACGTCGTTGCCGTCGCCGGCGGAGGTGTCCACGGTGGGGTTGTTCAGTATCCCGTCAGGAAGGATGTTGTAGCCGATGTACACCAGGCCGTCGGGGATTTCGTCCAGCACCACCAGGCTGTCGATGGTCCCCTCCGGCAGGGTCATGACGATGTCGTAGGTGATCTCCTCGCCGATGGTGTAAGCGCCGGAGGCCCGCTTGTCAATGGTGGGTGCGGGTATCTGCAGCGTGGCGCCGTCATTGTGGGCGTAGTTGTCCAGGCCGCTGCCCGGCCCGTCCGCGCCCGTGCGCTCATGGGACGTGCCGTTATTGGCGTGGCCTGTGCCCAGGCTCTGCCACTGCACGTTTGCCGTGTTGGTGATGGACTGCGACGGCGTCACCGTGGCCGCCAGCGTACCCGTCACCGTAACCGTGATCACCCGGCCTTCGAGCATGTCGATGGGCGTGGTGAGCGTCAGCCGGTTGCTAGCGTCGATGGCAAAATCCGACACCGTCAGCACGCCGTCGCTGTCCGTCACTGCGCTCACCTGCGCACCGCTGATCTCGGCCGGCAGCGGGTCGGAGATGGTCACGTCGTAAGCATCTGTCTCAGAGGCGCCGCTGTGCGCCATGCGGATGGTGTACTCCACCGGGTCGCCCGCATCTCCCACCGTGCCGCTGCCGTTGACCGTCACTGCCTTGTCCACCGCCAGGTCAGGCTCGATCACCGTGAGATCCGGCGCGTCCACCGTATCGGAGTGTCCTCCCGTGAAATTGAGCACCGCCGCGTTGTCCAGCTGCGTGCCGCTCTGGTTGCTCTGCACGTTGTCCGCGTAAACGCGGTAGGTGAGCACCAGGGTCTCGGCCTGATCGTTGTCGGTGTCGTGGTTCGTGATGGTGCCCAGATCGAAGCGGATGGGGCCGGAACCGGATCCCACCGGCGTCACCGCGCTAAAAGAGCCGAGACTCGTGGTGACCACAGTGTCGGTGACATCGGTGGCGCCGCTGAAGGCCTGCACCGAGTCCAGGCCTGCGAAAGTCAGGCCGCTGTCCAGCGTGTCCACCAGCTCCGCCGCCGGCGTGACCCCCTCGGGCAGCGTGATGGTCACCGTGTAGGTGGCCTGCTCGCCAATGACCACCTCCTCCCGCGCGTTGGCCCCGTTCTCAATCTCGCTGGAGTCAAGATCCTTGGCGGCTTCGGGCACGGCGGCCGTCACCAGGGCCTTTTCCTCGATGCCCTGGGGAATGAAATTAGTGCCTTCGTGGGCGGCGGCGTAATGGGTAACCTCGCCGGTGTTTTCCATGTGCTGCAGGGACTCGAGGGTGTCCTCGGTCAGGAGATCGTAGGTGATGATCAGAATGTTGTCGGACTGGTCGGTGCTCTCAATGTTGCCGGCCAGCGGGGTGTTGATTTCAAGACCCTCGTTGAAAAAATCAAACCCGGCGTCTCCGATGGCGTCTCCGCTGCCGTCCGTGAAGGTCAGGGCATTTCCAGCACCATCAGTAACGGAAAGATTTAGTTGAGCCCCGGACGAAGGGATCTCGAAACCACTAGGCAGGTTATCATCAATGTGGATGTCCCAAGCATCGTAGTGGCCTACGTTGCGTACGACTATAGCGAAGGAAATCAAATCAGCGGCATCGATATCGCTCAGGTCGGCATCAATGGGGATGTTGTCCAGTCCGCTTTCAGTGACAGCAGCAGAACCGCGGAATCCTCCACTTCCAGGATTTGAAAAAGCAACCGGTCCGACAGCGCCACTGAATTGTCCGCTGGCGTTGTTGGTGGCAATAACGCCTTTGGTGATTTCAAGTTTAGGTTCATCGAGAACCACTTGGATAATATCATTGCTGGTGGTGGTGGTATAGTTACCGTCTTCCCGTGCCTGCACCAAGTTGGTAAGATAGAGTCCATTGGTGAAAGGTTCGGTGGAAACCTTGACGGTAAACAGCAAGTCCACGGTTGTCATCTGGTGGGCAGGATCGTAGTGACCTTCCCAGTCGAAAATTAATGCATTCTGGTCGTTGTTCGCGCTAACCGCTGGCGACAATCCAGAATAGGAGAAAAACGTCTCTTGAGGACCAAATTTGACATGCCCTACATCAGGGACTGTATCGTCGATATCGCTGGCCGTAAAGTGGGTCACCCATCCGTTGGCCGTGGCGGGATCATGGTCTGGATCGCCTGCATCAAAAATGGGTAGCGGCAAATAGTCTTCCAGAACCATGTCGTTAAAATCACTGTTAGGCAACTGATAGGTTAGACGGTAGGTAACCGCACTCTCGGGCGTGACATGAACCGGAGACGACCCTACCGGGGCGCCATCTACCGCAAAGATCGCTTTGTCCACGCCGCCCACCGGCATCACCACTTCCGCGTCTGAGCCGTCTACCCCCGTCATACTGCAGGCAGGGGTATCGTTTAGCACACCACCAGTGTAAGTGAATCGATCAACATCGACAGTGACCTCGTTGCTTAACGTGTCGCCCTGGTCTACGGGGACACTTGGGGAAGTATAATGCTCTTGGATTTGACCGTAATACACGATGGTCCCAAAGGCAGCGCCACCCATGGTACCATTAGTCCGGCCGCCTTCGAGAATACCGTCGCCTAAGTGGTCGCCCGCGGTGATGATCGCCTGGCTAACGTGAAAGTCAATTTCAGTCAGGTCACCGAGATCCGGGCGGGAAATGACATCCATATCGCTACCCACGGTGAAGTCACCGGTATAATTTCCATACTGGTCCTGGATGGCAAAACCGGACTGGTGCGTGGCGTCCTGGTAAAAGGCCATACCGTCGGACATCAGATCCTGTATCTCAATGTTACCCAGAGCATGGTAGTCGGATATTTGAAACTGCAAAGTATACCGAACGATATCACCGGGTTTGTAGATTCCCCCGTTCTCATCACTGGCCGTCTTTTGAATAACGAGAGGCTGAGCTGTAAAAACATCGTCCGAATCGTTGGATATGTTGCCATTATCATCCACCTCGCGGTCGATGATCAGCGGATCGACGACGGGATCGCGGTCGTCCAGAGGATGCCAAAGCGCTTCTACGTGCATGTCATTAGTCACTTGCTCGCTGGTATCGCAGTCCGCCAGGATATTTCCCACATAAAAATCAAACGTCACAGTAGCATCGTTCCCGGCGACCCCGGTAATGTCGCCAAGATCCACGATTAGGGTGTTGCCGTTGCCTGCGTTCGGCTGCTGCACAAGCGTCCCACCGGCCACGTTGCCCAAAAAGACGATATTGTCAGGTACCGTATCAATAATCCGTATATTTTCTAGCAGCTGTCCGGCAGCCACGTCTACAGAGATGGAATAGGATTGAGTATAATTGGGCCCTGTGGCCGTCTCGTCTTCGCTTCCCGAATGGTTTTTCTGATACCGTATGACCTCCGGTAGCCATGTGATATCGGTAGCGCCTTGATTAAGCTGAGAGGGGTCTATTTTAGGGTTGTTCAAGGGGTCGAATCCGAACATAAAACCCGATGAGGTGGTGACCTCAAGAGGCTCGTCCACTTCGGCAAGGTTGCTCATATGGGCCGTGATGCGGATGTCCGCCACTGGTTGCTGTGGCGTGTAAGAACCAAAGGGCAACTGCAGACTGACATAAGTGTCACCCTCTGACCCGAAAACAATCATCGGCTCACCGCTACTGTCTTTGGCAAAAGGATGTTCAAGCTGACCCGTGGCATCGAAAGTCTGCTCCACGGCGGTCACGGGACTGTCGAAATAGCTGGCTGAGACGAATTTGATACCGTCGTAGATGTCGCTTCCCGGCGGCTGGGGATCAGGGTGGTCCCCCTGCAGCCCGCTGGTCGGGAAATAGATGTCCACATAGGGACCGTAGCCGGTCTGGGAAAGGGTGTTTTCAAAGGAGTAGGTGAAGCTGAAATCCTCCCCGATCATGGGGTCGAGTGCTTCGGTTTCCAGGCCGGCGTTCTGGCTGCTGGCATCGGTGAGGAGGGGATCTCCCAAGAAGTCCCCATCTCCCTCCTGCGTGCCGTCGGTTGTCTCTGCCACGACAAGTTCGCCTTGCTCCGCATCGGATAGCGGAGCGGCCGCGTCCTGGCCTGCCACAGCATCAAAATCCTGGGTTTCAGTGGCGGCGACGCCTTCTTCCCCTGTAGTGTCTGTGGCGTGCTGGTCGGTAAGGGTGGCGGCAGGCCCGCTTTGCGCGCCGTCTGTCTCCAGAAGGGTTTCCGCGGATGAATCCGCGTCCGCTGTGTCCGCTGATGTTTCGAGGGCGGCGTCCTGCACGACACCGGTATCCTGGGCGGAAGAATCCGCAGGCGTGGCGATCGTGTTCGTCACATCGCCATCGTTGTCCGTATCCTGAGACTGGGCGGTGTCAGCCGAGGGGGATTCCTGCTGGTCCCCGGTCTGCAACAAATCGCCGAAAGTGGTGTCTCCGTTTTCCGTAGATGGGGCTTCGGCGTCCACGGCCTGGTCAGGATCTTCGACCGTCGGCGCGGAATCCGCGCTCGCAGCGACATCCTCAGCTCCATCGGCTGCGCTGTCCTGGGATTCTGCCCCACCGTCTCCCTCTGCGACCTCGGCGGCATCGAGAGGCGCTTCGAGGCTTTGTCCGTCGTGCACGTCTTCGGCGGCCAGTAGATCGTTGGGGGCCGCGGCCTCCAGGTGCACATCCTGGGCATCGGCGGCATCGCCGCCGTCGACAGCCGCCAGCGGGTTGGCATCCAGGAAAATGCGATTTTCCAGCAGTTCCATTTCTAGAAGGCGGAGCCGTCTTTTTGTAAAAAGGCTTCTCATGGCCGGCGGGTCACTTCCTCAACAACTCAAAGTCATAGAAAATGCTAATAGCCCATTATCTTTGTTTTCATAAAGCTTTTAGCAACTATTTTCAAGTTTTTCCTTTAAGAAATCAAGGCTTTTAGAGCCCT